>CBDUQW010000074.1:0-17175 GCA_965369625.1 uncultured Thermoplasmata archaeon | reverse complement strand
CAAATCCTGTCCTAGCCAGACAGTACCCTCAGACCTTATTCCTGAAAGTCAAGTCCAAGTTTTAATTGGGATTATCAACCCGCCCATTATCAAAATTAAAGGTTAACGGGTGTGATTGAAAGGATATAAAAACCTCAAGCGCTAATGAAGATCCGGAGAAGTCAGCCATGGGATCCAGAGAGGTTTTCGTCTTTTGCCTGTCTGGATCTTTATCACCGGGGTTCTCCTGGGACGGGAGGTCGTTGAGCTCATTTGGCCTCCCATCCCTTCTAAAATCATTAAGTAATTAAGGGTTATTGGAGTATTTACATCATACGAACGTGGAGGTACGGTTCCTTTTTGTTGGGGTCACACCCGTACCTCTCGTTCCTTCCCTATTGAACAAATATCCTTGCTAAGACGAATATTCAATAATTGAAAATAAAGGCTGTAGTGATATAATAATCACGCATCCCTTTATTTATAAACCTGGATTATTGACGATCTCCAAGAAGTTAAATTCCATACTCATTAATGACTGGCTCCATTCCAAAGGTATATATACATGTAATTTCATGATATAATCAATTACACCCGATGATAGAACGTAATAATAACGAATAACAAATTATATATAACACGCTGACCCTCTCATAATATCAGTGACCTCAACGATGAACCATAATAATTGCTCTCCGAATTATGACTTCAAAGGGTGGTCAGGATGATCACCAAAAACTTCTCTATCGTAGATAAATTTCACATAGGTGTGGAAAGTACGGAGCCGGAACTAATGACCCGGAGGAGTAAATGATATGAGTGGAGAGAACCATAGACAGGACGAAGGCGATGCCCCGACAACATCCCTTCAAACGAGCAACGACAGAGTATCTGAAAGAGGTGGAGATGGCGTATCCAGAGAGCACATTGCAAACCTATCGGGATCACGCGAAGGTACTGGCCAAGATAGTGGAACGGGAGAATCTCGGGAATCCGTCCAAGTGGGGGGAGTTAGAGGCCCAGACGATGCGAAGGAAGATCATGGAGCACTATGCACCAACGACTACTACATCACTTATTTCCACCCTCAATGGGATTCTACTAACCACTGGAAATCCCATAATCGAGAACCTACGACGCAGGAGGAGATATCGCCTCCCCGCACCCAAGAGGGGACCAGTGAGATGGTTAACGGAGGAGGAGACGAACACTCTCCTATCCTCAGCCACCGAGAACCTCAGGATGGTTCTAGTCCTCGGGTTGATGTTGGGCTTGAGGCGGGAAGAAATCGCCCTCTTAAGAGTGTCCAGCATCGGTCAGGACGAAATTTTCGTGAACAACGCGAAGGGAAACCAGGACGATACTGTGGATCTCGTGGGACAGGCATCGGACGAGGTGTGGCACTATCTCACGGTGGTGCGCCCCCGAATCATTGCATCGGCGAGATCCAGGGGATACGATGGGCCGATTCCCAGGGAGGTGTTGATTCACTTCTATGGAGGTCGTCTGAAGCCCTACTTCAATGCGTCGATCACCAGGATGATTCGTCAACATGCGAGGAACCTGGGGATTGTAGGAGCCAACAGCCATGCCCTACGGAGGACATTCGGGGATCGGGTGTCCGAGGGGACGGATCTCAGGGTCGTGCAGCGGCTCATGAGACACGCCAGCATCTCGACCACGGAGAGATACATAGATCCAGATCGGAAGAAGAGGATAAAGGCACTGAGAGCACTATACGCACGAGAGTGTACCTCGGACGACGTAGCCAGGGAGTAGATGTTCCTAAAAAACCTTTTGGGTTTGTCCAGCCCCTTCCCAACGATGGACTGGCCCTCAAATGACGAAGGGAACGGGACGCCCGCACTTGGGACAGCGGGCGTCGTCGCCGTAGCGCACCCGGGCATGGAAACCGGCCCTGTCGACCAGGACCGTCCTGCAGTCCACACAGCGGGTCGATTCGTCCTCGGGCTGGTGGATGTTCCCCACGTAGACGTGCTCGAGGCCCGCCGACCTCGACGCGGCCACCGCCCGCCGCATCGTCTCCCGGGGCGTGCGACCCCGGTCCGTCATATGGAAGTCGGGATGGAACCTGGAGAAGTGGACGGGCACCGAGGGGTCCAGGCTGTCCCTGACCCAGGCGGCGAATTCGGCAAACTCGTCGTCCGAGTCGTTGAGGCCCGGGATGATGAGGTACGTCAACTCGATGAATATCCCCAGCTCGCGGGCCAGCTGGCATGTGTCCAGCACCGGCTGTAGCCGGGCCTTGCACACATCCCGGTAGAAGGCCTCCCGGAATGCCTTGACGTCCACGTTCATCGCACCCAGCACCGGCGCGATCTCCCGCAGGGGCGCCTCCTCGATGTAGCCGTTGCTCACGTAGCAGGTGTACAGGCCATCGGCCATGGCCGCCTTCGACCCCTCCAGGGTCGTCTCGTACCATATCGAGGGCTCGTTGTAGGTCCAGGACACGCCCTGGCACCCCATGTCGCGGGCGAGCCTGGGGACGTCGGCCGGGTCCAGGCGACGCAGGCCGAAGGACCCGGGGTCCGCCTGGGATATCGAGTAGTTCTGGCAGTGGGCGCACGAGAAGTTGCACCCCACCGTCCCGAAGCTGAGGGCCATGGTGGCCGGATGGAAGTGGTATAGGGGCTTCTTCTCGATGGGGTCGGCGTTCATCGAGGACATGCGACCCGCGATGAGGGAGTACAGCGTGCCGCCCCTGTTCTCCCGCACCCCGCAGATGCCCCTGCCCCCGTCACGGACCCTGCAACCGTGGGCACAGAGGTGACAGATGACCTGGCCGTCGGCCAGGCTCTCGTAGTGCATCGCCTCGACCAGTGAATCGGTGTCGTTGAGCAAGATGTCCGACCGGCCACTCGTATTGGCCACGGGGCCTTTGAAGCTTTGCCACCGCCCTCAGTACCCGGTGTACTCGATGCCCAGGGCCTCGTGGGCCACGCCGGTGCCCTCCTCGACACGGCCCACCACCTTGCACTCGTGATGGGGACGGAGCACCGTCAGGGCATCGTCGACATCGGTCTCCGCGACGGCGAGGACGAGGCCGATGCCCATGTTGAAGGTCTGCCACATCTCGATGTCCTCGATGGACCCCCACACCTGCAGGGCCGTGAAGATGTCGTGAACGGGAAGGGGGTCGTCCACCACGTACCGGAGCCCCTCGCGCCAACGGGCCATGTTCCGCAGGCCGCCGCCGGTGATGTTGGCCATGGCCTTGACCTCGACCTCCCTCACCAGGTCCATCACCGCGCGCACGTAGATGGTGGTCGGCTCGAGGGCCACCTCTCCCAGCGTCTGGTCGCCGAAGGGCTCGTCCCACGTGTGACCCGCCTCCGAGATGACCTTCCTCACCAGGGTGTAGCCGTTGCTGTGGATGCCCGAGGAGGCCAGGCCGATGATGGCATCGCCGGGGGACACCTCCGTCCCGGTGACGACCCGGTCCTTGGGCACGAAGCCCAGGGCGGTCCCCGTGATGTCTATCTGCCTGACGGTCTCGGGCATGACCGAGGTCTCGCCGCCCACCAGGGTCATGTTGGACTGCCGGCACCCCTCGTCCAGGCCGATGCCGATGGCGGCCCACACCTCGGGGTCCGGCCTGGGCGTTGCGATGTAGTCCACGAAGGCAAGGGGCTCGGCCCCCACGCAGATGAGGTCGTTGACGTTCATGGCGACGCAGTCGATGCCGACGGTGTCCCACTTGCCCGTCTCCTCGCAGATGTGGGACTTCGTCCCCACCCCGTCGGTGGCGAGGCCCAGCAGGACGTCTCCGAACTCGATGAGCCCGGAGAACCCCCCCTCGTGACGGTAGGGGGCGCCGAGGCCCTCACGGCGGAACCTCAGCGAGCCCAGGAGGCTCTTGGCCGCCGCGTTCATGACGTCCTGGTCGACTCCCGCGTCCGTGTAGGTCATCCCACGTTCCAAGACCTCACCGCTGGTGGCATGGCACACCCTGCTCATAAGCCCTTCGCATGGCCTAGATGAAGGCCTCTGAAAGCAGTAGCAGCTGGTACAGGAAGATGGCCACCCGGGAGCCCGTCCGGATGTAGGCCTCGAAGCTGTCCCACACAGGGTTCCTCCACACCAGGGCCCACAGCACGAACAACGCGACGAGGAAGATCGTCGTTCCGACGAAGTAGACCGGTCCGAAGAAATCCGTCGAGAGGCCCGGGATGTGCTGCGCGATCCCGGGCAGGTACAGGTAGAAGAAGGGCACCGAGGCGATGTAGAACCCCAGGACCACCATGAGGCTCTTCCTCTGTCCGATCTTGACGGGCAACGTGCAGAAGCCGGCGGCCCGGTCCCCCTCGATGTCGCCGGCGCACACCATTATCTCCCTGCCCACCTCCATCACGCCGATGCCCAGGGCCAGGGGCGCCATGGAAACGTAGTCGCCGAAGGGCATCGCTCCCACGTACGGGATGAGCCCCACCCCGATGGCCACCATGACATGCCCCCAGATGCCTGTGTACTTCCCCCTCGCGTTGTAGTAGAGGCCCACGAGGAAGACGAAGGCCACCATCAGCGCGGTGACGAAGTCCAGCTCGCCGAAGTCCCACCATCGTCCGAACAGGGCCACCAGGACGGCGGCCGCCATCAGGCCGAAGCCCACCCACTTGGCCGTCCCGGGTCTGATTATCCCCGAGGGGAGGGGCTTGTGGGGGCGGGTCACCCGGTCCGAGGGCAGGTCGTAGTAGTCGTTGTGGACCATCAGGCCCGCCGACAGCAGCACAGCGAAGAGGCAGGTCATGGCGTACGTGGCCTGGGGAAGGTCCAGGCCCTGGCCGATGGTAACGTTGAGGGCGCCCACGCTGACGCCCACCACGCTGATGATGACGATGGGCGGCCTGACAATGCGGAACCACGCCTCGACCCTGTTCACGGCCTGGCCAACGCGTCGAGGCCCAATATAACTTTCTTTTTCAATCAGAACCAGGAGTCCAGGGACCGCTGCTTGGAGGGCTCGGGGGCGGGGACGTCCAGCTTCCGGAGGGCCGACCGGACGCGGGACTCGGAGAACTGGTGGTCGTCCACCAGCATGCGCATGGCCGCGGTCTCGTCCACCTTGCCGAAACGGGTGTCGAAGTCCTCGGTCACCGCGGGGTCCAGGAATATCCCCCGGACCTCGTCGGCGTGCTCCACCTCGACCTCCCTGACCCGGCATACGCCCTCCAGGTCCCGGTGGGCCTTGACCAGCTTGATGGCGGTCTTGGGCCCGATGCCCTTTATCCCTGGGTTGAAGTCGGTGCCCACCAGCAGCGCGGCATCCACCAGCTGCTCACGGGTCAACCCCCAGGACTTGAGGTTCTCCTCCAGGTCCACCCGCTCGGGGACCACCTGCACGTACTCGCGACGGCCCCGACCGGGCAGCTTCCGCCTCCCGGACAGGGTCGCGTTCCTGACCAGCACCGAGGTACCGAACAGCAGGCTGTCGTAGTCCTGGGAGGCCGTGGCCCACACGTCACCCCTGCTGCACATGTAGGAGGCCTGGGCCTCGCCGTCGCCGGGCGCGTCCACCCAGGGGACCCCCATGGCGTCCAGCAGGTCCTTGACCTCGGCGACCATGGCCTTGTCGAGGGTGGACGTCTGCTGGGCCTTCATCCTGGCTCCCTCTATGTCCCCCGCCTCCAGGGCCGCCTTCCATGCCTCCTTCGCCTTCTCCCGCACCACCCTGCGGGCCGCCAGGGTGTCCATCTTGAGGGGGTGGGGCGGGCCGTCGAACACAAAGACCATGCGAACGCCCCTGGCCATGATGCTCGACGTGCGGTACAGCACACCGGAAAGGTGGGAGGTCACCCGACCCCGGGAGTCCATGAGGGGCGTGCCGTCCGGCTGCCGGATGGAGCTGAGGAACTGGTAGATGGTGTTGTACGCGTCCAGGGCCAGCACGCGGCCCTCGAAGGCGCCTATGTCCTCCTCGGGATGGGAGAGGATGACGTCCCTGAGATTGATCCCCACCAGGGACCACCTGAACCTATCGGCCGGCCCCCGGCCTCACCGGGTCCACTTGTAGCCCTCTACCGGGAAGGCCACGGCCGTCTCGGTCTTGAACCACTCGGCGAACTGCCCGACGAACTCCACCGCCGTCGTCTCGTCCGGGGCCTCGAAGATGATGATGGCATCGTTGCAGGAGAAGACCCCCAGGTACTCGCGGATAGAAACCCCGGAGGGCACCGTGGGGTTCTTGAGGGCACGGATGGCCTCCACGAACACCCCCGGTTGCGCTGCTAAGTGGGTAACGAACAGCAGGTAATCACCTTCCGTTAGTATGCGACCGGATGTATATAATGACGCTGGCCGGAGACCACTTCACCGGACGATGAGAACGGGCACGTCGCTGTGACGGGCCACGAAGTCGGCCACGGAACCCAGGGCGAAGCAGGAGACCTTCTCCACCTTGCCCACGCCAACGACGATGACCGAGGCCTCCACCTCCCGGCCCACGTCGACGATGGTGGGCCCTGGCGAACCGCGGCGCACCAGGCCCACGGCCTGCACGCCGTACCTCTCGATGACCTCCATCGCCGTGGCGTTGATCATCAGGTGGGCGTCCTCGGGGGAGATGAGGTCCTCGGGGCACACGGAGCTGCCGAGGGTCCCGGAGGCGGAACCGTCGGTGACCACGTAGAGGAGCACCATGGAATCCGCGTCCGCCAGGAGGGTGGCCGCCCGCTCGATGGCCTTGCGGGATATCGCGGTGTCATCGTAAGCTACAAGGACCGTCCCCATCGCGGGGCCCATGGGCTGTCAGCGTATAAGAGCCTAGCGCGCGCAACGACCTTGGGATTCAGCATAGAGTTAATATAGGAAGCAGCGCTACGCGGCTCCCATCATGCCCGTCCCCGGCGCCCTCTACCTGGACTGCGAGATCTGCGGCGACATCACCCTCCACGAGGTGGTCCACGGCAAGGTCTCCGGCAAGAAGCTGGAGCTCCGGGTGCGGTGCAAGGAGTGCGGCACCAAGTCCTTTCAGGTGAAGGACGAGGTGCAGACCACCATCCTCACCGTGGTCGTGTCCGAGGAGGGCCTATCCCACCGGACCAAGCTGGAAATCGATTCCGACGAGGTGCTCCTGGTGGGCGACGAGCTCCTGGTGGACGGTGTCCCTGTCCAGGTCCGGGGCATCGAGCTGGGCACCGACAAGAGGGAGGATTCGGCCCCCGTCAAGGACATCGAGACCCTCTGGACCGTCCGCTACGACAAGGTCAAGGTGAAGTTCTCCATCAACATGGGCCACCGCACCAAGGCGGTGTCCGAGACAGCGGCTCCCGACGAGGAGTACACCGTGGGCGAGATGGTCACCGTGAGGGGCGTCACCGCGGTCATCCACAGGATCAAGACGTGGGACAAGGTGCTCCAGAGGGGCTCCGCCGAGGCGAGGGACATAAGGCGGATATACGGCAAATCCATTAGAGGTGTGCGCTGACGGCAAGGTAACAGGGAGGTTCGGAACATGAGCAAGACGCCGGTCATCTACGTGTACGGGATTTCTGATTCGGGCAAGACCCGACTGGTTGAGAGGTTGCTCCTCCTGCTCATCCAGAAGGGGCACCGAGTGGGCAGCGTGAAACTGTCGAGGGCGGAGGCCCTCGACCTCGACCCCGAGGGCAAGGACACCGACCGTCACATCAAGGCAGGCTCGATGGTGACGGCCGCCACCAGCCGGACCAACTCGGCGATCTTCATGCCGAAGCCCCAGACGCTGGACAGGCTCATCGAGATGATGGTCATCACCGGGGAACTGGACATGGTCATCGTGGAGGGTCTGGGGGACGACACGCCCGACACCGCGCCCAAGATCGCGGTGGGCGAGGTCAAGGGCGTCGCGACGGGCACGGTCATCGAGCTCCCCGGTCCCGATGCGGAGATCGAGAGCCTCGTCCACATCATGAGCCGCATGATGACCAAGAAGGAGGAGGCCAGGTCGGTGGAGCTCCGGGTGGGCGGCGCCGACATAACCCTCAAGCCCTTCGTCAAGGACTACCTGGAGGGCACCGTCCGCGGTGCCGTGGGCGCCCTCAGGGAGACGGGTGGGCCCGATGACGAGATCGACCTGCACATCCCGAAGCGCTCGCCCTCCGAACAGGTGGGTCAGATAACGAAGTTTTGATATAAGGGCGAGGGCGTTCTCGGGCCGATGCAAGCCTGTGTGATACTTGCGGGTGGACGCTTCGCCCGCTTCGGTCGCGACAAGAACCTCGGTCCCCTGGGCGGCAAGCCCCTCATCTGGTGGACCGCCCAGGCACTGTGCTCCGCGGGAAACGTCATCATCGCGGCCAACAACTGGGCCCAGGCCGAGAAGTACCTCAAGATCGTGGGCGTGGGCTCCACCGCCGCCCTGGACCCAGTCCCCAGCGAGGGCGTGGCCGGAGGACTGCTCCAGGGCCTCAGGTCGACCTACGCCGACAACGTCGCCGTATGCTACGCCGACACCCCCTTCATCGTGTGGGACATCTACGACAAGCTGTACCATGCGGTCCAGGGCCATCAGGGGGCCGTGGTGGAGGCCAAGGGGGAGCGCCACTACAACCTCGCTGTCTACAGCAGGCTCCCCGCCATCAAGGCCCTGAAGGCGGGAATTGTGGCAGGCACGTTGGACCTTTCAGGCTGCCTGGGAGACCTGGACCTGGCGGTCGTCCCCGAGGACGAGGTCCTCGCCATCGACCCGGAGCTGGACTGCCTCCTGGACGTGGATACCCAGGGCGACCTGAGCCGGGCCAACGAGGTCCTCGAGCGCAGGAAGGGCAGCGGGGAAGGACCCCCCGAGTGTTGAGACCATCGCGAACCATTCCACAATGTATTTTGCCAATCCGTTCCCTGTCAATCCGTGATGACTCCCTGGGTAGGGGTTCCCAGGAACATGGCCAGAATGGCCGTGTTCATCGTCGCAATCGTCAGCCTGGCCTCCACCGCCAGCGCGAACCCGGTTGCACCCAGGTTCGTGTCTGCCTTCGAGCTGGCCTTCATAAACTTCCCAATCAATGGCATCGTCCTGCTGGTCCTTTTCACCCTTTGGACGATCTTCAACAGGACGGAGACCCCAATGGGGGGGTTCTATTACTTCTTCCTAATACTATTATCCGTACTGGTGATCACCCTCACGGGAGCGGTCATAGATGCCGTTGTGTTCGAATACGACGTGTTGGGACTATACGTAGTTGGATTGCTCCTGATCGCTAGCATCTGCACCCTGGTCGCTTATTTTGCACTCAGGATGGAATACTTGTGGAGCCTGCTCACCGGTGCGGTTTTCTTCACCGTGAACGCGATCACCTGGTACATGCTCCCTGGGAACATCCAGGATTCCGTGATCCTCGACAACACGGACCTCTGGTGGTGGGTCATACTCCTATACCTCCTGACCGCTCTCGTCGTCTCGTACCGGCTCTTCGGACGAGGTACGCAGATATCCCTCGAAAGGAGGGTGAGGAAGGAAGAGGAGGATCGAGAGGTCCTCCAGACAATAGGGAAGATGGAGGGACACATCGCGTGGGTGTTCTTCATGCTGGTCATTGCCTTCTTCTTCTTCGGTTTCATGGGAACTATGCTCTACTAGACCGTCATCCCGTGGTATCCTGGATACCAACCGTTTTTTACTCGATGCGCGCATCTATGTCCCATGGACCGCTGGGATAGGGGTACCCGCCTAGCAATCATCCCATTGCTCTCGATGGTAGCCATCGCCCTGTCGTCACAATCCGTTCTCGCGAACCCCATTGCATCACCCTTTCTGGTATTGTACATCCTGATACCGGTCAATCTTCCCATCAACGGACTCCTCCTCATGGGCATGTACGCCCTCTGGATCTGGTTCGATGGCGCACCTGCCCCCATGGGCACGGGGAGGTTCATGGAGCTGGCCGTCGAGAGCGTCCTGGTAATCACCCTTACTGGGTCCATCATCGACCTATTCGTCTTCTATAGCATCGGCAGTTGGACGTTCATCGCAGGTGGTCTTGCCATCACTGCCATAGTCTGCACCCTCTCTAGGCTCGTCCTCGGCATGTCGATCGAATGGAGCCTGCTGACGGGTGTCGTCTATTTCGCCGTCAATATACTCACCTGGTTGCTCCTTGACGAGATTGGGATTCTATTGTTTCTCGCAACCATCCTCATCCTATCCTTGGTGGTCTTCATCGTTCTCCTCAACAAGATGGCGTTCCAATACCATTCAATAACTCAGCCGATACTTTGGGACGAGAGCTACATCGGAAGACAAGGAGACGCAGAGCCCGAGACGATGGTCAGAGGTTCGTACCTCACCTTGCTGGACATGCGTCGCCATCAGATGCGGGCTTCGGTGCTGGGCCTGGTGGTGTTCATCTCGGTCCTGGCATTGCTCTGAATTCCGATTTTTCCCGGAGCAAACGTTATCACTGCTTCACGGTCATATCTCAGGTGGGTGGTTGTCCTGAACGGGTCTCTGGCTAGGAGCGGTATCTTCCTCTGGCTCCTCGCCGCTATCGTCATGACGATGCCATCCGTCGCCGCCACCAGCATCGAGGACCCGTACTACGACCTGGTGCGAGCAGCCGTCCTGTTCATCCCCCTCAAGGGGATCCTCCTCCTGGGCGTGATCTCCCTCCTCGCCGTCCTGGACAAGGAGAGGACTCCCGAGCCCCCCTGGTTCCACATATCCAACATCCTCGCCGTTGTGGCACTTATCGGCTTCATGGAGGCCCTGTACACCCCCTTCGCGTTCCTCGACACCCAGAACACCACCACCTCCTTCGCGGTCCTCGCCGTCGTGTCGATCCTTCTGCTCGCCTTCGTGTTCTCCCGGTACCTCCTCTTCCCGGTCTGGTTGTCGGGTCTCGTCGGGGCCCTCTTCGCGGTTCTGTCCATCATGTGGTGGAACTACCTGTTGGGGCTCACGGCAGCCCAGGTCGATGACGTTGTCGGGTCCCTCGAGCACTACTTCCTGGCGTTCCTGTTCATCTTCGTCTGCCTCCTCTTCCTGGAGACATTGAGGCATCATCACTGGCCCGGGCGGAAGGACGAGGGGCCCCGGAAGGACATGGATGACCTGGGTGTCAGGGAGAGGACCCTGCGGATGGGCGAGATGCTGCTGGCGATCGTCGTCGTGGCCCTGGTCGCGACCTACCTCTGGTCGTGAGCTCATTCCGGCTCGGGGGCCGGCGCGACCCGGACCGGGAACACGGACCAGGGAGGCACGCCATTGCTGTCCAGCGGGAACGACGGCGCCAGGGCCTGGGTCCTGGTGTCAGCGCCCCACGGCATGAACACGTGGCCCGGGGCCGTGCCCTCCTCGGCGAACCTCACGGGCAGCGTGATGGAGCCTTGGGCCGAGGTCACCTGCGCGGACATCCCTTCCAGCAACAGCAGTGCCCCGGCGTCCTCCCTCGTCATCTCGATGTACGCCCCCTCGACCTCGCGGGGCCGGACGACGTCACCTCCCGAGGGCTGGTACAGCTGCCCGTCCCACCAGGTGCCACCATCGATGGAGACGACGGCCTTCAGGGGATGGTCGGGAACGGGTGGGCGCCTCAGGGTGGGATCCTCCCGCGGGAGTATCACGGCCTTGCCCGAGGGTGTCGGGAATCCGGCACCACCATCCTGGCCGTTGTGGCGGCGGGCCGTCCCGCCCTGGTCGGCGGACCTCTCGGTGATGACGGGCCACTTCACACCCCTCGACTCGGTCAGGCCGTCACCCAGCGGTAGGGCCCGCATGTCAGCGGGGGTATCGACGGTCACCCTGGTTATCTCCTCCACTATCCCCGTCGACCCGGTGTACCCGAAGAGGGGGTCGCTCACCAGCCTTGAACCGATCTCAGAGAGCACCATCCATTCGGGTCGGGTCCCGTCCATGGCGGCGAGGGAGGGCAGCGAACGGGCCACCTGCCGCTGGAAGCTGATGAAGTGAGCCTCCCGTTCGTACCAGGAGGGACGCGGGAGCACCATGTCGGCGTACGCCACGTCCGGGTCCTCCAGGTGGGCCGCGGTGGACACCACGAAGGAGCTCCTCAGGGCCTCGTCCACCAGGTTGTCCGTGTCGGGCATCTGGGCCGAGACGGAACCTCCCAGAAGGAGGAGGAAGGGCATCTCGCCCATCTTGGCCCTGGTCAACATATCGACGGCACCGTTCACCGTCGGCAACCGGGCCGCCTCGTGGGCGTACTCCGTGCCCCAGACCTCCTCGAGGGACGTGGGAGGGAGGCCAGTGCCGCCCAGGTCACCTCCCGGCAGCACGAGGGGCGTGCCGCCCAGGTCGAAGGCACCGCGTCCGAGGGCGCCGGCGTGGAGGCCCATGGGACCGGCGCCGGGACGTCCCATCTGGGAGCTGAGCAGGTGAAGGTTCAAGATGGTGGACACTGCGGCCCCGCCGTCCCCCGCTCCCGCGAGCCGCGACGACCAGAGGGTCAGGACGTTCCGGGACAGGGCCCAACGGTCAGCCAGCGCCCGTATCTGCTCCGGACCAAGACCCGTTATGGAGGCCACGTTGAAGGACTTCAGGTAGCCGCTGGCGTCCCTGTTGCCCAGGGAGTCGACCCACTCGCTGGGGCCATTGCAAAGGTCCTTCAGGTGGTCGGCGTCCACCCGCTCGTTCGGGTCGTGAACCGGGTTGTAGAGTATGAGGAACTCGGCGTAGGCCGCGGCATTGAGGGCGTTCTCCCGCGCCCACGCATCAGGCGCGATGCCCTTCTCGTGGACCAGGACGTAGCCCACCGAATTGAGCAGGGCCACCTCGCCACCCGCCCTCACCGGGACGTGGTCCGCACTGGTCCGGAGGGCCGTCGCCGTCATCCTGGGGTCGATGACCACCAGGTGGGCGCCCCTCTCGGCCACCGCCTCTGCCACCCTCGCGTAGAGGACGGGGTGGGTGTTGGCGATGTCCTCGCCGACCACAACGATCATGTTGGCCAGGTTGACGTCGTCGAAACAGGTGGGAGGTGCGATCTCCCCCAGGTGGACCATGTAGGCCTGGTCGGTGGCCCGGGAGTGCATCGATTCCACGGAATCGGTGTTGGGTGAACGGAGCACCGCCTTCCACAGCTTCCCGGCCACGTACGCGTCCTCCATCGCCACGTCGGCGCCCATGATGCAGCCCCGGGCGTCGGGACCCCACAGGGTCTCCGTCTCCACGATGGCCGCCGCGATGCGTTCTATCGCCTCCTCCCAGGTCGTTGTCACGAACTGGTCCATGCTGGGGCTGGTACCCTTGGTGGTGGGGTTCAGGCGCCTCATGGGGGCTGCCAGGGTGGATGGCCAAGCCGTCCCGGGAGGGAGCGAACCCCTGCTGCAGACCATCCCGCCGGTGGATGTGGACTGGGGATCCCCCTTGGACGGGTAGGCCTCTCCCGACGCCGTCACCGACAACATGCCACATCCCACGGAGCAGACCGGGCACACGGCCACGGCCTCGACCCCCTTGGGAGGTGGTGCCAGCTCCAGGGGCGACCTCAGGCCCAGGAAGGAGGAGATCGTGGAGCCCACAGCGGCTGCGGTCGCCACTCCCACACAGACCTGCACGAAGCGCCTGCGGGTGAGGTCATCGTCCTCGGGCTCCATCCGGGTCTCGTCCTCCGCCATCCCTCATCCCTCCGCACCCGGTCCGGGCTCCTCGGGCTCGATGCTGGCGAGCCTCGGGATGAAGGCGGACCTGTAGATGGCGACGATCATGACGAACAGGCCGAGCACCACGGCCAGGTTGACGGCCAGGGCGATGTCGCTCCTCCCTCCGACGATGCCCTCCACCAGGAGGAAGGCCGAGGCCATCTCTACCACGGTCAGCAATGCGATGAGGATCGCGGCCCCGTAGGACGAGGGGGGGCTCCTCTCCTCCACGACGTAACGCTTGCGGGAGCCTATGTGGACCACGTTGTGGCGGCTGGTCCCCCGGATGACGTAATAGGCGGCCCACGTGAGAACGAGGGTGGCCACGAAGGCGAGGGTGCCCACCCAGTAGGCCGCCAGGGGGACGCCCCACTCCGAGGCGCCCTCGTCCACGACGCCGACCTGTGGCTCGCCTAGGCTGACGGCCACGACGGAGTTGTACTGGTCGATGTCCCCCGTCTCCACGCCGTCGCCGTTGACGGAATGGACGCTCATGTGGAACACCGCATCCCCCGTGCCCTCCTTGGGAGCCCTCCACAGGAGACGCCACTGACGGTACTTGTTCCCCGCGAGGGTGTGGGAGGCCGTCATGTCCCCGTTGAAGACCTGGACCTGGTCCGACCCCTCGGGCACGGCGAAGGTGCCGTTGGTGCACGATACCATGAACCCCCCCTCGGCCACCATGCCCTCGGTGATGGGGGGGCCGCCCGCGACGGATATCATGAGGTCATAGACCTGGCCTGGATCGTACCTGTCGGGAAGCCCCATCAGGTTGAGGGTCACACCTGGGTCGGGGGCGATGTTGTGACAGTGACAGCCCGCGCGGTCGCTGTCCTCCAGACCCACGCCCCCGCTCTGCTGGGCGGAGCCCGGCATGAGGGGTAGGAGGGCCAGGGCTATCATCGCCACCATGAGCAACAACGCCGCGGAGCGCTTCTCGAGGGAGTTGTGTACCACCGCCACTTGGGGACCCCAGGCTCTAGCTCTTGAGGGTGCTGGGCCGTGATAAAACTTGTGGGGAGACGGGGGTCTCACCTGTGCCCGATCCGGGGCCCGCGGGTCGCGTACCAGGCCCCACCGATGATGGCCAGGACGAAGGCTATTGTCACCACCGACCAGAAGGCGCCGGCATCGGAGATACCTCCCCGTCCGCCCTCTTGGACCTCGACCTCCACCCGTCCCCACTGGTCACCTGGCTTCTGCGCACCGTCGCCGTTGACCGCATTGACGACGAGGGTGAAGGTCACTGTGCCCGTGTCCTCCTCTGGGGCCCTCCAACTCACCCTCCACCAGGTGGCGTTGTTGCCCTCGAAGGTGTGGGTCAGCTCCCCCGATCCCGGGTCCCGGCGCACCTGATCCGATCCCTCCGGGGCGACCAGCAGACCCCCAGTAACGCGCAGGTCGAAGCCGGCCCTCGGACCAGGGCCCCTGATGGGACCGCCCTCGAAGGAGACGTTCAGGTCGTACTCCTTCCCAGGCTCGTAGTATCCTGGGAGCCCGTCCAACGTGGGCGTCACGCCCAGGGACTCGGTGGCGTTGTGGCAGGTGCACCCGCTACGGGTCTGTCCCACCATGCCGGTGGAATGGGACTGGACGGGGAAGGGGGCGAGCAGGGCCGTGGCCGCCAGGAGGATGGCGAGGACCGCCGCTGCGAGATATCTCCACCTGAACGCGGACACCGAGGCCAGCAGGACCACCGTCCGTCCGATGTGCCTTTGCGATAATAAAGGTTGCCAACGGTGACCGCCTCCGACCGTAAAGCCTAAGGGCCGATACGACCTCCCGAGGACACGCAGGGGGACCGCGAACGGGAGAGCTCCATTTCGTCGGACTCGGGCTCCACGACGACACCGACGTTTCCCTGGCAGGGCTGGAGACCGCCAGGTCAGCGGACGCCGTGTTCGCCGAGTTCTACACATCTCACCTCACCGGGGCCTGCCTGGGGTCACTGGAGGCCCGGATCGGGAAGACCATCCGTGTCCTGGAGCGCGAGGGCGTGGAGGAGACCCCAGAGCCCATCCTCGAGGCCGCCGAGAGGGGGACCGCCGTGCTGCTGGTGGCGGGGGACCCCATGGCCGCCACCACCCACATCGACCTGCGATTGCAGGCGGAAAGGATGGGCATCAGGACCCGGGTGTTCCACGGCGCCTCCATCCTGACCGCCGCCCTGACGGAGCTGGGCCTCTCCGCCTACAAGTCCGGCCGGGTCACCACCCTCCAGTGGCCCCACGGCGACTACTTCCCGACGTCCCCATACGAGCACCTGGTCGCCAACGCCGGGGCGGGCCTCCACAGCCTGGTCCTCCTGGACCTCCACTCGGACGAGGGGCGCTACATGACCGCCAGCGAGGGGTGCCAGCTGCTCATGCGCTACGAGGACATGCTGGGCAAGGGCGTGACCGGACCCGACTCGCTGGCCTGCGTCGTCGCCAGGGCCGGGTCCCCCGACTGCCTGAGGAGGGCCGGGACCCTCGGTCAGCTGGCCGAGGAGGAGTTCGGGCCGGCGCTGCACAGCATCATCGTACCCGGCAAGCTCCACTTCATGGAAGCACGGGCCCTGGTGGTCCTGGCGGGCGCGGACCCCCATCTCGTGGGAGAGGGGGTCTGAGACCGGCTCACAGCTCGCCGATGGACCGGAGCTTCTCCTCGGCCGACGCGTCCTTGTCGTACCTGGCGTCCACCTTCAGGTTGATGGAGATCCGCTCCCCTCCGGCGGCCCTGACGGCATCGTGGGCGTCCTCCACGGCACGGAAGACCGAGCCCAGGTCCGGAGCCTCCAGCACCGTTCCCATGGGACAGGGGGTTATCTTCAGGCCGGACTCGCGCAACGACTGCACGGCCACCTTCACGTAGCGGCCGAGGCTTGTGCCCACCCCGAAGGGCGCTATCGAGACCTCTGCGACTATCATCGGCCCACGAAGGGTGGGTGCGGAGAAAAGGGTTGTGCCCGCCTCATGCGAAGTGGCCCAGGATGATGAGGGCCCGTCGCGAGTACTCGGCGCACTTGGTGTGGTTGCCGGCCTGGCCGAAGGTGGTGGCCAGGTACCTCATGCGGTCGGCCCGGTCCCAGACCTCGTCCCTGTCACGGGCGTCCAGCTCCCGTTCGAGCTGTTCGAGGAAGCGGCGGGACTTCTCCTCTGGGGCGATGCCAGGCTCGTCGAGGAGATCCAGCATCAGGTCCTCCTGTGCCTCGCGCTCGGCCCGGCCCTCGCGCATCTCCACCGACTTGCCCCACAGGCCGGTGCCGTTGGTGCCTCCGTCGGACATGCTCTCCGCCTCCTCCAGGATCAGTCTGCGAGCCTCCCGTCGGCTCTCCAGCTCCTTTATGGCGTGCTCGAAGGTGTCCTCGAGGCCGGCGGCTATCTCGTGGAGGCCCAGGGACTGGAGCTGCCGGAGCAGGTCCTCGATCCGCTCCTCCTTGACGGCCACCAGCTGCTCTCGGCGGAGGATCTCACGGATGCGCTGCTCGAGCATGCGCTCGCGGGTCAGGATCACCGCTTCACGCTCGTTCAGCTCCATCTGCTTGTTGAGATCGTCGTCTTTTCCCAAGTCGATCCACCGGCTACTAGGAGCCCTATTGAATCTGGTACATCTTGATAATAG
>CBDUQW010000073.1:0-17244 GCA_965369625.1 uncultured Thermoplasmata archaeon | reverse complement strand
TTCCAAGCGAAATGAAAGGTGGACATGGCTCGCAACCCTTGATGGCCGTAATAGCTCTCCAGGGGTCCAGGGGACCGAACCTTTATATAGCATCGCATGTTATCACGCCCGTCCCGTCGGGGCTCGACCCACAGGTGGTCGGGCTGACGCCGGGGAACACCTTCGTTCCTCGCGTCCCAGATAGGCCCGTGGGAGGTTCGACCATGGCGAAGAATGAACCCAAGGACAAGGGAGAAGCCCCGAGGTCCAAGAAACATGAGGACGAGAACCCGGATTTCCAGTTCCTCGTCCGCATCGCGAACACCGATATAGACGGCACCATGCCGCTCTACCTGGCATTGCCGAAGGTGAGGGGCATCGGCCGGCGCGTGAGCATCCGCGTCGTTGACCACCTGGGCTTCGACAGGAAGGCGCGCATCGGTGACCTCTCCGACGAGGAGATCGACCGGATCCAGAGTATCATCGAGAACATCCACGAGGTGATCCCGGCCTGGATGATGAACAGGCAGAAGGACTACGACACCGGAGACGACGTCCACCTGACGTCCAGCGAGGTGCAGATGGCCCGCCGGGACGACATCAACCGCCTGAAGAAGATCCGGTCCTACAAGGGCATCCGCCATGAGCGCGGGGTCAAGGTCCGCGGACAGCGGCTCAAGTCCAACGGGCGGACCGGCCTGGTCCTGGGCGTTTCCAGGAAGAGGAAGTAGGGGTGATGGCAGATGGGAGACCCCAAGTTCGCCAGGAAGCATTACACCACCCCGTCCCACCCCTGGGATGGAGCCCGCATCTCCGAGGAGAACATGATCATCCGCAAGTACGGCCTGAAGAACAAGCGGGAGCTTTGGAAGACCCAGACCATGCTCCGCGACCTGAGGCGCCAGGCGAGGGCCCTCCAGGCCCGACAGCGCACCAGCGACGAACAGGCCATCAAGGAGAGGGATGCCCTGCTCGAGAGGCTCATCCGTCTCGGCCTGCTCTCGGGCAAGGCCGACCTGACCGACGTGCTGGCCCTCGAGGTCGAGGCCATGTTGGTCCGTCGTCTTCAGACCCAGATCTACCTCAAGGGCCTGGCCCGCACCATGAAGCAGGCCCGGCAGCTCATCGTCCACGGCCACATAAGCATCGCGGGGCGCAAGGTCACCGTCCCCAGCTACATGGTGACCGATTCCGAGACCCCCCTCATCGACTACTACATGAGCTCTCCCATGGTCAGCGACATGCATCCCGAGAGGCCTGCCGCCGACTTCATGCCCCAGATGACCACCGTCAAGGACGAGCGTCGGGTGGCCCAGGAGAAGGAGCGCGACATGCGTCGTTCCCGTGATCTGGAGCGCATCGCCGCCATGCGGAGGGCGATAATCGGCGAGACCGAGCAGGAGAAGGGCAAGGACGAGGCGGACGGGGACAAGGATGTCACCGAGCCCACCCCCGACGATGAGAAGGACGGGAAGGCCGAGGACGCCCCGAAGGACAAGGGTGACAAGAAGGACCCGAAGGGGAAGGATGAAAAGGAAGCTCCTAAGGGAAAGGATGAGAAGGACGCCCCGAAGGGAAAGGATGAGAAGGACGCCCCGAAGGGAAAGGATGAGAAGGAAGCTCCCAAGGAAAAGGAGCCCGGGAAAGGGGGTGATTCCTGATGCGCTGGGGGATCGCACACATCTTCGCCTCTTACAACAACGTCATCATCACCATCACCGATCTGACGGGCGCCGAGACGGTCACCAAGGCCTCCGGCGGCATGGTGGTGAAGGCGGACAAGGACCAGGCCTCCCCCAACGCGGCCATGAGGGCCGCCGAGAGGGTGGCCGACATCGCCAAGGATAAGGGCATCGACGGCGTCCACGTACGCATCCGCGCTCCCGGTGGGAACAAGTCCCACAGCCCCGGACCCGGCGCCCAGGCGGCCATCCGTTCCCTGGCCCGAGCCGGTCTGCGCATCGGCCGTATCGAGGACGTGACCCCCGTGCCCCACGATGGAACGAAGAAGAAGGGCGGCCGCCGCGGTCGCAGGGTGTAGGTGGTGAAGACGATGAAGATGGAGATTAGGACCCTGACCGAGACCAAGGCGGTGCTGGTGGTGGACGAGGCGACCCCCGCCCTCATGAACTCGCTGCGGCAGACCCTCGTGGCAGACATCCCGAAGATGGCCATCGAGGACGTGGAGTTCCACCTGGGACCCATCCGGGACCAGGACGGACGGGAGTATGAGAGCATCTCGCCCCTGTTCGACGAGATCCTCTCCCATCGCCTCGGACAGGTCCCCATCCCCACCGACCTGGACTTCTTCAACTTCCAGGATGGCTGCGAGTGCGAGGGGGAGGGTTGCCCCAAGTGCTCCATCATGTACGTGCTCAACAAGAAGGGTCCATGCACCGTTTACTCGGGCGACATGGAGCCCGTGGGCGACAGCAGCCTCAAGATCAAGGAGGACCTCATCCCCCTGGTCAAGCTCTCCGAGGGGCAGTCACCCCTCATCTACGCCACCGCCGTCCTCGGCACCGGTCGCACCCACGCCAAGTGGCAGGTGTGCCACGGCGTTGGCTACAAGTACTATCCCACCGTCAAGATCAGCGCCAAGAAGTGCGACCTCTCCGGCGTCTGCGTCAAGCGATGCCCCCGGGACGTCTTCACCATGGACGACAAGAAGACCGAGGTGACGGACCCCGAGGCCTGCATCCTCTGCAACACCTGCATGGACGAGTGCGAGAGCAAGGCCGTCACCGTGACCGGCTCCAACACCAAGTTCATCCTCACCATGGAGACGGACGGTTCCGTCAGCGCCAAGCGGGCACTCCAGTACGCCCTGGACCTGCTCGATGGCAAGACCGTGGAGTTCCGCGACGGCGTCAGCTCCCTC
Organism: uncultured Thermoplasmata archaeon; assembly: GCA_965369625.1. GTDB lineage: Archaea > Thermoplasmatota > DTKX01 > DTKX01. The sequence continues at coordinate 14,384 of CBDUQW010000073.1, read as the reverse complement.
GAGTAGGCGGAAGGGCTCCCGATAAACCTCGGGCAGACCGGTCTGGTGGTACCTATCCTCTACCGCCTGGGGCCGTGAGGCTCACAGGTCACTGGCCGTCTCCCTGATGATGTCCCAGGCCGCCTCCACATGGCGCCTCTCGACGGTGGTCTGGCCGACCACGAGGCGTAGGGTGTACACCCCGTTCAACCTGGTGTGGGTCAGGTAGATCCTACCCGTTTCGTTCAACCGGTCCAGCAGATCCTCGTTCAACCTGTCCAGCTCCTCTGGGTCGTCGACCCCTAGAGGGTGGTGACGGAAGCAGACCAGGTTGACGGGCATCGGGGCCAGGATCTCGAACTGACCGGAGGCCTCCATTTGCCCGGCGATCCAACGAGCCAATTCGATGTGTTCACGGATCCTCTCGCGAAGGCCCTCGACCCCGTAGCTTCGGATGACGAACCACAGCTTGAGGGCGTTGAACCGCCTGCCCAGCTGGATACCCCAGTCGCGGTAGTTGGTGACACCGGACTCCTTGGTCTTGAGGTACTCGGGCATGATCTCGAAGGTCCGGACCAGGGTCTCCGGGTCCTTGACGAAGTACGCCGAGCAGGGCAGGTTCGCGAACAGCCACTTGTGGGGGTTCATGACGAAGCTGTCCGCCAGAACGATGCCGTCCACCATCCACCTGTACTCGGGGAGGAGGAGCGCCGAGCCCGCGTGGGCTGCATCCACGTGAAGCCATATGCCGTACCGCTGGCAGATGTCCCCGATCTCCCGCAGAGGGTCGATGGCCGTCGATCCCGTGGTCCCTATCGTGGCCACGGCTATGGCCGGCCTATTGCCCTCGTCCAGGTCACCCTCGATGGCGGCCTCCAGCTCGGAGGGGACCATCGCGAAGTCCCCATCGACGGGGACCTTACGCAGGTTCTCCCTGCCGAGTCCCGCGATCTTGACCCCCTTCTCGATGGAGGAGTGGGTCTCGGAGGAGCAGTAGGCGGTGAGGTTGCCCCACACGCCCATGCCGCTGGCGTTGGACCCGAAGTCGGTGACCCGCTCCCTCGCGGATAGGATGGCGCAGAGGGTCGCCGTCGAGGCGGTGTCCTGGAGGACCCCGGTGAAGGTCTTGGGCAGCCCCAGCATTCCCCCGAGCCACTCCATGACCCGCTCCTCCAGCTCCGTGGCGGCGGGCGAGGTCTGCCAGAGCATGCACTGGGGTGCCAGTGTCGAGACTATCATCTCGGCGAGGATGGACGGGGGGCTGGTGTTGGCGGGGAAGTACGCATGGAAGGAGGGGTGTTGCCAGTGGGTGATGCCGGGCATGATGACCCGGTCCACGTCGGACATGATGTCGTCGAAGGGCTCCCCCTCCTGGGGAGGCGATGGCGGTAGCTGGTTGAGCACATCCCCAGGACCAACCTGGGACCTCACGGAAAAACCCTCGACGCCCTCAAGGTAGTCGGCCATCCAGTCCACCGTCTCGTGGGCCCGCCTTCTGAACTCCTCGTTATCCATAATGATCCACCCCGGACCTGGGAACGGGAGCGAAACGGACCTGGTACCAGTTAAACCGTTCGCAAACCCCATAGGAAGTTAATAGGGCTCCTCGCCAGGTGCGATGGTCTCGAAGATGACGGAGATGTCCGGGGACCTCGGGCTGGTGTTCAAGGCTCGGTCCTCAGCCCCGTTGGTCAGGACTGCAAGCCTGCACAGGATATGGGCCGAGGGCACCTTCCGGTTCTGGGACCGTCCTGACCTTGGATGGCAGGGGGTTCAGATGTCAGCGTCCACGTTCTCGTCCGTGGCCTCCATCTCTCCGTCCGCCTCCGTTGAGGTGAGCTGCACGTTCTCTTCCGTCGGCTCCACAGATTTGGTGGCTGGTTTCCTGGACGATGATCGGGGAAGGTCCCGAAAGGCCACGACGGAAGCACCTGTATCGTCATCCTTCCCCTCCTCAGATGCGGGCGGCTTGATGACATGGACCTCGTCCTCAGCCATCTCCCCCTCCGAGGGTCCTTCCCCATTCACCTCCTCGAGCAAGGCATCGATGTCCTCGTCCGTGGTGGCCTCTACCCCTTCGGACAGGGCTTCCTCCTCCGTCTCCTCGAGAGGTTCCTGCTTCCTTCCACCGATGCGCTTGGTGACTATGAGGAATGCAAGCAGTATCACGACCACTAGGGCCATGATAACACCAATGAGCCATCCTGCGGACCCTCCAGAAGTAGCGCCCGGTGTCGGGTGCTTGGCCTCGCTCTGGGCGGACGGGACGGCGGTCTCCAGCGTTCCCCCTGAGGTTATGGTGGTGTAGTACTCGATGGTTGCGATGTCCAATCCGGTTACGCGCACCTTGACGTCTTTACCCTTCACGGTGCCAGGCAGGACTATGTATGCTACGCCGTCAGTCATCGTCTTCCCGTTGTACTCGTCGTCGCCGATGATGAGATCGACCTGCGCCCCCACCACCGGGAGGTTGTACTGGTCCATCACGGGGCCCACAAAGATGGTGAACAGATCAAGGGGCCTCTCGATGACGGTGAGGGTCACCTCGGCCTCGTCGGAGAGTCCCCGGAAGTCGGTGACGGTGAGGGTCACCGTGCAATCGCCCTCCTCCTCGAAGACGTAGACGGGGGTGGGCCCGTAGAGGTTGCGTTCTCCGCCCATGTGCGTGAAGGACCATGTGTAGTTCACTATCCCACCGTTCCCAGCGGAGAGGGTGCCGTTCAGGATTGTATTCTCGCCCGTGTAAGCGATGCGGTCGAAGCCTGCGTGGCAGACCACCAGTGTAAGCTCCCTGTACATCGTGGGTGGGGCCGTGGAGAGGACGCCCTCTGCGGTGATGCGCGTATCGAACTCCAGGGTATCGTACCCGCTCTTGACGACGAAGACCTCGATGTTCCTGTCCTGGAAGGCCACGGCCATCTCCAGCAGCGCAACGCCCTCGTCGTCGGATTCCCCGAAGAACCGGAAGTTCGATACTGATACCCTGACGTGGGCGTCCGTTACGGGCTCTCCGTGCTCGTCAATGATGGGTCCGACCACCAGGTCGAACATCCTCTCCGCCATCGAGGTTATGGTGATGAACACCGTGTCGCCATCGACGACGTTGTACTCGTCCTTGACCAGCAGTGTGATGACGTGTTCCCCAGTCTCCGTGAACACGAACTCGGCCGTGGGGCCGTACAGCGTGACCTGCTGGGACCGGTGATAGAACATCCACGTGTAGTTGAGCTCTCCATTGCCCGTGGAGGCCGTGCCGTTGAAGGTTATGATCTGGTTTGTGAAGCCATCGACGTCATCGCCTGCGTCGGCCACAGTGGGCAGGAAGGTGTTCGGGCGTCCTCCGGCCCCGAAGTGGGAGAAGTGACTGATCTCCGCCCATATGTATCCAGCGTACTGGGTACCGTACAGCATCACGTCGGTGGTGTTCACACCTGCATCAGTGACCCAGGGGAGGTCCTCCCTGACCTTCACCCACATCCCGGTCTCCTCGTCGAGATGGTAGAGGCAGAGGGTCTCCTCGTTGAGGTCGTCGGAGTCGTTGGCGTCCCCATCGCCGGTCATGTCCAGGTCGTCCAAGGTGTAGTAGAGCTTGATGTTCGAGCCGGTCACCATATCGGTGAGGTTGGTCTGGATGCTCTCGCTCACCTCAACGGAGACGTACTTGCCCATCACCTCGTCGCCGGGCTCGAGGCCATTCGTGGCGTCCAGGTGATGAGGGGCGTCCTCCTCGGTGTACTTGGTGATGGCCACGCTGAAGGTCGCCATCTCGTCCAGCTTGGTCCAAATGGCGGTGTCCGTCTGCTTGATGGTGTCCACGTCGTCCATCATGAAGCATGACCTGGGGTTCAGGTACGTGGCTGCCACGGCACCTTCTCCCACTGTCATCCTCATGCTCTTGAGGATGCCCGCCACCCTGATGTGGTCGGACGCGAAGGGCCGTGAGAGCATGACGATGGTCTGCGTCTGGGCCCACATCCCATAGCGAGTGGTGATGTGGAACTCGCCCGAGGTTATCAGGCGATCCAGGAGATCCGGTGTGTCCTCCAAAAGGGCCCGGATGATGCTACCCGCCGTACCCTCGTCAGAGCTGGGGTCTCCCACGAGCACGATGTACCGGGCGCTCTTGTAGCTGTCGATGATGGCCCTGGGCTCCACCACCTGGAGATCGACCAAGCCACTCAGGTCCTCGATGAAACGGGTCCTGTTTCCGATCTCGTCCATGGCCAAGTAAACCTTCTGGTTGAGGTCCACCTCGTAGTCCAGGTCCAGGTTGTCCGGCACGCCGTCGCCGTCGCTGTCCCCGCTGTTGGGGTTGAGGCCGATGTCCAGCTCGGTGGAGTCCAACACTGAGTCGCCATCGGTGTCGTTCGACATGGGGTTGATCCTCATGCCGATCTCGAAGCCGTCCAGCAGGTTGTCGCCGTCGCTGTCACTGTTCTTGGGGTCGGTCCCGAAGATGACCTCGTAGCCGTCCGGGATGCCGTCGCCATCTATGTCAGGGTTGTTGGGCGATATCCCCAGGTCGTACTCGAGGCCATCGAACATGAGGTCGCCGTCGGTGTCGGGGTTCGTGATGTTGGAACCGAAGCTCACCTCCAACAGGTCCTCCAGGCCGTCCTGGTCCGTGTCCCGGCTCAGCGGGTCGGAACCCAATCTCCACTCCATTGCGTCGGACAGGCCATCCTGGTCCGAGTCGTTCATGAGGGGGTTGCTCTTAAATGTAACCTCGATGCCGTCGTCGAGGGTGTCTCCGTCGCTGTCCCAGTGGGTGAGGTTGGTGCCCCGGGCCAGCTCATCGGCGTCCATGACCCCGTCAGCGTCGGTGTCCGGTGACCTGGGATTCGACAGCAGCTGGAACTCCTTGAGGTCGTTGAGGCCGTCGCCGTCGGTGTCGGGTGACAGCGGATCCGAGGTCACGTTGAACTTGATGGACCCAGAGGCGTTGAACACGGTGACGGTCCACTCGTTTGCCTCATCGGTGTCGTTGAACCCGTCGCCGTCGGTGTCGGTGAAGACGACGTACGACGAGGCGGGAACGAAGACCACCTTCTGCCACATGTGCTGGACGCGGAAGTTGCCTCTATCTGCTATGTAGATGTTGTTGTCGTCGGTTATCACAAGACTGATGGGATTGACGACCTTGCCGTTGCTGCTCCCCTTTCCGCACATGGTGTCTATCCACTTCATATCGACGTTGACCTTCTGGATGCGGTGCAGGTAGTACTCGGTGATGAACAGGTCCCCGTTCTTGTCGACGTCGATATCGTGGGGATATCCGAAGTTACCGATAACGGTCCCTTTGTACGTGGCAATGTGCGTCCCGTTCACGGCGAACTTCTGGATGCGGCTGACACTATCGCTGACGAACACGTAGCCATCGGGGTGGACCGCCAGGGCCCGGGGTCTAGAGATCTGGCCATCCCCGGTGCCAGGGCTACCAATGATCCTCAACAGGTTGCGGTTCTGGTCGAAGACACGGATGGTGTTGGACCCTTGATCCGCGATGTAGATCGTCCCGTTCTCTGCGATGTCGAAGGCGAAGGGATGCAGTATCCCGGGGTTGGTGCCATCGTAGAGCCACCAGTTCCTGTACGCACCCTCCTTGCTCCACTTGGTCAGACCCTTCCAAAAGTCGAGGACCCACAGGTCGCCATCGGGTCCTATAATTATCTCCACAATACTACTGAAGTAGTTCACCACCCCCGAAGGTTCCCACCGGTCCCATTTCTTCAAGAACACGCCGTCCTTGTCGTACTTGGCGATGCAGTTGGGGGTGTAGCTGGTACCGTCCTTGTTGACCGCGAGGTAGACGTTCCCAGCCCCGTCGACGGCGATCGCGGAGCTGGCGGGACCCTCGATCATGTTCCGGATGTGGTGGAAGTCCGTCTCGTAGTAATCGCGGATCTCGTCCTTGACCCCGTCGCCGTCGGTGTCTGCGGACCGGGGGTTCTGTAGCGTCCTGTATTCCAGGAAGTCGTTTACCGCATCGCCGTCGGTGTTGTTGAACCGTGGGTTGGAATTGATATGCCAGTGGAAGTCCGTGCCGAAGTAGTTGAATGATACGACCCAGCCGTTGTGCTCGATGTAGTCGTTGAGGCCGTCGCCGTCGGTGTCCCCATTCCTGGGGTTGCTGTTCCAGAGGTGCTCGGTCATGTCGTTGAGGCCATCACCATCGGAGTCGTAGAGCCAAGGGATGGACCCGATCTCCAGCTCGTAATCGTCGCCGAGGCCGTCGCCATCGGTGTCCCACTTCCATTGGCTCGTTCTCGCCTCTTCGGTATTGTTGAGCCCGTCGCCGTCCCAGTCATTGGAGGTGATGCCCCGCCACTTGGCGAAGTCGTCCACCGAACCGGGCAGCACGTCGAAGTACATGGTGACCGGGTCTGCGGAGACAGTGTCGGTGCTATCCTTGCGGCCGCACCACCAGACGATGGCCCACCAGCACTCGTCGTAGTAGACCTTGGTGTCGGCACTGAAGGTGAGGGTGACAGGGTAGTTGACCATCCCGATGCCTGGCTCCGCCCAGGCCCGGATCTCGAAGTCCGTCTCCCTCCAACCATAGGCGTCGTCGAACCGCTCATCGATCTCCTCCGTGCTCGAGAAGGTGTTGGAATACGTGTACTTGGGTACATGGATGGTGTACTTGGGGACGATGTAGCTCTGGAGCACATCATCCCAGTTCCCATCGGGTGTTCGGTTGACCCTTGTCGATACCTCGCTGATCCACTCGATACGGTCGCCGACGTCCAGGCCGTTCTCGTCGAAGTCGTGGATGACCACATCTGTGCCCAGGAACTCCATGTCGATCTCGGACCTTACCCTGAAGTCTGTGATCAGATCTATTATCCACTCCATCAGCCTCTGGGACCATCCCGCGCCGGTGATCCATCCGACGATCAGGTCAGACAGGGTGATGATCAGCGCGATGATCCAACCGACCACGGGGATCATCCCGATGGCGAACAGGACGATGGCGTAGGCTATCATCATGATGGCGTACAGGGTGGCTATACCGACGCCAATGGCGCTCCAGTCGTACGCGTCAGCTATGGCGAAGAAGCAGTAGATGGCAATGCCGACGTCTATGACCAGGCCAATGACGTCCAGGGCGTCGCCGACCTTGTTCACGACCTTCAAGGCACCCGTGTTCACCTTGCTGACCGCCTGGTAGGTCTTGCTTATGCCCTTGATGGAGGTGAGGGGTTCGGTGAAGAGCTTGGAGACCTTGTTCACCTTGACCCAGTCGTAAGCCGCCTTGCCCACCTTGAGTATCGTGGCCAAGGTGCTGATGGCGGCGAAGCCCTTGTCCATTATCCCGTCCACCACGAAGGGGATCTCGTCGCTCTCGGGGAAGGCGTACTCCGGAATGTCAGGACCGATCTTGGCCACGAAGTTCTCGCCCACGCTCCAGGCCAGAACGAGGCCGGCCAGGGCGGCTTGGTTGTCCAGCGAGACGTTCCATGTCCCGATGTCGGTGACGATGTCGCCCATATCGATGGGGTACCTTGAGCCATTCTCGTACCATGGGGACTTCAACGACTTCGTCGTTACGATAGGCTGCGTCGTGAGGTTCATCGCGAAATCCCCTCGCAGCACGTGGCTTGTGTTGTTGATGTCAGTCATCTCGAAGGAGGCCGAGCGCTCCTCCATTAGCATGATGACCGGGCGACGATCCCCCTCGTCGATGGTCTCCATCGCCTCGTGGACCATGTCCACCATCAGCGCCTGGACCGCCTTGTCCTTGTGCTTGAAGTGGGTTATGTTGTAGGACAGTGGTATCTCGTGTTCGTCCAGTAGGTCCGGTATGTCGTTCATCGAGTTCGTGCCGTTCCTAAGGTAGTCATAGGCGAGCCTGAGGTTGGCCGCGACGAAGTGGGTAACATTGTCACCGTAGAGGATGCCACCGTCGGTCCCGTAATGCTCCTCGGCGATGGCCCCGGTGATCGTGAAGTCCTCGTAGTAGATCGCCAGGGTGGTGGACTTCGATACATAGCCCCTGTTGATCACGGTGAGCAGGCTGGTCGAGCTGGCCTCGCCGTTCGCGATGATGCTGCCGTCCGGCAGGACCTTGAGGTACAAGCCGTTGTGGGCCCTGAGGACCGTGCTACCGGAGATCTTCTCCAAGTCGTAGTACCCATTGCTATCGAGGGGGTCGGTGCTGGTCACCATGTGGTGTTCGTTGTTGATGACCAAGTAGCGGCCGTCCTCGGTCTGGAAGGCGCCCCTTCCCGTCTTCTGCTCGAGCCAGAAGAAGGTCGCGTCCTCGTCCATCCACTCGCTGTCTGCATAGACCTTGCCATCCGAGCCCGGGGTCACATACCTGAACCCTCCCTCATCGATGCCGAGGGACATCGCCTGGTTGTCGGAGAGGCCCTTCACCTTCCAGCTGAGCCTCATGTTGCCGTCGATGAGGCCAGGCGTACCCGTGGGCGGGTAGAAGATCTTCGCCTTGAAGGCGACGATGTTGCCGTAGTCCCAGACGGGGAAGACGGGGATGTAGGCCGTCTGGCAGCAGGACATGATCCCGTATTCCTCCAGTCCTGGGCCCTCGGGCACCTGATTGGCGGTGAACTCCAGCAGGGGGGTGATCACCAGGTCGTTGACGGAGTTGTCCAGGTCCTTCATCGAACCCTCCTTGTCGAAGGGCCAGTTGAAATTCTGGTTTATGAGGCGCATGTTGTCCGGGTTCTTCGTCTTGAGCTGCAGGGAGATGTAGGTCGGTCCCCCGTTGGTGTAGATGCTGAAGTCGAAGTTGCTCCGGAGGTCGGACCTCACGAAGGGCGACATGTCCACGCCATCGAACACACCATCGCCGTCGTTGTCGCGGTCCCAGACGTTAGGGATGCCGTCGCCGTCGATATCCAGGTCGACATCGTCGATCTCGTAATAGTCGGGGAGGCCGTCCATGTTGGAGTCGGGCTCCGTCGGGTCCATGTTGTTCATGACCTCGTCGTAATCTGATATCCTGTCGAAGTCCGAATCGGCTCTTGTGTGGTCGGTACCGATGACGAACTCCACGTTGTCCGGAAGGCCATCGCCGTCGACGTCGTAGGTATTCTGGGGGTCCGGCGTGGCATCTATGAGGTCGAGGACCATCTTCTTGAGGTTCCGGAAGGGGCCTGGGATCTCCTCTGGTCCCCTGGACTCCTCCTCGTCCTTGGTACCGTCGTATTGGGCAAACACTACCGGCTGTAACGCCACCCCCAGCAACAGGACCACCACCACGACGGATGCGAACATCAGGATCTTCCTCAAGAAACCACCTCCCTGCGACGTCTGAGGACCAGGGCAGCTCCCAGTACCCCCATGGCTGCTAGGGTCATGGCCGCTCCGAGGCCCGGCGTCGCCGACGTTTGATCATCGTACACCGTCATTGTCCTTTGATTGCCCTCGCCGACGCACGGTCCTGTGGCTTCGAAGCCGAAGGCGTCACTTCCCGAGAAGTGATAGGAATGGTCACCGGTCTTGAGCTTGGTGGAAAAGGTGTATACCTGACCGTCGGTGGTATCGCTGTCGGAGGGATCCGCCGTCATGACGTGGGTCTCGCCGTCCAGCACTATGTTGACCGTGCCTAGGTCACCGTTATCGTCCCAGAACGTCACCTGGAACTCAAAGGAGGTCGCCGAGTGCCCCTCGGGTGGGTCGACCATGCCGAGGGTGAGCCTCGGGGGCTTGTTGCTTGTTACCATGTCCACAGTGAGGCTTGCCGAGGCCTCGTTCCCGGCCACGTCGGTGATCGTGAGGGTCATCAGGACCTCCATCGGGTGGTCGAAGGTGTACATGAAGTGGGCGGTGTCCCTTGTCTCTGCGACGCCGTCGACGGTGAAGGTCCAGAGGTAGCCCGTGATGCCCTGGTTGTCGTACGAGGTCGAGCCGTCGAAGAGGATCTCCGAGCCTTCCACGGCCTGCATGTCGGGACCGACGTAGACGGTGGGTGGGATCGTGTCGAGGAGGATCTCCACCGGCAGGGTCGACCTGCTCGGGTTGAGGGCCACATCGATGGCCCTCACCATGAGGTAATTGAAGCCTTCCAGCAGCGTGATGTCGATGGAGAACATCCCACCCTCGCCGGTGGCGCCGGAGCCGGCCATGAAATCCTCCAGGTAGACCTCGACCACGGCGTCTGGCTCAGCCACGCCTGACACTGTCAGCTCGCTCTGCCTGGTTATCGAGGGCAGCTCTTCGACGACGGGTTCCAGGGGCGGGACGGTGTCCAGGATCACGCCCACCTCCTCGCACCTGGGTCCGGTGTTGGAGGCCCTGTCTATCGCCCGGGCGCTAATGGCGTTCCAACCCTCCGTTAGGGTGACATGCGCACTGAAGCCCACGTACACGATGGACTCGGTGATGGCGGCCTCGATGTCGTCGACATAGACGGTGACCGTCGAGCCACCCTCGGCTATCCCTGACACGAGAATGGAGACCTCGCCGGTTATCTCCGGTAGCGGGTCTAAGATGGGAGCGTCAGGGATCACGGTATCCAACACGACGGTGACCTCCTTTGAGGACATCCCATGATTCCCCCAATTGTCGGTGGCCCTAGCCGTGATAATGTTGGGGCCCTCTGTGAGGTTGATGTCCAGGGAGAACCGCTTGTCCTCGGCGGCAATGGTGGTCCCCACCACCTCCCCGTCCACGAATATGGAGACCGTCACCCCGGTCTCGGCCAGACCCGAGACAGCAAGCTGCTTCTGGTTGGTGTAGGCTGGCAGACTGAACAGCACGGGACGGGCTGGAGGCGTCACGTCGGGGGTCTCGACCTTGATGGTGGGCGAGAAGGGGGACTCGTTGGGCACCTCGTCGAAGGCGGAGACGGCGATGAAATAGGTCGTCTCGCTCTTGAGGCCATTGACCTGGAACAGGTTGGAGCTGACACCGTTGAGGGGGCTCGCCTTCACCCACGGGCCCGAGGGACCCACGTCGGTGTCGTTGATGTACACATGGTATCCGACCAGGTCCTCGTCGGTGACGGCGTCCCAGTTCAGCTGGCAGGTGAAGGCGCTGACGTTCGTGGCGTACAGGTTTTGTGGGGCAGGGGGTGTAATCCTGTCTACGTGCACGACGGCGAACACTGGTGTCGGCTTGGATTCCAGGCCCTCTCCGTCCCAGGCCGTCAGCCTGAAGTAGTACGACGTTCCGTGGACCAGCCCGGAGGTGATCCTGAGGATGGTGTTGGTCGTCGGGAATCTCTCCAGCTGCCTCCACTGCCCCGACATGTTCGAGTAGATGGAGACCGCTGATGTGTCCACGTCCGTAGGTGGGAACCAGGTGATCTCTATCGCGTCCTCGTCGGGAAGGTCCACGACCCTTACGTTGATGGGCGAGCCCGGGGCCCAGATATCGTCGATCTCGAAGGTCTCGGTGCGGGACGTGCTCATGTCCAGGTTTGGCCTCGACTCCGTCCATATCCCGTCGATCTCCGCCCATACCTGGATGGTGTGGAAGCGCTCCAAGGGCATGTTGGAGTGGTGGTACACGCGGTCGACCAGGCTGATGGGGCCCACCCTGCCTTTGGCGTTGGTCGCGGGGTCGGAACCTCCGAAGAACGTGGTGGCATAGGCTGGTTCACTGTCCTGGGACACCAGCACCTGGGCACCGTCAAAGGGCTCGGTCATGCCCTCCTTCATCACTCTGATGTTGAGGTTGTTCGAGACCTGGAGGACCCCGCCGTCGTTCGACCTCACCTGTACGTTATTATCGTCGAAGGTGGAATTGTGGATGCTGCAGAATGTGCCGCCGGTGAGCCGGACCGAGTGCTCGCTCCCGTAGGTCCTGATAACTGAGTCCTCTATCGTCGATGTGGTGATGTTGTGGAGGCGAACACCGAAGCGGCCCCGGCCGCCCGTGTCGGCGATCGTCCCGACGACCCTCACGTCGGTGGCGTCCTGGACATCGATGCCGAAGATGTTGTTCGTCGCCCTCACGCTCTCGATGGTGACCCCGTCCGATTTGTAGACGATGATGCCGTCGCCACCTATCACCCTCAGATCGGCCAATATGCCACCATCGCAGTTCATGACGTACACCGCGCCCGCGGTTACGTCCCGGAGGCTCATACGCGGGTCGTCGTTGTGGTAATAGATCGACTCACCAGCGATGTTGTTGCTTTGGCCTATGTTGTGGTCATAGTGTCTCTCCAACGTGCCGATGGAAAGGGCCGGTGTGTCGGTCTGCTCGAAGTCGTTGTCCCTGATGACGCCCTTGGTGGAGTTCATGAGCTCCAGCGTCGTGCCGTCCAGCTTGTTGTTCTGGAAGATGAAGTTATCACACGTGTAGAAAGTGACGGCCTTTCCATCCTCGATGACGTTGGTCCCACTGACGGTGATCCCCTCGGTGATCTCCCGGAACAACATGGGGCTCTGGGTGGAGGTCGATATCTTGACGTCCTCAACCTTGTTCCTGCTGCCCTTGTAGACGCGGATACCATAGGTGTTGCCCGACATCTCGCCACCCCTGATCGTGTTGTCGTCGCAATCAAAGATGACGATGGCCTCACCGTTCTCGTCGGAGACGGGGTCGCCAGTGACGGGGTCATAGTACAGCTGATCATAGAAGTTGCAGTCCTCGATGAGGTTGTTCGACGATATCCAGGATTTGTCCGGGGAGTAATAGTGGTCCCTGATGGTGATCCCCCGATAGCAGTCCCTGAAGGTGCATCCGGTCACGGTCGCAGACCGGGCCCCGAAGAGGAAGATCCCCTGCCAGCAGTTCGTGAAGGTGCAGCCTGTGACGGTAAGGCCGTCGATGTGCCCCGACTCGAAGGTCCCGGCGCCCCAAGCCATCGTGATGATGCCGGCGGAGTTCCACGGGAAAGGGCTCCAATTCGGGTTGTTGTTGTTCGTCCCGGTCGGGACGGTCTTGATGCTGGAGAAAACCATGTCCGACACGGTGGCGCTATCTGCGGTCACCATGATGCCTCCGGTCACCATGATGTGACCACCGGTGTAACCCTGGACACCGTCGTCTGGTACGTCCGGGGGGATGCTCTGGGGCTTTGCGCCCCTCAACCATATCGGCTTGTCGAGGTTGATGAACTCGTCGTAGATGCCTGGAGCGATCTCGATCACATCCCCAGGTATGGCCGCATCGATAGCAGCGTTGACCCCCAGAAAGTCGCCATTGACCCCAACGGTCAGAATCATTGGTTCGGTCCTCTGTGGCTCCTCGACCTCTTGGGGTATCGAGAACACATAGGCGAGCCCAGAAGAGCATACGAGAAGGACCGCTAGGGTCGCAACTGCCTTCTTCAGATTAGACCTCATCTTCACCCACCACCCGGGCGATTTAGTTAGCTCCTCCTAAATTATAAAAACTTTTCCGTTCTCCAACGGGTAATGGACCCGGTTCGGATTTCTGAGCAAACCAAAATTATAGGTTTGGAAGATATTAATCCCTATGTGAAGATTCACAAATATGAATCGACGATTCGTTCGACGCTTCTATGATGGCTAGATGCATCGTCGTACCACCAGAAAAAAGATAACCCATCCAACGTAGTATATGGCCCTGACCTCATCATCCCTCACGGTCATCCAGGAGATGGGAATATGAAACCAGTCACCAAAGGCATCGGACATATCTGGATGACCTGCTATCCACATCCTTCAGCTCCAACTTCATCGAGAGGGGGAACATCGAGAGGATCTTCGGTGGACAGGATGGGACCGTCGTCACCCAAGTAGATGTGGATCGGGACGAGTGGAGGATCTTCAGCATCGGCACGGGGCCAGTGGTCGGGGTTTGGTTTGTGGTTATTGGTGACGGACCAGGTTACTTCGTCGCCGCGACGCCGAAGGGGGAATCGTCCTCGATCATGCAGATCTGGGACCCGATGGGGGGAAGTAACTGGAGCCACCACAGGAGCTCTGCAATAGACGGGAGGGTGTCCATGATGGCCCTGGACCCGACCAGCAATACCACCATCGTGGTGGCCTTCCAGGACGGCTCTGTGGCGATGTACGAGCTCATCATTAAGACCCACGAGGTGGATGACACTCCATCGGACTGGTGGGTGCCGTACGTCGGTATCGGCTCCTTCGTCGCCATAGTCCTCGCGGTATTCTACTACCTCTTGACCAAGAGGAGGGGAAGGTTGGGCGAAAAGACCATCTTGGACGACAACCCAGAGTGACGGCCCGTCCACGCCGTAGCTCGATCACCTGGATGATCGGGGATACGACCCTCCATGGATGGTCCTCCATCCCGAGGCCATCAATAAAGATTAGTACCCCCTGCCTGAATATGCGAGGCGAGGAGTGTGGTGGTATTGACGGTGACCATCGACGTTGAGAAGTACCATGTGACCTATTTCGCGAAGCATCCCTTCGCCAGTGCCAGCATTTCCTTCACAGACAAGGAGGACAACGTCCGGGGCGCCATCTGGTTCTACGACGACCCCGAGAAGA
>CBDUQW010000072.1:0-17331 GCA_965369625.1 uncultured Thermoplasmata archaeon | reverse complement strand
GGTGGCGAGGTCATTATTCCAAGCGAAATGAAAGGTGGACATGGCTCGCAACCCTAGATGGCCGTAATAGACCCACTTGTCCGGGTCGTTGCCGATGAAGTAATTGTTCGAATGGGATAGGGGCCGTAGGCCAATGGGCTCCATATGGCTCGCACCCTCGTAGTGGACCCGGAACATTGCCCCTTGATCATTCGGCCGATAATCATATGCGACCCAATCGGCATCGAAAGCGACCGATAGGGGCGAGCCCTGGCAATAGAACATGCCTGCTCCCTCTCCCTTCTGCCCCAGGTTCTCGGTGAAGAACCCGTCGATGTTCGAGAGGAGCTCCATAGCATCCGTTCTTGTCCTTGCTGTTGACGATTCAAAGTGACCGTCAATAACCGGCTGGACCTCCACATCCAGCCCCACGTTCACGCCCTGGACGAAAGGGCCCAGGCTCAACATGCACACAACGAGCAGCGAGACGACCCTACTGGGCCATCGATATGCCCTCACCATTCTAATCCCCTTCCCCTGGCCAATAGGCCAGTCGGGAATAAATAGATAGCGCTGATATAAACCGAGTTCGGGACGAACTCACATGTCGCCATCCATTCGGTCCCGAGGCCAGTCACCTGGGACGGCGTTTCCACCTTGCTCGTGATGGTGGTCCTCGTGCCGATGCAGCGGCTCATCTTCACCATTTCAGCGTGATATCTCGGGCAAGACCGGTCGGCCACTGCCCTGGCACTTTCAGGGCTAACTAGAAATAGTACCTATCACTTCCACGGGACCGAGGCATTCCAATGGAAGGAACTGTCAGAAAATGGGTCACCTCGTACGGCTTCATCAGCGCCGGCGGTGACAAGGACTACTTCGTCCATCAGTCGGAGGTACCGAACGGTCAGCCCCTCGCAGAGGGCGCTAAGGTCACCTTCGAGGTGCTCGAGGATGAGAAGGGCCCCAAGGCCGTGAAAGTGGAACTGGTCGAGGAAGAGTAGGCGCCACCGCTGTCTTCGACGACGGTAACCTGATTCTTTTTCGTCCCTATTCTACGACACCCAGCCTGGGCTTTGTACCCGTAAGATGGTAGAGGGGCGAACGGTGGGGGAGTCTAGCACTAAGGCAACTCATCGAGCAGCTCGTCGAGTGACTCCTCGGTCGACGCCTCGGATGGCTCCTCCCCCGATGTCCCCTCCTCCATCGCAGGCTCCAGCTCGGGCTCCTCCATCGCCTCGGGCTCCTTTCCGGGCCGCCACTTGTCCTGGGTGTACCACAGCAGCACCGTCAGGGCGATGAGCACGATGATTATGACCCACCAGAGGGAGGAGAACCATTCCCCGTCGGTGGTCTCCTCCTTCGAGACGTCCACGGTGACCTCCATGGTGTAGCTGTCCACCTGGCCCCAGGGGTCGTGCAGTTTGAGGGTGAGCTCGCCGGTGCCCTTGGACCCGGGCACGGGGTAGATGACCAGATCGTTGCCATCGATGTCGCCGACGAGGATGTCCTCGTCCTCCTCTACCGTCCAGTAGAGGTCCTCCAGGGGGTCGTCGGGGTCGGACATGTACCCGGTGAGGTTGATGCGTACCATCTCCTTCACCTTGTCCGTGGCGATGCCCTCCCCGACCACCGGCCCCTGGTTCGCGATGTACGTGAGGTGCAGGGTGAAGTCCAGGTCCACGTCGAGCTTGGCGTCGGACACCCTCACCTCGAAGGCGAAGTCGTCCTCGGTGTCCCGCTTGTCCGTGGGGGGCTCCCACTCCAGGAGGCCCGTGACGGCGTCCATGGCGGCCCCCTCGGGCCCGCTGAGCAGTTCGAAGGCGAGGGTGTCGCCATCGGGGTCGCTGGCCTCGGCGTCCCACCTGTAGGTGGTGCCCGAGGTGTGGTTCAGCTCCGGGCTGTTGGTGAATGCGGGAGGCTCGTTGACCGGACCCGTCACCGTGATGGTCCAGGTCTGGTGAATGTAGACCGAGCCGTCGAAGAGGGCCAGGTCCACCGAGATGGCTCCCATCTGCCCCTCTCCCGGGGTCCAGTCGATGCGGCCGGATTCGCTGACGGTCATGCCCTCGGGGTTCGCATCCAGGGCGAACACGTGGATGTCCATGGGGTCCTCGTCGGTGAAGGTCACGATGTACTCGTAGGCCTCTCCCACCTCGCCCGTGGTCCCGGGCTCCGATGTGAAGACGGGGTGGTCGTTGACGTTGATGACCTGGATGAGGAAGGTCACGGTGGTGCTGTCCTCGCCGTCGGTGACGGTGAGGGATATCTGGTGCTCCGGGACCCACGCGTCGTAGGTCACCTGGAGCCGGAGGCGGTCCACCGTCACGGCATCCAGGTCCACCGACATCGAGAGGCTGGCTTGGGGGTCGTTGCCGTCGGAGAGGTATGGTGCCATGTCCAACACGCCGACCGAGTCCTCGGTCACCTCCCAGACCTCTGGCCCCGAGACCTGGGGGGCCAGGTTGACCAGGGCCAGCGCCAACTGTAGGGTGTTGTTGTGATTGCCCTTGGCGTCCACCGCGCGGAAGATGTAGTTGAGGTCGCCGTCGGGCGTCCTGGGCAGGTGGACGGTGATGTTGAAGGTGTCGTCCCCCTCTTCGACCATGGCCACGGTCTCGTGGGTGCCGTCGCCGAACCAGTACTCGACGGTCACTTTGCCAAGGCCCATGTTGTCCCACGCCTCGACCCACAGCGCGATGGCCCAACCCTTTACGGGTTCGCCCCAGGTGCCATTGGCGCCGAACTCGGGCGGGTCGGTGTCCATGTTGATGAAGGTACCCTGGATGAAGCGGGCTTGTCCCGCGGCGTCCTTCGCCCACAGCTCGTAGTCGATGCGGACCTGCTTGTCGGTGGGCACCGCCACCTCCAGGTTCCCGTACGTGCCGTTGCCCCCTGTGTCCACCGATAAGGCGTCCAGCGTCGTGTTGACGGGGGACTGGCCCTGGAACTGGTAGACCACCCAGACCTCGTCCACGCCCATGTTGTCCGAGGCATTGACCTCGAAGGCGAACCTGTCTTCGCCCACGGCGTGGGAGCCGTCGGGGCCCACCGTGGGCGGGTCGTCGTCGGTGATGGCTATGTCGACGACGGACGTTCGGTTCCAATTGCCCGCCGTATCGGAGGGGTAGAAGCGGTACGAGAAGTTGCCCACGACGTCAGCGGGCAGGTTGACCACGTGCTGGTAGCTGCCGTTTCCCCTGCCGTCCACCGATATGGGCGTCATGGTGTGGTTGACCACCGGAAAGGCGGGATACCAGTAGTTGACGAACACCGAGCCAACGCCCACGTTGTCGCTGACGTTGATCATCAGGGTGAGGGGGTCTCCGGTGGTCCCGGCCGGGTCCGATGTGTCGGTCCCCAGCTCCGGGGCGTCGTTGTCGTTGATGTTGGTCGTGTTGGACACCTGGTTGGCGTTGTTCGAGTAGTCGGTGGCCACCAGGGTGTAGATGATCTGCTCGGTGGTGTGGGAGGGTACCGTGATGTTGTGCACGTACATGCCCATGCCCCCCGAGGTCGACAGGGGCTCCATGGTGGTGTTCACGTCGACCAAGGGCGGGTCGCCTATCGTGAAGTGGATGCGCACCTCGGCGATACCGATGTTGTCCGAGACGTTGGCCACGAACTTGAAGGGGTCGCCGGTGGTGGAGACGCCCCACCATGGAGTGAAGTCGTCGATCCGGGGAGGTGTCTTGTCCAGGAGCGTGATTCTCTTGGCCGTGGTCTGGTTGGCGTTGTCCGACGTGTCCGTGGCGTAGAAGATGTACTCGAGCGAGGTCAGCGAGCCTTGAGGGGTGTAGGAGGCAGTGTACGTGCCGTTCTTGGCGTCCCCAGTCGCCCGTGTGAGGGTGCGGCTCCGGTGGCTGCCGGTGCCCTGCCAGTACTCCACCGAGGCGTTCTGCACGCCGCTGTCGTCGGAGATGGTCACGTCGAAGACCAGCTGGCTGCCCACGTTGACGCTGGTGGGCGTGTCGTCGGGGCCGATGGCGGGGCCGTCGGTATCGGCGGTTCCAGCTATGGTGGGGGTGCCGTCAGGCGCCCCGTGGAGCCCGTTCTTCAAGAATTGCCCGTCCATCAACGAATCCAGCGTACCCGCGTCGGTCTGGTCGGCCGGGGCCGGCCCATCACCGGCGAACGCCAGGGACAATGCACTCACTGCCATCAGTACTACCATTAGTATCGTCAAACCGCGATTCCCCATCTGGATACCTCCTGAGGGACGCCCTTCGATGGGTACCCGCGATTAATAGCCTTTGCTATTTGGGTTCGGCGGGTGCCGGGGCCGGAGTGCAGGTTCACTAACCGGCTTGCCGCTTCATGTTGTCCACCTTATAGACCGTGTACCTTCCCTTCCTCTTGGCCTTGATCGGTCCATCCTTGATGAGCACCCTGATGTGGTACCCCACCGTCTCCCGGTCGATGCCCAGCTCCCGTATGAGCTCCTTCTGGGAGATGCCAGGGTGCTCGCTGACGATGACCAGGAGGGCCTCCCTGATCTCATCGGGGGTCTTCCTCATCTTGCCGTTGGGCACCTTGGTGTCGGTGCTGTAGAAGCGCTTGAGCCGGCCGTCGCGAACGGACTGGACGTAGTTCTCCCTCTCGAGGACGTCCAGGTGGTACGTGGCCACCCCCAGGGGGAGGTCGAACTCCTCGCATATACCGGAGAAGTTGATGCCGGGATTGTCGATGATGTAGCCGTGGATGGAGTATCTGTTCTTGTTTTCCAGTATCCTTTCCCGTGTAAACCTGGAGAACAGGGGCAGCAGCAGCAGCACCAGGCTGTACTTGAAGGGCTCCATGGCGTAGGCGGCACCGACCACGATGGTCAGGACGAGGAGGGTGACGATGACTATCCATGCCAATGGGCTGAGGCCCAGCACCGCTTGACCATCCCCCAGATCCGCCATGACCGGCACCGATGGGTCGCTCTGCCCGACGTCGTTGACGGCCATCACGCAGTAGTGGTAGGTCCGGTCCTCCTCGACCCCCGTGTCCTCGTGCGACAGGACGAGGCCCAACCAGGCAACCTCGGACAGGTCGTCAGGGGAAGGTCCGCGCAGGACGACGTATCCCGTCACGGGGCTGCCACCGTCGTACGTGGGGGGAAGCCAGATGAGGGTGACTGTCAGGCCGTCCACCTCCGCCTCGAGGGCTATGGGCGGCCAGGGCGGGGTGAGGAGGACCTCGGGTCCCACCATAATGGCTGCGGTCCTCGGGCCCTCACCCACAACGGTAACGGCGGAAACGGAGTAGTGGTAGGTGATGTCCGGGACGGCGCTGCCGTCCACGTACCCCGTCTGGTCGAAGACCTCGTTTAGGAAGGCCATCGAGTCGGGGGAGGTACCCCTGTAGACACGGTACGACTGGACGGGGCTGCCACCGTCAAGGATGGGTGGTCCCCAGGCCAAGCTGACCGGTGCATCATCACGTTGGTGGGAGAGGCCCACGGGTATCGATGGCAATCGATGGGTGGTCGCGCTGACCGGTGGGCACATCGGACCCTCACCGGCCGCATTATGGGCCGCGATAGCATAGTAGTAGGTCCGGCCCAGGGGCAGGTCGGGGTCCTTGAAGCCCATCTGGGAGTACGGGACGGTCTCGTGGACCGTGAGATCGTCCGGTGAGTCCCCTCTGTAGATGGTGTACCGGGCGAGGGAAACACCACCAAGGTCGGTGGGAGGAGCCCACTGCAGGTCGATGTAGCCGGGGCCTCCGATGGCCACGAGGTCGACGGGGACGCCCGGGAGGCCCATGGGGATCGTGGACAGGGCCTCGGTGCGGCGACCCTCGCCCACGGCGCTGAAGGCCTGGACGGCGAAGTAGGCGCTCTGGCCGTTCTCGAGACCGGTGACCACGAAGGTCGTCGCGCTGGCATCGGCCGTGGTATGAAGGCCCATGCTGCCCCCGGAGGACCCCGAGTATATGTGATAGCCCAGGAGGGGCATGCCCCCATCGCTGAACGGTGGTTCCCACGAGAGGGTGGCGTTGCCGTCACCGGGGACGACGGCGAACTCCCGGGGAACCTCGGGGAAGCCTATGGGGCGTCCGATGACCGTCTGGCTGAGCGGGCCGGCGCCCATGGCATTGTACGCGAGGATGGCGTAGTGGTAGTCGACGCCGTTGTTCAGGGGGCTGTCCATGTACCCGGTGGTGGTCCTGCTCAGGGTCTCCCGGACAGTAAGGTCGTCGGGGCCCAGGCCCCGGAGCAGCCTGTAGCCCAGAAGCTGCTGGCCACCGTCGTTCTCGGGCCTCTCCCACAGCAGGGTGACCATCCTATCGCCGCCCGTCGCCCGGAGGTTCAGGGGGGCGGTGGGCAGGCCGATGGGCGTGACGGACACGACGGGGGTCAGGGGCCCGCTGCCCCTGGCGTTGATGCATGAGACCGCATAGTGGTACGTCTCGCCGTTCACCACGTCCGTGTCGTTGTAGGAGGTCACATTGTCGGGGGAGACCAGGTGTTCAAGGGAGTCGGCCGAGCTGCCTCGGAAGATGCTGTAGCCGAGGACCGGGGCGCCACCCGTGTCCGCTGGAGGGACCCAGCCCAGGCCGACCACGGCGTCGCCCGGAGAGGCCGACAGGTCGGTCGGGGTCCCAGGATGGACGATGTACCAGATGCTGACGGTGTTGCTCCTTGGGCCCTCCCCGGCAGGGGAGATGGCGGTGAGGGCGTAGTGGTAGGTCCCTCCCAGCAGCGGCGGTGTGTCGTTGTGGGCCATCGTCATCGGGTCCAGGGTCTCGACGAGGGTCATGTTGTCGGAGGAGGGGCCACGGTACAGGCCGTAGCTGAGGAGGTTGAACCCTCCCAGGTCGACAGGGGGTTCCCACACCAGCTCGACGTTGCCGTCGCCCAGCCGGGCTCCGAAGGCGATGGGGGGTCCAGGGAGGACGGGGTCGGAGAGTTCCACCTCGAACCGGCTGACGACGATATCCATCACACCGTCGTGGGACGTGTCGTAGGCCCCTGCGGTGGTCGGGTAGTCCTTGGACTCCGAGTACGAGCTGACGGTGGCGGACCCGTCGTAGAGGCCTATGTGGCCCATCCAGCCCTCGGTCTTGTTGCCGCCTAGGTAGGTGCCGTAGCGGACGGTCTGGTTCTCGCCGTCCAGCACACCGATGTAGATGTCCCACTCGCCGCTGAGGGTCGCTGCCCAGCAGTGCTCCGTCGTCGGCATGCCCGTCGATTCGGTGATGAGCGTGAAGTAGACGAGACCATCGTCACCCACGCAGAGGTCTTGCCCGTAGTCTTCGGCGTCGCCACCATAGTAGGTGCAGAATTCGACGGTGGAGCCGTCGGGCCCCAGCTTGAGGAGGAAGCTGTCCCAGTTGTCCCCCTCGTCGAGGCTGGACATCCAGGCGCCGTCGGTCACCGGGAGGTCGGGGGACGAGGTGCGCCCTACGATGTAGACGTTCCCGTCCCCGTCCACGGCCAGGGACTCGGGGTTTTCGTGCCCGGAACCTCCAACATATGTGGACCACCGGAGCTCGGTGAGGTTCTCGTCCATCTTGAACACCGCGGCGTCGTGGCATCCCTCGAGGGTGTCGGAGAGGGCACCCTGCGTGGTGGGGAAGTTGAAGGAATCCGTCTGGATGGCCACGTAGACATGGTCGTCGTCCCCGACGACCATCATCCTGTTGGTCGGGTCCTCGTCCGAGGAGCCGCCGATGTAGGTCGACGCCATCAGCGTGGTGCCGTTGGAGCTCAGTCGGGAGACGAAGAAATCAGAGCCACCGTTGTACGTGTCGTCGAGGCAACCGCTCACGACGGGGAAGTCGTCCGAGTACGTGTAACCCACCAGGACGATGTCTCCGTTGGACAGGAGGTCGACGGTCATGCCGGCTTCGTCGTCGGTGCCTCCGATGCGGGCGCTCCACTGGATCGCGGAGCAGTTGTGGTTGAACCTGACCACATAGGCATCGCCCGTGCCCGCTCCCCCCGAGGTGAAGGCACCGGACGTGGAGGGGAAGTCGGAGCCCCAGGTCTGGCCAGTGACGATCACGTCCCCGTCGGATGCGAGGACGAGGGCCATGGCACCGTCGTGGTCATCAGAGCCCAGGTAGGTGGAGAACAGGAGGTCCGAGCCGTCGCCCTTGAGCTTCATGACCACCCCGTCCGCCTTCGCCAGGTCCTGGGGGAACACCACGCCAGGGGTCGTCGGGAAGTCGAGGGAGCCGGTGAAGCCGGACATGTAGACGTCCCCGACATCGTCGAGGACGAAGGTGGTACCCTCGTACCCGCCTCCCCCTATGAAGGTGCTGAAGGTAAGGCCTGGGTCGATGACCAGGGGAAGGGAGGGGTCGCGGCCGTCCACCTGGACGGTCACGGTGTCCCTGTCTAGGAGCACGAAGCGGGAGTCGATGTCCTGGCCGTCCTGGAAGGACACGGGGGCGGTGTCGACCAGGTCCACCACGGGGGTGTGGATGACCAGATCGCCGGTGGCAGCGTCGATGGAGAGGGCGCTCTGGCCCCGGTAGGAGAACCGGACCTGGTCGAGGTCCGCGTGGGGCGCGACGACCAGGTCGTACTTGAGGGAGCCCTCCGCGAACCTGTAGCGGAGGTCGATGCCGTCCCAGATACCCTCGAAGAGGGCCTCCCGATAGCTGCCGGCGCCCACGACCCAGCTGTCGGGGTCGTCGCCCTTGAAGAAGTTGGTGGGATGGGACGTGGGGTCGACGCCGACGGGCTTGACGGCGTTGGCATCCTCCAGGTCGATGAGGACCAATACCCCTTCGGCATCCGATCGATGGTAGTAGGACACCCAACCTGGACCCAGGGCCACCGAGAGGGGGGAGCCCTGGCAGTAGAGGCTGCCCGCGCCCTCGCCCAGTTGTCCTAGGTTCTCGGTGAAGAAGCCGTCCACATTGGAGAGCGAACCGATGACATCGTAGGGGGTCTCGGCGACCGTCGGAGCCATCTTGACGGCAGGTGTGGCCTCGCGGACCTCGGACGGCTCGAGGCCCGATGCCTGGGACATGGGTCCCATCAAGAGCAGCAGCACGACCATGACAGTTTGGAATATCCTCATTCTCCTACCTCCTCCTGATCGATGCGATGAATGCTATGAGTATAAGGGCCGTGACGGCCAGCAGCACATGGAAGCCAGGGCTCTCCTCCTCCGTCCCCGGGACCCTCACCTCGCGGGCCTGGACCTGTCCACCCTCGCCCACCTCGTTCACGGGGACCACGCTGTAGAAGTAGGTGGTGCCCCCCTTCACGGCCTCGTCGGTGTAGGTGGTGGCATCTGGACCCACCTCCCCAAGCCTCTCGAGGGCGTCGGAAGCGATGCCGCGGAGGATGATGTAGCCGGTGACGGGGGTCCCTCCGTCGTCGGATGGCGCCCCCCACGAGAGGGTCACCTTGCCGTCCTGTGGTTGGGTGTAGAGGATCGAGACCTCCGACGGCACCGTCTTGGGTCTGCTGGGCGTGGCCGGGATGGGCTCCGTGGGCTCGCCCGTCCCCAGGCCGTTGACGGCGGCGACGGCGTAGTGGTAGGTCCTTCCGTTGATGACCCCCGTGTCCAGGTACGAGGTGCCTGCCGGGGGATACGCGTGCTCGCGCAGGGCGTCGGGGGTGTCCCCCCTGAGGACGACGTAGCCCGTGATCGGGCTCCCTCCATCGGTGTCAGGGGGGGTCCATGTGATGGTGACCTCACGGTCACCGGCTATGACCTCCAGGTCCGTGGGTGTTTCTGGAGGACCCATGGGGATGGCAGAGGTTACCGCGCAGAGCGGACCCTCATAGACCGCAGTGACGGTTGAAACGGCATAGTGGTACGTGGTCCCCGGGATGACCTGGTCGTCCCAGTACGTCTGGAAGGCCTCGCTGATGTTGGCCAGTAGGATGAGGTCATCTGCAGAGGTCCCCCTGTAGATGTGATAATTGATGATGTCGGCACCACCGTCCTCGTCGGGACGCAGCCATGACAGCGAAATGGTCCCATCACCGGCATCGGCCTTCAATCCCTTGGGGGGTCCGGGAGGCCCGAGGGGGGTGACCTCGACCGGGTGGGAGTGGGTGCCGTTTCCCTTCGCATTGTGGGCCCTCACGACATAGTAGACCGTCCTGCCGTTGATGAGGCCACCATCGATAAATGATGTCTCCATCGGCCCCAGGTCCTCGATGGGGACCATGTGAGCCTCCGAGATGCCTCGGAGCACGGTGTATCCCCATATGGGCAATCCACCGTCCTCCTCTGGAGCGGTCCATTCAAGGGACACCTGCCCGTCACCCGGAGTGGCACTAAGGCCGTCAGGGGGACCAGGGGGCCCCCGGGGAGTTGCGCTCACGGTGGTGCTCATCGGTCCCTCGCCCTGTTCGTTGGCCGCGATGACGGCGTAGTGGTAGGACTCGCCGTTGGTGACGGCCTCGTCCAGGAGTCTCGTGGCCGCTCCCCCCAGGGTCCTCACCGTCTCCATGGCATCAGGGTCGGTGCCGCGGAGGACCCTGATGATGATGATCGGGCTCCCCCCGACGTTCTCTGGTGGGTTCCATGTCAATGACACAGTGCCATCACCAGCCGTCGCCTCCAGTTCCATGGGTGACCCTGGTGGCCCGAGGGGCACCGCGGACACGACGGTCGTGAGGGTGCTGTTGTGCTCGTCGTTGTGAGCGCAGAGGCAGTAATGATAGACGATGCCCGCGACCACGTCCCTGTCCGTGTAGGACCCGACGAGACCGAGGGAGGTCAGGTGCCTCATGTCATCCGGTGACGTCCCTCGGCCCAGGTGGTAGCCCGCCAGAGGGAGCCATCCCGTGAACGTCGGGGCGGTCCAGGTGATCACCACCTCTCCGACACCGGCCGTCGCCGTTGCATTGCCCGGCGGCTCGGGGGGGACCACCACTGCGATCCTCACCACGTTGCTCCACCGGCTCTCCCCCGCGGGGGAGAAGGCGCTGACGGCGTAATGGTAGGTCTCGCCCTGCTCGACGGAGGTGTCCGTCCAGTTCGTCCAGAAGTCGGGGAGCTGGACTGCGAGGGACCGGTTGTCGGCGGTATCGCCCCTGTAGACCCTCACGCTCCAGAGGTCCAGGTCCCCCGTTTCCTCTGGTAGGTCCCATTCCAGTTCCACGTAGGAACCCTCCAAACCTGCTGTGAGGTTCGCGGGAGGGTCGGGACCGACCAACTGGGACAGGGTCGTGTCCATCTGGGTC
This sequence comes from uncultured Thermoplasmata archaeon, assembly GCA_965369625.1. Lineage (GTDB taxonomy): Archaea > Thermoplasmatota > DTKX01 > DTKX01. The sequence goes on along the minus strand of CBDUQW010000072.1, from coordinate 6,203 downwards.
ACGACTATGTCGTCCCATCCGTCGATGGACCTGTCGTAGGCGCCCGGGGTGGTGGGGTAGTTCAACGAATCCGAGTACGCGGCAATGGTGATGGTGTCATCCTCGCCAATGCATAAGCGGGGTAGGTACTCGCCGCCAGTACCACCGAGGTACGAACCGTAGCGAAGGGTCTGGTTGTCCACATCCAGTACGCCGATGTAGATGTCGAATCCATCCTGGATGGCATCGTAGATGGCATGCTCCGTCGTGGGGAGGCCATCGGTCGTCGTGGAGAGCAAGAAGGTGTGCAGACCGTCATCCCGCTGCTTGATGTCTATGCCATACTCCTCACCGGTGCCGCCAAAGAACGAGCTGAACTCCAGCGACGTGCCGTTGGGGTCGATCTTGACGATGACGGTCTCGGTGAGACCCGGACCGACGAACCGACCGTCCATGGCGTTGGTCGTTGTGGGGAAGTCACGGGAATCCGTCACGCCTATCAGGTGCACGCAACCCTTCTCGTCCACATCGATGGAATTCACCCTTTCCCTCCAAGTTCCACCTATGTAGGTCGAGTAAAGCATGCGACTGAGATTGAGGTCCAGCTTCGTCACGACTATGTCCACTCCCCCGGCGTTTTCGCGGGAGAAGGCGTCCTTGCTCACCGGATAGTCGTCCGATTCGGAGGTGGCCGCCACGTAGACGGCGGCGTCCTCGCCGTAGGTCACGTGGATGTCGTACCCGTCCTCGTAGGACGTGCCTCCCAGGTACGTGGACCGGAGGAGCTGGCTCCCGTCCGCGGACACGACGCTGATGAAGAGGTCGAAGAACCCGCTGTACTCGTCCTGGAAGCACCCGTCCGTCACCGGGAAGTCGGGTGACCCCGTGATGCCAAAGGACATGACGCTGCCATCGGGCATCGGTTCCACGTAGTAACCGCCCTCGTCGTAACTCCCCGTCAGGAGCGTGCACCAGAGGATCTCCGAGCAGTTGTGGTTCAGCTTCATCACGAAGCCCTCGTCCCACGCGTTCCACTCGGTCTGGTAAGCTCCAGGCGTGACGGGGAAGTCGGGGGTGTCGCTCGATCCCGTGGTGATCACGTTCCCGTCCACGTCGGTCCGGGCACCCCATATCGTATCCCAGCCATCGGTGCCGATGTACGTGGAGAACAGGAGCTGGGACCCATCTCCCTTGAGCTTGAGGATCACCCCGTCCTGGTCCAGGGTATCGTCCTCCTGGATGACGCCGGGGGTGGTCGGGAAGTCATTGGACCTGCTGATTCCTCCGAGAAGGATGTCCCCGTTTCCGTCCACCTCGGGTTTGACACATTCTTCCCCGCTTCCGCCGATGTAGGTGCTGAAGATCAGGCCGGGGTCGATGACCAGGGGAAGGGAGGGGTCACGGCCATCCACCTCTATGGCCACGGTGTTGTCGCCGAGGAGTAGGAATCGGGAGTCGATGTCCTGGCCGTTCTGGAAGGACACTGGTGCGGCGTCGACCAGGTCCACCACGGGGGTGTGGATGACCAGGTCGCCGGTGGCGGCTTCGATGGAGAGGCCGCTCTGGCCTTGATAGGAGAACCGGACCTGGTCGAGGTCCGCGTGGGGCGCTAGGAGGAGGTCGTACTTGAGGGAGCCCTCCGCGAACCTGTAGCGGAGGTCGATGCCGTCCCAGAGGTCCACGTAGAGGACCTGCCTGTAGCTGCGGGCACCGACGACCCATCCGTCGGGGTCCTTCCCCTTGAAGAAGTTGGTGGGGTGGGGCAGGGGGTCCACGCCCACTGGCCCGACGTCGTTGGCGCCCTCCAGGTCTATTCGGACCAGCACCGCCCCCTCGTCGGACCTGTGGAGATAGGACAACCAACCGGGTCCGAGGGCCACAGAGAGGGGGGAGCCCTGGCAGTAGAGGCTGCCCGCGCCCTCGCCCAGCTGGCCCAGGTTCTCGGTGAAGAAGCCGTCGATGTTCGAGAGCAGGTCCGACCGGCATCCGTCGGTCAGGGGAGGATGGGCCTCAGCATCGCACGATGTGTCAGAACAGTATACTGGACTCCCGGCGATCCCCGCACCGTAGGGTGCGAGTCCGACGAGCAACACCATCATGACCGTCATGAATGGATGATGCATCTAGCTATCCCCCCTCGAGGCATGGATGGCCCCTCCAGATGGGATGGTATTGGTCCTACCTACTATATGAATATGCTCAATCCTCCCATGGCGCCCTGCTCCGCGCCGATTGCATCTCCCCATCGCTATCCCCTGAGGTGGACCTACTCTAAGGTGACCGTGTATCAATCGCACGATGGGATATAAATCGAATGTGGAAAGAACTCACACGTCCGGGTCCTTGGGCTGGGCAGGTCCTGGCGATGGACCGGCGGGGCCTTAACCGGAAGAGATAGCCCAGAACAATGGGCCGGGCTGGCATCCACCGCGTGGACCTTGTTGCTTGCTTGATCTGATCCCTGGCCAACGATGCCAGCATCGATGGTCCAAGGACCCCCTAACGCCGTTCTCCTTTTCCCCTCCCAATCTTGTTGGTCTGTGTCAGCGTCATTCGTTCTTCTTCTTAGGTTCTCGTCGATAGATCCGACCTAGTCCCGGACGGTATAGGTTATCACCCTGCTGACCGTGTAGCTGATGTGCACGTCATCGTTGCCATCAAGATGCAGGGACGTCACGTAATTGCACCCCGGACCCACGATCTCGACCTCCCATACGCTTTCCGCCTTGTAGGCAAGCCTTACCTTCCCGCCCTCGGAGAAGCTGACGTACGGAACACCATCGGAGTTGAAGGCCAGGCAGTAGTCCCCGGGGTATTGGGCACTGTAGATCGTTTCGGCGGTCGACCAGGAACTGGAACTAACATCCCAGTGTCTGTAGACGACATCGGCGGTCGTACCATAGTCTATCTGGTACACCACGGATGGTTCCCCGTCGCCCGCGATGGCGACGGTGGTGAAGATGCCGGTCCCCCTCGCGCCCGTGTCAAGGTCCTCAATATTCCACTGGCCTCCGGAGTAGCGAGCGAACTTGGCCGAGTCGAGCCAACCATCGCCATCAGCATCGTCGGAGTACACTATCATGGGATTCCCGGAGCCGTCCAGGGCGATGTCCTTGTACTTGGCCCCGGCCCCCTGGTCCACCGTCGTAATAGTCCATGAACCGGACGACTTGGTGGCGTGCTTGAGGCTCCCGCCGCCATAGTACGCGATGTGGGGATTACCGGCGCTGTCGAAGACCAGCGAGGTGACGTCGTTCCTGGGACCCGTCTCGACGACCTCCCGGTCCCAGCTCTGGGTGTCCGGGTTCCAGTGGGAGTAGTAAAGCTTCTTCCATCCGTAGCTGATCCCGGGGTCACCGTTGGGGTCCAGGTCCACCGAGATGCCGGTATGGACGCTCTTGCCGCTGTCCACAGTCTGGATGTCCCACGAGTTACCGTTCCACCAGGCGAGCTTGACATCCTGCTTGTCGACATCGCAGTACGCTATCACCGGGTTGCCGTCCTTATCAAGAGCCATGTCCTGGTAGAAGGATTCCGTGTCCGGATCGATGTCGTCGTCGATGGTGTACGAGTAGTCTGGCCCATCTGTGGTCGCGACGATGGCGGGGGAGGCCGCGCCCCAGTTGCCCACCTCGTCCGCCGCCTTGATCCTGATGGCGTACGGCTGGTTCCACTCGAGGCCAGAAAGGGTGAAGCTCTCGCTGACTCCGGTCGTCGGCACGGGCTCTCCGGTGGCCTGGGTCGCGTCGTCCCAATCGCCGTCGGCGAAGGTCGTGCCCTTCCTGTATCGGACGTCGTAGACGTAGCATGCCCCTCCCGAGGCGCCATCGTCCTGGGTCGGGACCCAAGTCAACGGGATGGTGAAGTACGTGGTGGTCCCCGGAACGACGTTGGTCACGGTACCCGGAACGTCGATATCCAAGTCCATCTCGTTGGCGCCCATCGCGGCCCTCACGTTCAGCCTGCCGTTGGAGACCACCTTCCCGCTCAGGGAGGTGGGCTTGTCCACCGTGCTCATCAGCTGTGTCTTCACATCGGCGTTGGTCTTCGTCGTGTAGGACATCAGGAAGGCTGCCGCCCCCGAGACGTGGGGACAGGCCATGGAGGTCCCGCTATAGTAACCGTAATCGTCCCCGGGTAGGCATGAAAGGACGTTGACCCCGGGGGCTGCAAGGTCGACCCAGGTGCCAAAGTTGGAGAAGGAGGCCAGATTGTCGTTGTGGTCCGTCGCCGCTACGGAGATGATGTTGTCCAGAGCATAGCCTGCCGGGTACGATTTGCGACTGGTCGCACCATTCCCTGCGGAGCAGACGCACAGGGCACCGGTGTTCTTTATGGCAACCTCCTCGGTCCTAGACTTCTTGCTTCCGCCGTAGCTGTTGCTGGTCACCCTCACGTAGTTGTCGCCGCTCCCGTCCTTGAGGCCGGCCACGTACTCCTGGGCAGCTATGCAGTCGGCCATCGTGCCTGAGCCACGCGAGTTGAGGAACTTGATGGGGAGCAGCTTGACATTCCAGCATACGCCTACGACGCCCTTGCCATTGTTACCGACCGCTCCGATGGTGCCGGCGCAGTGGGTGCCATGGCCGTAGTCGTCCATGGGGTCGTTGTCGTCGTTCACGAAGTCCCAGCCACGCCAGTCGTCGATGTATCCGTTGTTGTCGTTATCTATTCCATCGGTCTGTCTATCGAACTCTAGGTGCTCTCCGTACAGGCCGGTCTCACGGGGATTCTCCCAGATATTGGCCGCGAGGTCCTCGTGGTCGTAGTCGATGCCCGAGTCGATGATCGCGACCACGATGGTGGCCGAGCCCGTGTAGTCGCCCAACCATGCCTCTAGGGCGTCGATGTCAGCGTCCTTGGTACCGCCCGTCTGACCTATGTTGTGCATGCCCCAAAGGTCGCCCCTGAGGGGATCGTCGGGAATGATGTCCGCGTAGACATAGTAGTTGGGTTCGGCGTACTCGACCGTGCCATCGTACTTCTTCTTTCCCAGCTCCTTCAGGGCGTTCTCTACGGTCATGTCCTTGCCCAGCTTCCAGTGCTTGGCGCCGGTCAGCTTGAAGGTCTTGATGTCCTTGGCCTTCACCGCCGCCTTTGCGGCCTTCTTGTTGTCGTCACTGGCCGAGTCCTTGAACTTGATGAGGAGCTCGCCGGGAACATATTCTCCAGAAGTATCCTCGACACTGTCCCTCTCCTTCGGTATCGCCAGGACGGCCATGCTGAAGGTCGACAGGACCATGACAAGACCGACCAGGACGACGGCCATCCTCATGGCGTTCATTGAGTAGTTGACACTGCGAAGACGTGGTCCTTCTACCACCATTTTATCTAACCCCCGTTATTTTTCTAGTCCCCCCGGATGGGGAGATTTCCGCGCCGCGGGAATCCGAATATCAATGCGGGAACCACCTATATATCGAGATTGGAAAGAACCGATACGTTGCGATTCTTGCGATGGATCGGGCACTCTCAAGAGGTTGGTCAGAGGCAAGATGGCATTGCCTGGCCCCTCGACATCCCGCATTCTTGGAAAACCTTTATACCTGGTATTCCTTGGGAGGGAACGCCCCGGGAGGGAGCCAGATGGACCATCGGATGCTTATCGTTGCCTTGATCACCCTCACCCTGCTGACCGCCATGACCCCGGCCTCGGCCGCTACGGACGCGACCATCGACTTCGGCGACTACGTGGAGGAGGACCTGCCCTTCACCGATCGCAGGGACCGCACCCTCCACTACGACGTGGAGGTGACCGAGGGCGCGTCCGTCAACGTGTACTTCACGAACGCCACCGGCCGTCAGGAGTACATCAACGGGAAGGAGGACTTCTTCTACTACTCCGAGCACTCCTCCCTCAACGTCACCAATGCGAGCATGGAGTGGGTATGGGACTCTTCAGGCAAGTTCTGGGTCATCATCGAGAACAATGGCCTGAACGAGACCCAGACCTCAAAGGTAACCTACGATGTGGGGTACGAGGACCCGGAACCAGGTGGCATCTTCCTGGGCCTGACCGCCGTCGTCCTCGCATTCCTGGTCCTCGTGGCGGTCGTGTTGGTCATCGCCACCGCCTGGTTCCTCGTCCAGGGCATCAAGGCCAAGCGGGAACAGGAGGAGAAGGACAAGCCACCTGAGGGTGGATGAGGACCCGACCGTCCCCATGCCACTATAGCGTCAAGAAACCGTTGGATGTAATGCATATCGGGACATAATTACCTGCT
>CBDUQW010000071.1:0-17368 GCA_965369625.1 uncultured Thermoplasmata archaeon | reverse complement strand
TCCCGAGTTGCCTCCCGAGTTGCCTCCCGAGTTGCCTCCCGAGTTGCCTCCCGAGATGCCCCCCGAGGTCCCGCCCGAGGTCCCGCCCGAGATGCCCCCCGAGGTCCCGCCCGAGGAACCCCCTGAGGTTCCGACTGAGGAACCCACCGAAGCCCCACCGGAGGAACCCCCGGAGGCTCCGCCAGAGGAACCCGCCGAGGCCCCACCAGAGGAACCTCCCGAGGAAGGTGACCGTCCGGATGACGAAGGACCCGACGAGGGCAACGACGACGAGCCCGACGAGGAGCCCAAGGAGAAGGGCAAGACTGCCCAGGACTGGGTTCTGGAAGAGGTCATGAACGAGATCTAGGCCGGGAACATCCGCCCCCCATGCCATCGAGGCCTAGGCATCGTCATGCGGACGAGCGGGCCACAATATTGATTAACGCCCATCACACTCCCATCAGCGGTTCCCATGCCCATGCCCGTCTGCCCCCACTGCGGCAAGGTCACCGAAGGAGAGGTCCAGGACAAGGAGGTCTACCTTGTGGTGATCTGCGAGGAATGCAGCACCATCCTGGGGGTCCTCCCGAAGTACTTCCAGAAGTGCACCTGGAAGCACACGCCCAAGTCCGAGGACCTCGAGGAGGAGGAGGCGCCTACCGAGGTCGCACCCGGGAGCAGGGACCGAAGGCGCGATGAGACCAACAAGAAGAAGAGGTGGGACTGAGCCCCCTATCGCGCCCTGCGACAGATGAACCCCCAGCTCCCGCCATCGATCACTGGATGTCGGACAGGCTGTGGGGGACGATGGCGTCCACCCCGGGCAGCTGGTCCACCACGAGGGAGATGCAGGTGTGGTAGAACATCGTCAGGAGCTCCTCCGTGCTGGCCGTCGCGGTAAGCAGCACCCGGCTCCCCTTCGTGACCGGGTCGGGTGTGACGTCCACCAGCAGGCCGGCCCTGCGGCCCCTTGGGCCCTCGGCCCGGACCCACACCCGTCCCATGGGACCCCTCGGCCCCTCGTCACGTTGGACCGTGACCTCCCCAGGAGCGGTTGCCAGCGCGTCCTCCAGGACGTCGAGCAGCTTCTCCGGCGGCGGCTCCTGCCTGAGCCTGACCTCGACGGCGGTCCCTCCGCTGAGCCCGGCGCGCCACCTGTCCATGCCCTCCCTGGGCCCGGTGAGCTTGGGGCACGCCATCTCGACGGGCCTCGACGATACATCGAAGCGGCCGCGGCTGGTCCCGTAGGCGTCCTCCCACTCCACCGTCAGGTCGAGGGCCACCACCTGCTGGCCCGGTTGCGGTCTCAGCCGGAAGGCCACCGTCCTGGACCGCCTGGGCTGCAGGAGCGGGATCAGGTGGGAGTCGCGGTCGAGCCACGTCGAGGGCGGGACCGGACGGGGCGACAACCGCAATTCGCGCAGGTCGCCCGAGGTGGGGTTCTCGACCTTGACCTCGAAGGAGACGGCGGCGGCGGAGAAGCCGGGGCGGATGGAGACCTCTGGTCGGTCGCTTGCCATGTGGGCACCTAGCTCCCTTCGGGTTCGGGTATCCGCTCGGTCGAACCGGTGGCGGAGAGCATCGCCTGGAGTGCCCCGTGGTACTCGTCCGGCTTGGCCTCCAGCAGGGCCTTGGCCTTGTCCTGGAGGAAGTTGGCGAAGTCTATCTCCGTACGGTCGTACTGCCATTTCTTGGACGATTCCCTGCCCAGTGCCAGGAGGAAGGCGTAGGCCACGGACTTGATCCTGGTGTCGGAGCCCCGCTCCTTCTCGATGGTCCTCAGGGCGCCCTCTGCCCCCTTCGTCCTGTAAGCGCGCGCCACGCGGTCCGCGAAGGCGGCTATCTTGGGCAGCTTGCGATACTCGGGCAACTTCGAGATGATCGTGCGCTTCCGGTGGTCCACCAGGGCACGCTTGAGGACGTTGGACGGGCTGGACTGGACCTCCGGGTCCTCCAGGTACTTGGCGAGGAGCTCCTCGTCACCGCCCACGACGGCAGTCAGCGCCTCCTCGCCATGGTCCTCCCAGAGCTCCACCAGGACCTTGGAGGGGGTCGCCCGTTCCAGTATCAGGGGATGGTCCAGGCCTGGCAGGATGGCCTCCAGGGCCAACCGCTCCTCGTCGCTGGGGTTGAGGGCGTCCACGAAGGCCTCGGCGTCGTCGCAGTAGGTGCGGTCCTCGAGGATGAAGTGGGGACCCCTGTGCTCCTCCAGCCTCTCGCTCACCGTCTTGAGGTGGAGTTCGATCAGGCCGAGGTCGTCCACCTGGCCCTTGTAATAGACCTCGAGGTTGTCCTCCTCTACCTTGAGCGTCGAGAGCCGGTCCCACAGTTCGCAGTCCTCGGCCCCCCGGAGGCGGTGCAGGACCTGGACATCGAAGTCGGACTCCAGCTTGGGTATCGCCATGTGCTTGGCGATGGACCCGAGAACGGAATCCCTCGAGGTCCTGGCACATCGCTTGCACAGTCCCACCACGATGCCCGCGGACCTCCACTCGAGGCGGAGATAGGTGTCGTCGATGGGCTTGGCAGCCTTGACGGCCTCGGGGTCGACGTGGGGGCAGCTCCAAAGGCCCGAGGAGGCCTCCGAGATGTTGGCCTTGGGCTGCTGCATCGCGAACACGATGTAGTCCTTGGGCGGCCGGGCCTCCTTGCAGGTGCAGTAGAGGGTGTCGCGGGTGGAGTAGAAGTGGTAGTATGGCCTGCGGACGGCCAGGTCAAGGTAGAGGAGGAGCCGGTAGACGGGGTGGTCGAACCACTGCATGCCCGCCAGCTTCTCCTTCTTCGCCTTGCCCCTCAGGGCGTAGAACACCTCCCCCTGGGGGAGCTTGATGGTGGCCAGGTATGGTGCCTTCCCCGCCGCCGCCAGCATCAGCGTCCCGGCGTACGCCTTGACGATGTCGTCGCCCCGGTTGGCGAACCTCTTCAGCTTGTTCTCGTTGTCGGCGAACTTGGCGATATACTCCATCTTCTTGCGGACCTTGGCGAAGGGGTCCTTGGTGCATGGGGGCGCGGTCCTCGGAAGGGCCCGACCAGGGTCCTTGGCGAGCTGCTCCGCCCGGTGGACCAGCTCCCGCTCCATGGACTTGGCGGGGGTGCGCACATTGGACTTGCGTCCCTTCCTGCGGGCCATCATCCGCCAACATGCCTTCGACCTAGATATAGATTGTCGGCCCTGCGACGGGGGGGTCCTCCCACCCCCTGGGAAGGCCGTCGAATCCGACAAGTGTTAAATACCCAGGGTCTCATAGAAGGCCGTTCACCACCATGGACGAGTTGAGAGGGTCGGGATACATGGTTCTCAAGGACATCGTGGCTCGAAAGGAGGACGTAGGCGGTCCGGTGGGAAGGAGGTCAGCGATGGCCATGATCCCCCTCACCGTCTTCATCGTCGCGGTGGCCTTCATCGTATTGACCTCGCCAGCCGTGGCGGAGGACGTGTGGTGGGGGAACACCAACATCTCGGGGACGGAGGAGTACACCGACCTCACGATCCACCTGGACGGGAACCTCACGGTGGAGCCAGGGGGCAGCCTGACGGTCACCTCCTCCGACCTCATCATCGGGGCCACCTCGCCATCCCAGTACATGATAACGGTGGAGGAGGGTGGCACCCTCATCTTCGACGGGGTCAACATCTCCAGCGAGGGCGGCACCTATGGTATGAGGGTCAGTGGCCTCTACTCGCATGTCGACGGGGAGCTGACCGGTCTCGAGGCGTACGACGCCGAGATGGAGGCCTCGACCGGACTGGTCGTCCTCGGTAATGCTGAGGTGCATCTGGAAGGGCTGCTCATCGAGAACCCGGAGGGCTTCGCCCTCTTTGCCGAGGGCAAGAGCACGGTGGCCGTGAGCAGCTGCGACCTGTACGGGCTCGGCACCGTCGTGGGACTGAACGGCTCGTCCCAGCTGGACCTGCTATCGACCCTCGTCCGGGCCGTCGCCGGCTCCGACCTGATAGTGGTCTCCGACGAGGCGTCCCTTACCGCAGAGCTTTGCACCTTCGACAGCGACGACGTGGCGGGCACCGATGTGGCCAACCAGGCCCTGTTCGTCTATGGACCCAACGCCAGCGCCTACCTGGACACGTGCACCATAATGACCCTGGAGCTGATGGAGGTCCAGGGAGGACATGCCGAGCTCGTCGATTGCCAGTTCACACGGTCGTCCCCCCGCCCCCTGGCCGACCTCCTGACCCTCGAGGCGGACGTGCTCATCACGAACATGACCCTCGACGACGTCACGGTTTCCGGTGGGACCCTCGAGCTCATCGACACCTTGTACTCCCGGGGGTCCGTCTCCGGGGGCACGGAGATGGTCACGGTGGGCTCCGTGCCACCCCTTTCCACCATCGGCGAGGACGTGAGGCTCAAGCACTACTACTGGGTGGACTTCCACCTCTTCAACGCATCGGGGTCACCCGCGGAGGGCATGGACCTCTATGTGCTGACGTCGGAGGGTGACCTGGTCCTCGATGCGGTCTCCGGGCCCATGGGATATGTCCTGAAAGTGCCCATCGCCTCGTGGACGATGGACGGCGACGTCTTCGAGTACGAGCCCTCCCACAGGGTCGAGTTCGCCGGACCCGACTTCCAGATCACCAACCTCCAGGTCTACGGCAACGACACCGTCACACTCAAGGACCTGGTGGACAACCGCGACCTTGCCCTCACCACCTCATCGGTCCAGCCCTCGACCAGCGCGCCCCGCGAGAACAGGACCTTCGACCTGGTGATCGACGGGGATGTCCTCATAACCTATACCTGGTCTTCCGGGCAGACCTTCATCGACCTCTACATCGACGGCGAGTTCTACGAGCGGCAGGTCGTCCCCCTGACCTCGGACTCGGATGTCCGGTTCAGGGACCTCAACCTGACGGCCGGTCACCATCGTTTCCGGATAGAGGTCGACCCCACCAACGACGTGGAGGAGATCAACGAGGACGGCAACAACGTGGTGGGCCTGGTCCTGGACGTCGCCCCCGAGAGCGGAGGGGGGGACCTGGTCGACCTCACCATCGAGTTGCAGGGGTTCACCGACAGCCAGGGGAGCGATGGGGACACCCTCGTCCCGGGCGTCATCATCGTGAATTACAAGGTGCGCGCCACCAACTCGAAGACGTTCCTCAGGAACGTCGAGGTCGCCGTCCAGGTGGACGGCGTGACGGACAAGACCGACAGGGTGGACCTGCTCGTCATGGATGGAGCCGACTTCGTCCACGAGGGCCGCTTCGACCTGAACCTGCCCCGCGGGGAGTACCTGATAACGGTCATCGTCGACCCGATGGACGAGATAGACGAGGAGTTCGAGCACAACAACGACGACTCGAGGGCCATAACCCTCGACCCGGACGCCAACTCCGCCTGGTACCTGGACCCCGCTTGCTGCTCCGCCATCGCCATGGTGGGCATGATAATCGCGATATCCGCCATCACGACCTACGCCCAGAGGAGGCAACGGAAGGCCTCCGAGGGCATGGCGGCCGAGACCGTCGAGTACCCCCAGTCCACGTGGGGCGGTACCTCTGGCTCGGGCATGCAGACCACCTACGCGCCCCAGGAGCCCAGGCCGCCTGGCAAGGTCCCCACCACCCTGGATTCCCAATGGTCCGTGGAGACGGTGGAGTACGGGGCCCTCTCCGGATACGGCAGCGACTGGGACACCGAGAGTGCCGAGCGCATCACCTCCTACCGGGCCCCTTCATTGAAGCAAAAGGAGCGGTACAAGGCGACCCACCTCAACTGTCCCCGGTGCAACGGGAAGGACATCGTGGGCTTCTCCGACGGTTCGGCCAAGTGCCAGTCGTGCAAGAAGATATTCTACCCGGGAAGGCGGTACGGCTAGGTCCAGGGGCTCCTGGCCAGGGCCTCTCTCGCTTCGCGAGAACCGAACCACAAACCTTTAAGAAGGCGGTGTCCGTTCATAGAGGGCACGGTGGAGGGAACCCTAGATGCAGGATGCTCCTGGTAATAGTATGAAGCAAGAGGAGCCCAAGGCAATCTGGGTGATGGAGACCGGCTCTCCCATCATCGGCCTCGAGATCGCCACCAACGGCTCGGCCGCCGTCATGGCCACCCAGGACAACAACGTGGCCCTGGTGGACCAGGAGGGCGAGGTCAAGTGGAACCGGGAGTTCGAACGCCCCGTGGTGGGCGTCGACCTCTCATCGCTGGGCAACACCGTGGTCGTGGGCCTCAGGACGGGCGAGATCTATCTCCTGGACGAGGACGGCGAGGAGCTCTGGAGCTACAACATCCACGCCCGCATCGAGGATATCCACATCAGCAAGTCCGGCCGGTACATCGTGGTGGGGTCGCGGGACACCTACACCTACTTCTTCGACTCGACGGGGCTGCTCCTCTGGAGGAGCAAGGCCGACGCCCGCATCAGGGAGGTGGCCACCTCCACCTCGGCCAACTACGTGGTCTCTGGCTCCGCCAACAAGGACATCTTCCTCCACGACAACTACTCGTCCAACATGAAGGGCGCCGTCACCTGGCGCCACGAGCTGGGTGGCGACATCACCCGGCTGGCGATGAGCTCCGACGGCCACTTCATCGCCGTGGGCGCGACGGACAACATGTTCTACTACTTCGACAAGCTGGGCAAGCTCCACTGGAAGCACAACGTGGAGAACAAGATCAACTCCATCGCCCTCGCCCCCCGGGGTGACTTCATCGCCATCGGCGTGGAGGGCGGCACCTATCCGGGCCAGGTCTGCCTGTACAACCAGAAGGAGGGACTCATCTGGCGCTACCTCACCGGCGCGGGTGGCGTCCGGGACGTGGACATCACCACCAACGGCCGGTACGTGGTGGCGGGGACCGGGGACGGGATGGTCTCGCTGTTCCACCAGAAGGAGAAGCTGATCTGGAAGCACAAGCTGGAGGCGCCGATCAGCAAGGTCAGGATATCCTCCCGCGGAAGGCTGCTGGTGGCCGCCACCGATGAAGGCCACGTGCACATGTTCAACACCACCGACTTCCTGCTCAAGCGCCAGACGGCGGTCCAGCACGGCCTCGACGAGTCGTCGGAGATAATCTTCACCAGGGCCCACAAGACGACCCGGAAGCAGAGCGTCATGGCCGAGGGCGCCGGGGAGGCAGGGGCCATCTCGATGGGTCGGACCACCATGGTGCAGCAGGCACCAATGGGTGCCAGGGCACCGGTGACAGCACCGAGGAGGAGTGATACCATCACCATCACCATCCCCAAGTCCTCCCTCTTCGTCTACCTCCTGCTCGTCATGGCGTTCATCGGGTTCCTCTCCTTCGTGCCCCTGGGAGGGGAAACGTTCCTCAAGCCCGAGGTCGGCGTGTTCCTCATGATAGTCCTGATGCTGATCGCGTTGGCAGCCTGGCTGTCGAAGGAAAAGTGAGAGGCCCGCCACGGACCGCTGCCGCGACGCCCTCCCAACCTATCGCCTGTAACCCCTGGGCGAGAAGGGGCCCTGCATGTAACCCTCCAGTTCCAGCTGGGCCTCCCACCGGGCCCTGCAATCGCAATCGGGAGCGCCGTCCAGGTCCCGGAGGTCCCCGCTGAGGCGATGGAACTCGATGGCCTTCAGCACGTCGGGGTCGCACCTGCCACAGTTGTGGGCGCCACGTGACTTGCCCCCGCCCGTCGGCGCGGACACGACCCTGACCCCATCAGGCAGCGCCTCGGCCGCCCGCCTTATGACCTCCGCGACCGACCACAGCCACGGGGGCTCGTACTCTCCCCTGTGATGCAGGTGGTCCACCAGGGTCCCCCCGTGGATGCTCACGGGGTTGAGGGACACCGTGGTGGCCCCCGCCTCGGCGGCGGCCAGGGCCGTCTCGACGGCGTCCTCGACGGCCTCCCTCTCCGTGAGGAAGGGTGGCTTGAGGAGCACGTAGGCCCTCAGCTGGGCTCCCGCGTCCCTCACCATGCCAGCAGCCCGCTGGAAGTCCTCGAAGGCCATCCCCTTGTGGACAGACCCAGCGAGGACCGGGTCGCAGGCGGACTCGAGGCCGATGGCCACCTCCCTCCTTGAGGTGTCCCCAAGGGCCTGGACCCTGTCGAGGGTCACGTGCTCCGCCCTGGATTCGACGGTGAGCATGTCAGCGTCCCCGAAGGTGTCGAGGATCGCCTCGAGCACGGGCGGGGGTACCTCGTCTGGGTCCAGCATGCTCCCCGACGTGTAGAGCTTCACCCATCGGGCGTCCTCCCTCCTTGAGGCGACGTGCTCCACCTGGGCCAGCAGCTCCTCCTCCTTGGGCGTGACCGACGGGGTGTCGGCTGCGTAGCCGCACATCGAGCAGCCGCCCCCCTCCCTGTCGTGGGAGCATCCGCGGGTGGCGAGGATGCCCACCAGGGCGTCCACCGGCTTGCCTCCCAGGGTCTCCTCCTCGTGCCAGATGGTGACCGCCCTCTCGATGGAGAAGCCTCGGTCCTTGGGCTCGCGGCGGTGTGACCTCCGCTCCCGGAGCCACGCGTCCAGGTCGGTCACGGGCCACCCCCCCCGGACCTCTTGTGACGCATGGCCACCGCCACCCCCCGGGACGACGCCATCATCTCGATGGCGCCCATCCGGGCCACGCCCACGCCCGTCACATGGTCACCCCGGAGCACCACGGCCTCCTCGGCGGGCCTCAGACCTGGGTCTACGTCCAGCACACCCACGGCGAACAGGTCGCCCCGCAGCTCGAAGTCGTCCATCCAGACCCGGTTGCCTCCGGCGGACGCCAGCACCTCGGCGCCTGCCAACGTGAGGGACAGGCGGCCGCGGGCGGGGACCACCGAGGCCCTCTGGACCCCGTCGGGCCCCTTGACCTTGTGACCCGGGTACCTGCCCACGACGCGGGCATCCCTCATGAGGGCCTCGGCGGCCTCGGGACCGAACTGGAACCGGGCCAGGGAGGCCACGTCCTCCGCCGAGCGTTCCCTCCACTGCACCTTCGGGACCGTCGACGTCCCCTCCGCCGTCTCCCTCGCCAGACGCTTCAGGGCATCACCGTCCAGCGCGCCCTCGTCGCCCTCCCGGGTCCCCACGACCGACGGGTCGTCCTCGAGGAAAGCGAGGCCGGGACCCATGTGGGAGACGACGTGGGGGAACTCCCCCCCCTCGCGGATGGCCTCGACGAGGAGGCGCATGCGGTCCACCTCCTCGGCGTACCAGTCGCCCGAGACCGGGATGTCGTAGTGGGCCGCGGGATAGGTGCGTTCCAGTTCCCTCGGGACGGCCCCCAGGGGCGAGGTGAGGATGACCTCCAGGACCGTCGCCCTGTTCCCCACCCCCGCCATGGCATCGGCCATCCTCCGGTGGGACCGGCTCTGGCTGTAGGGCTTGCGTGCCGAGCACGGTAGCAGCACCAGGACCCTCGCGGAGGCCGGGGGGCGGTAGCGCTCCAGCATGGTCCCCACCCACGAGGTGACCTCGATCCTCCCCAGGGACTCGCGGGTCAGGGCGAAGAGCGGCCGGTCCCTGTGGACGGGGGCGTAGGGAAGCAGGGCGTCGCTGTGATGGCGGTCGAGCCGGCGGAGGGCCGCGACCTGCCAGGGCTCCGAGCGGACCCTGACCTCCACCAGCTCCCTGAGGGCCGAGTGGTCCACGCCCTCGCGCACCAGCTCCACCTCCTGGCGCATGATGTCGAGGTTCCTCGACCCCAGTTCCTCCATGGTCAGGTCGCCGGGCCTGTGGACGTGGCCCAGCTCGGGCCTCGCCAGCCTGCCCCTGGCGGCATCGAGCCGGCACTGGACATCGTCCACCACGTCCGCTCCCAGGTAGGTCAGCAGGGCCAGGCTGCGTGGGGTGGCCACCCCTGGAAGGTAGAGGAGCCTGCCAGGGCCCGCCCTCCTCCTCGCGGCCAGCACGGCGTCGATGAAGCGGTCCGGTCTCGCCGACAGGCTGGCAGCGGACGCCATCACGACCCACTCGACCCTACCGTCCGGTGGCGCGGCCTGGTCCAGCCTGCTCGACGCGGCATGGACCACCTCCACGATGCCGTCCCCGTCGACGACGGTGAGGGGGACCTCGTCCAGCTGGTCGGCCAGCGAGGGAGGGAGGGGTACCTCTGGGGGTATCTCCAGGTGCGACCAGTCCCCGTGCCCGGGCGACCCGTGCAGTGGTCGGAAGGAGGACCCCAGGTCACGGACCAACAGGGGCCCTTCCACCCCCGGTCCCTCGACGGACAGAAGGGCATCCGCCCGTGCCGAGGGCCGGGTCTCCAGCAGCAGCGGCAGCCTCACGGTGGGCCCCTTCGGCCCCGTCCACGTGCCCACCCTGGCGAGGACGTCCCTCGCCTCTACCTCGAGGACCACGGTGGGTTCACACCTGGTCGCCGTCGGGCCCCGGTGGGGGTAACTCGCCCTCCGGCTCGGGCGGCCGTTCCTCCTCATCGCCCACGGGAGATGGCGCCTCCTCGGGGACCTCGGGAGCGGCCTCGGCCTGCTCCGGCAAGGGCTCGGGCTCGATCCCCACGCGCTCGGCGAGGAACCTCTTGATGTCCTCCTTCTTGGCCGAGCCGATCCCGAAGTACTCGGGGAACTTCTGTGTGGTGGTCAGTTCCTTGGTGGCGCCCTTCCTGGTCGATCTTACCAGCCCCTGCGCCTCCAGCTCTCGCACGTGGTCGTAGACCTTGGGTCCGATCATCTCCTGGAGGTCGGACTGCAGGACGGGCTGGTGGTAGGCGATCAGGGCCAGCGTCCGCAGGACCCTGGGGTTCACCTCGGGAGCGGCCACCGTCCTCACCGCGGGAGTGTACTCCGAGCGGACCTGCATCGTCCAACGGCTTCCCACCTTGACCACCTCGAGGGCGGTGTTGCGCCGGCGATAGTCCGAGGCGAGCCTCTTGAGGGCGGACCTGACGATCCTCCGGTCCAGGTTGGTGGCCTCCTCGATGTCCACCATGCGTAGGGGCTCAACGGACGAGAAGAGCATTCCCTCGACCACCAATCTGCTGTCGAGGTCGGAGGCACCCTCCTCCCGTGCCTCCTCCTGTGCCTCCTCCTGTGCCTCCTCCTGTTCCTGGACGTCCTCTCCCGGCATCATACCACCTGCATCTGGATGGATGCATTGTGGCGATAATGAAGATTGCGGTCGGAGGAGGGCCCCTCAGAGGTTCCCCGCCTGCTTCCTGATCTTCTGGACGTAGACGAGCAGGGAGCTGAGGTCCATGTTCCGGGGGGCGATGATGGCGATGAGCCGCTCGAGGTCCACGCCGATCACTATTACGCGGTACCGGCCCGCCTCGACGATGATACGCTCCACCTCACCCTCGGGGAACTCCGAGTTGAGGGTCAGGGCGGCTCCGAGCATGGTGGCGCACATGATGGCGAAGGTCTCGTGGTGCACACCCTCGGGTAGCTCGGCCTTTAGCACCACCCCGTCACGGGCCATGATGGCCCAGTGGACAGCGGGGTTGCCCTCTCGCAGGTCGCGCAACCCCTTCTCGATAACATCGGTCCTCATGCTGAGTTCACGCCTTCTCCGTTGGTACTACCCCACCTGGTCCGTGAATTGGCCGACCCATTAAAAAAACTTTCCACGTCCTTCTCAAACTGGATTCTGTACCTGGATGCAAACAATCATGTACCAGGCCGGACCCTTCTGGTCGCATGACCGAGATACCCCCGTCCCATCCTCGATACGCCTCCCTGGTGGCCCGCGAGAGGCTGGTGGAGGGAGTGCGCAAGGGCATCACGTCGGAGGCGGGTCTCATCGCCCACGGACGGGGTGAGGCCTTCGACTACCTTCTGGGCGAGGCCACGGTGGAGGAGGCACACCAGGCACAGCGGGTGGCGGCGGCGATGCTGCTCCTCGCCCGGCGTCCCGTCATCTCCGTCAACGGCAACGTGGCCGCCCTCGCCTCGGACCAGGTGGTCCAGCTCCAACGACAGATCACCGGGTACAGGAGCGCAGTGCATGCCGCGGAGCCACGCCTCGTCGTCGAGGTCAACCTGTTCCACAGGACGGAGGCGAGGGTCGACCTGATAGTGGACCGCCTGAAGGCCATGGGCGCGGTGGATGTTCTGGGGGCCTCTCCCGACACCCGGGTGCCCGGCCTCGAACACGACAGGGCCCTCTGCTCGTCCCGGGGAGTGGGCTCGGCCGACGTGGTGCTCATACCCCTGGAGGACGGGGACAGGGCCGAGGCCCTGAGGGCCTGGGGAAGACAGGTCATCGCCATCGACCTCAACCCCCTGGCGAGGACCTCGAGGAAGGCCCACGTGACCATCGTGGACGAGCTGACCCGCGCCCTGCCCGGCATCGGCAAGGCCGCCGGGGCGCTGGTGGACCGGCCGAGGGACCGCCTCCGCGGCATAGTCTCGACGTGGGACAACGCAGGGATGCTCGGCCTCGTGCTCCAGCGGATAGCCAGACGCCTCGAGGAGCTCGACGGGCAGGCCGCTGGCGAAGCCATTTAATAGATTGGCAGCGATTTCCAGCCGATGCAGGACAGCATAGTGGCCTACATTATCATCGTACCTGTCTCCATCATAGCCCTGCTCATCCTGGCCATGTTCCTCCTGGAGTACGCGGAGCAGGAACCGGTCAACCCGATCGGGGCCATCCCCAAGGTCATCTTCGACCACGCGGACAACGCGACCCTCATCACCGTGGTGTCGGTGGGAGAGCAGCGGTACGATGCCATCCACATCAACTACACCGTGGGCAACATCACAATCAACAACAGCGGATTCAACAGGTACACCCTCGATACAAATATCTCCGAGGACCTCTTCACCCTCAACGTGACCGTCCTCCTAGAGGGAGACCACTACATGCTCAACTGCACCGTACGGGTCGAGAGGCTCCCGCCGGAGGAGATCTACCTATGGATCATGGAGGAGGGGGACGATGAGGCTGCCCGGCATCGGGTCCCGTACCGACTACTGGCAGAATGGAGGGACATGACGTGAAACCGAGCCTAGAGTTCCGTCTACCGCGCCTGTACGTGTTCATACTGGTGATGGCCATCATCTTCTCCGCCTTCAACATCCTCATCCTCTTCTACGGGCGCAACCTGTTCATCTACTTCCAGGCCCTCTGGTCCTGGTCAGGCGTGCTGCTCATGGCCCTCATCGGGGCGATGCTCATCGGCATGATCCTCTCCTACAGGCTCCTGGCCTACAGGGAGTTCACCCCCTTCGAGAGGGACATGATGGAGATGCGGGTGGAGGTCAGCGAGTGCAAGGAGATGCTCGCTGGGATCAACGCCCGCCTCGAGGCGATGGAGGAGCAGGGGTCCAAGACGCCCAAGGCACCCAAGGCACCCGCCGGCGACGCCGCCCCTCCCGACAAGGAAGACTAGCCCTTTCCGGCCAGCTCGCGGAAGACCGCATCCACGTCCGCCATGGGAGCATCCGTCTTGATCCCCACCGGATTGGTGTGGGACCTGCCAGCCACGTAACCCCGCGAGCGGAGCGCGTCGAGGACGCGGGCCATGCGAGGGGTGGGCACGCCCAATCGGCTGGCGACCCTGTTGGCCTCGACCAGCAGGGGAGGGAGCCCCGCCTCCTCCGTCCACAGGTCGAAGAGCCGCTCGAGCCGGGTCGAGGTCGCCTTGCCCTCGTCGGACCTCATGTCCGCAAGGAGCTGGTCATCATGGAGGGGTCCGAGCCAAAGGGGTCCCGCCCAGTGGTCCGCGTCACCGGGAGGCGCCGGTCCCGTGGCGAGGCCCCCGTCGGGGGTGGCCCACGCGTAGCCGATGGACCCCAGGGCGGCGTCGGCCCTCCTCGCGCCCTCCGTCACCCTCAGGAAGATGCGCACGAAGTGGTCCTCGGCCATGCTGAGGACGGGCACGGCTGCCCGGTCGACCCTGGCCGCCTCGCGGACCACGGCACCGGAGAGGATCCTCAGGGCCACCTCGTGCATCGCGTCCCCCCGCCACGGGCGGGCCCCGTACCTCCGGAGGCATGGCCTCGGGCGGGAGCCGCACAGGGCCGGGGTGTCCGTGGCCGCCACGGCCAGGATGCCTCCCTTCCTCACCGAACGGACGGCGCCAGGCAGGAAGGGCGCGGGCGAGCCGAAGGGGTCGACATCGACCATGTCGAAGCGGTCCTCGAGGAGCAGCGTCTCCAACCGCAGCTGCGTGACGGTCCCGATGGCAACGTCGTTCAGCTCGAGGTTGCGACGGCACAGTGCCGCCGCCAGGGGGTTCCGGTCGTTCAGGACCACCTCCCCGGGAGGGGGACCCTCCACGGCGTATCGGACGCCCCGGACGCCGGTGCCCGCCAGGCCGTCCAGCACCCGCCATCGGTCATTGCCCGCTGACCGCAGCACCGCCACGCTCAGGTCCCGCGACAGCTCCATGGCCGGGTTGTAGAACACGGGGGCGTCCGCCTTGGCGGGGCCCCTGGTCGTCGTGGAGGAGGAGACGGGCACCTCCACCTCCACGCTGCCCTCCCTGATGCGCTTCAGCTCCATGCCCTCGGGGAATTCCACGGGGATCACTTGGGTGTCTTGAGCTCGGTCTTGAGGAGGGAGATGATCTTGTACGGGAGCAGGTTCCTGTTGATCGGCGTCACCTCCAGGATGCGCACGTCGTCCCGGCGCCGTATGTCCTGGAGGAGGGGGTTCCGGGACTTCTTGTGCAGGGTCAGGATGAGGGGCTTGGCCGCCTCGAGGGCCAGCTTCACCGCCTTGATGAAGGTCTCCGATTCCACCTCCATCTTGCCGACCTCGTCGATGACGATGATGTCGGCCTCCGCCGTCGCCCAATCGATGGACGGGACCCCTATCTCGTTGAGCACGTCGATGGCCACGAACATGCTACCGATCATGATGGGGGTCTCGTAGTCCCTGTGGGCGAAGATCCCCAGCCGCTTGGAGTGCCAGTCCATGACCTCGAAGCCGATCTTCTTCCCCCGTTCGTAGATGGGTGTGGTGAGCATGCCACCCACGGTGTGGCCGTCCACCTCCAGCATCTCGATGACCTTGAGCAGGGCTTCGGTCTTCCCGGCGCCTGGAAGACCCGTGATGCCTATCTTGACGGACTTGGCCATTGGTTACACCTGGAATGGGGGCAGCAATGGGCCTGGCGAGGTCGTCCATTGCCCTCCCGGTAGGAAGGGTGGGTAACGCGGTTCAGGGTATTTACCCTTGTGCCTCCGCCGTCGGGAGCCTGGACTGCACTGGTCTAGGATTCGATGTACCCCTCCACCTTGCCCATGGAGAAGGGTCCCAAGAACATGTACAGGAACACGGCGGCGAAGGTCAGGTACATCATGAACTCGCTCGCCAGCTCCAGCGGCTCACCGGCGATGGTGGTGATGACCAGGGCGAAGCCCAACATCCCCACGATGAGGCCCGGCCTGCCCTTGGCCTTGGGGTACCTCAGGTCGGAGATCATCATCAGGGCCGCGATGATGGTCAGGAAGATCACGACCAGGCCCGGCCATCCCATGAGGAGCATGGTGGCGACGAGCAGGGCCATGGCGGGGATGGGCAGACCGGTGAAGAACAGCTCGCCCGCATCGTCGTTCGACTCCAGGCAGAACCTGGCGAGACGGAGGACGCCGAAGGTGATGACGATGGCGCCGGTCAGGAAGACGAGGACCTGCCCCTGCTCGGCGGTCAGGCCCAGGTCGGGGTCCCCGAGGCCGTCGCGGTAGGTGACCCACATGAGCACCGACGGGGCCACGGCGAAGGACGCCGTGTCCGCCATGATGTCCAGGTAGTCCCCGATCATCCACTTGCTCCCGAAGCGGCGGGCCACGATACCGTCGAGGCCGTCGGCCAGCACCGCCAGCACGATCAGCAGGTAGGCCAGTTCCAGGTTGCCCTCTATCGCACAGATGATGGCCGAGAAGCCCAGCAGCGCGTTGAGGATGGTGAAGGCGTCGGCGATGGAGACCATCTCAGCTATCTTCATCGGTCCTCACCCCCAAGGTGCTGGAGCCAGCGCGCACCCGCTTCCCGGTTCCCACGACCATCCGGTGGGAACCCTCGGGCACCAGCACGTCCACCCGCGAGCCGAAGCGGATGAGGCCGATGCGGGAGCCCCGCTCCACGCGGTCCCCGACCCTCACGTATGGCACGATGCGACGGGCGAACCAACCGGATATCATGACCACGGTGAAGGCCCCGCTGTCGCCCTCGAGGCCGACCTCCAGCTGGACATTGTGACCGGCCTCCGGGGTGTACGCCCTGTGGTATCCGCTCCCCCCGCGCTCCATGGACACCACCCTCCCGTCCAGGGGGGCCCTGATGACGTGGACGTCCATGGCGCCCATGAAGGTGCTCACCCTGACCCGTTCCCCCTCCGTCGTCACGTCCAGGACGCGTCCGTGGGCGGGGGCCACCAGCCCCTCCCCCACCGGTCGTTCCGGGTCCCGGAAGAAGTACACCATCACGAAGGAGACCAGGGTCAAGAGGAGAAAGGGGAGCAGGCTCCACCAGGTCACTGGCATGGGCCCGGCTACCATCGCGACGGCCATGACCGTCAACAGGGCCGGTGGTATGCCTATGAACCATGGTGTACCCCTTGCCAACATCGTGGGCACCGCAATTGCCCCGTCAAGGCATCTGGGGGTTCTTATAGGTTCGCTGCACCCGACCGGAAATGTCCACCGCAAGGTTTTGATAGGAGCGAGGCGTACCGGGCCCTGGATGGGTCCCTCCGTTAATCTCTCCGAGGGAGAGCTGCGAAGGAACATTTATATAACATGTCGACATATCCTCAAAATGAGTAATTGGCTCATCTTGACCAAAGATGACCGCCGCGGTGATATTATGGTCCTGTCCAAGAACCCAGAGGTGACCATCGAGGTAGTGACCAGCCTGTACTACGGGCCCCAGAGGGCGTCCAGGTTGGTCCGGATGGTGCAAGAGAACCTGGATGTCTCTGAACCCACGGTGTACGGCGTTCTGCAGGACCTGGCGGAGCGAGGGTTCGTCGAGAAGGTCGTCAGGTCCCGCCGCAACGTGACATACAAGCTGACGGACAAGGGCCGGGACCTGATCCAACGGGAGCACTTCGATGCCATAGGGGACATCATGGCCCTCATCAAGAGCGCCAAGCGCAAGCGGGAATTGCTCATCGAACTGCTCATCGAGGACATAACCGAAGGCCTTCCCGAGGTGTGGACCACCGACGAGAGGAAGGCGGCCCTGCGCAGGTCCATGGACGAGGAGGTCGACCTCCTCAAGCGCAGGATGGTGTTGCTCTCGAAGGCGGCCAATCCCGATGGAGCCTGATGGCAGTCAGATATCAAGTCAGGGTTTACGATATTGAAAGGTGGAAGACACGATGGCCGGCGGACCTGGTGGAGGCGTCGCAGGAGGTGGGGACAGCGCGCCCGCCGGACGCAGGCGCATCAACATCAGCGAGCTGGCCAAGGAGGAGTACCTCCAGGACCTGGAGCGCACCTCCACCATCGAGGCGGCCCGGAGCCGCAAGACGGCAAGGGTCTCCGACGTCTCGAC
>CBDUQW010000070.1:0-17725 GCA_965369625.1 uncultured Thermoplasmata archaeon | reverse complement strand
CGACGAGCGTCACTGACGTCGCGATGACACGCTCCCCGAGGTCCACGGCGAGGACTGGTGCGTGAGATGGAATGGTGGGAACGGGAGCATCCTTGGTAACGACGATGTGGAGGTAGTACTCCTTCCCGCGTATAATGAGCTGACTGTCACAGACCTCGCATTCAGCAAGAAGCCTGCTGTGACCCCTCGACATGCGAAGCGGTAGGCGGACCCTGCCATCCGGGGTGGGAATGGATGCGAACCAGGGCGCGAAGGTACCTCCTGGTAGGACCTTGAGAGCGTCCTTTGGGACCCCGACGGGTGCCTCAGCGCCCTTCTTGATCTTCCAGAACATTTCACGGCAGTAATATGAGGGAAGGTCGGTATTCTCGCGGAGGAACGCGTAATCGCGCTTCAACCCAAGTGCATCCTTCCAGGACTTCCACAGTGCGTCGAGGGCCTTACGCTTCCTCGCGGTAGGTTGGAATACCTTTGCCGTGATGGTTTTAACCAGCTTCATCATACGATAGTAGGGCATTATCCTTTAAATACCCAGACTGGGGGGTCGGTGAAGGTGACCGTGGAAGAAAATCATGACAAAGAAATCAATGCTAAACAAATACACCAGAACGATCGTAGCCCGGTGGTTCACCGGATGGTCCGCGTGGTCCCGCACTTGCCACAGGTGACCACCACGGGCCGCCCCCAGGGCATGGCCATGGAGGAGCTGCAGCCGGGGCAGGAGATGCTGGCCATCGGTGGGGGCCTCGCCTGGTCCGGCACCTGGAGCACGTGGACCTCCTCGGGCTCTATCAGCTTGCCCAGCTCGTGCTCCCTCTCGACATCCTTGGGGGACAGCATGTCGGCGGCACCACGCTGGTAGAGGGACCCGTTCTCGTCATCCCTCTGGAGGTTGAGGCTGGCGTCGTAGGGGACGGGCTCTCCAGGGGGGGTGGGGTCCCTGGGGGGCTCCTCCTTGACGGGGCCCATCTCGATGGGGTCCGCCTCTACCTTGCGGCGGTCCTTCCTCCTGCCGAACATCTTGAAGGCCATGCTAGCTCGGGTCGTCCCTTTGACGCCCTATGCTAATGAAGGTTGGGGCCTGGTTCTCAGGGGCGATTTCTCGCCACTGGTCGGCCGGGCTGGGACCGATGGCGGCGTCCCGTCAATGACCGCCGCAGCAGGAGCAGCCGCCGGTGCTGTGCATCTGGGCGGTGCCGCTGGTCCACTTCTCGGGGGCCTGGTCGAACATCGCCTTGCAACCAGGCTCGCAGAAGAAGTACCTGATGCCCCTGTACTCGCTGACCCACTCCGTGCTGGTGGGGTCGACCTCCATCTTGCATACCGGGTCGAGTGCCATGATGATACCTCGGTTCCCCCTCGGGGGAGGGCCACGGCTCGCCCTGGAAGGTATTAAGTCCATCGCCATAGTGGGCTGGCACCGGCTCAGCATTTATGGCTGGCCTGGGCGCCGCCGCCCTTGAGGAACCACTCGGGGTTGTCCTCGAAGTCCTCCTTGCAGCCCTCGGCGCAGAAGTAGTAGGTGGTGCCCTCGTGCTCGTAGGTCCACTTGGCGGTCTTCTCGTCCACGTGCATCTTGCAAACCGGGTCATGTGCCATCTTCATACCCCTTCTCCCTTGGAGAGGGGTTGATGATATCATTTTCGGTCATAAGGGCATCGCCTGACTGGTCCGGCTCACCCCGCCGTCCGCTCCCGGATGGTCTGCTCGGTGTCCAACTTCCAGCTGTACCGGATGGGCATGATGCTGGACAGCATCACGAAGACCACGCCCAGGAAGAAGGTGGTGATCATCGCGCCCACCGCGAACACCACCGGGAACTCGAAGAGCACCTCGGCGAATGTCTTGGCCAGCAATTGGGCCAGGATGTAGGACATGGGCAGGCCGATGAGGGACGAGACCAGGGCCAGAACGGTCATCTCGATGGTTATCACCTTGGCCACGTGCCACTTGGAGAAGCCCAGGGTGTCCAGGGTCGCGAACTCAACGTCCCGCTCCATGGCCGAGATTATCACGGCCGAACCCGCCACCGCCAGTGTGATGATGGCGCTGATGAGGAAGAACATCAGGAAGAAGCCCTGGGCCATCCCCAGCATCAGCTCGAAGCTCTCGGTGACCTCCACCATCTCCAGCACGCCCGCCACCACGGGAACCTCGCGGACCCTGATGGCCTGCTCGGAGGAGGTGGATGGGTCCACCAGCTGCACGTAGGCCCCGTTGCAGTCCTCCTTAGGGAAGAGAGGGTCCAGGGTGTCCCGGCTGGTGTAGACGACGGAGGCGATGGCCTCCTGCGCGACACCGGTCACCTCGAGAGTGAGCACGGTGGACCCCAAAACGATGTCGATGTCGTCGCCGGCCTTCGCTCCGAGATCGTCCGCCAGCCTGTTGGAGAGCACCGCGCCTGTGAAGTCCAGCTTCCCTTCACGGAGAGTGAAGTCCTTCGTACGTTCCATCTCGTTGCTCCCGTAGACAAAGGCGCCCATCTGCTTGTCGCCGGCCTCGATGACGGCCGACATCGCTGTATACGGGATCACGTAGCTTGTGTCCGCCGGGTCCAGGTTCAGGAACCCGGCGTCGACCGAGTCCGCCTCCACGGGAACGTTGAAACCTGTTCGGAGGTCCCACGTGTTCGCTTCTATCTGGTCGGTCATGTAGCCGAAGGCCGAGTCCAGCATCACCAACCACATGCCGGCGGTGCCGATGGTGATGCCCACCACCATCACGGTTATGGCCAGGCGCGCCGGGTTGCGGGTGGTGTTCCGAAGGCCCATCCGGGTCAGCCGGGAGCGCTTGCCCCCAGCGCGGGTGGTGGTCACCGTGCCCCGGGGCTTGTACTCTAAGGCCTCGCGGACCGAGGAGCGGGTGATGAACGCCACGGGGATGGCAGTGGAGAATAGGACCGCGCCGGCGATGAACAGGATGCCGAGGACGAAGGGCATCAGGTCCAGCGGGAACGAGATGGTGATGGACATGTAGAGGCTGAGACCGGCAACGACGATGGCGAAGGTGTACAGGATGCCGAAGATGATCCCGATGATGGAACCGATGGCCGTGATGACCAGACCCAGCATGAGGTACGACATCACGATCTCGGAGCGGTTGAATCCCAGGGACATCAGCACGCCGATGTACCGCGAGTCCGTCTGGACCAGGCGCGTCATCGTCATGAAAACGGTGATGAAGCCGATGAAGAGGAACACGAAGCCTATGACGGGCATCATGTTCTTGATCTTGGCCGAGCCCAGACGCATGAATGCGACGGAGGGATGGTTCTCCTGGTAGACCACCGAGGAGATCCCGAAGGGCTCCAGCTGGTCTATGACATCCTCGGCCACCCCGTCCTCCTCCAGGAGGAATATGGCGTCGTTCACCCTGTCTGTGTCGTTGATGAGGGCCTGAACGTCCGGGAGGGGTACGTACAGCACCACCAGGGAGCCCTGGGTGGGCAGGGACAGGTCGCCGTAGGCGCTGGGCAGGATGTACTCGGGGCTGCGGACGGTGCCCACGATATCCACGGAGACCACCTCACCGCCCACCTGAACGTCCACGGTCCGTCCGGTCCGGACGCCCTTGGACTCCATGGCGGAGACGGCGTTCCCCTCGCCGCTGGCGCTGAAGAACTCACCCTCCACGACCTCGAACTTGTTGATCTTGGCGTCAGCGGGGTCCCCCATGCCGATGAGGATGGCATGGAAGGACTCGTTGTTGGGGCTGACGTACGTCCCGCCGATCTTCAGGCGGGTGTCGAACACATCCACATCGTCGGAGTCCGACAGGACCTGGTCCACCTCGGACCGGTTCACCGGGATGTTGAAGTCCACGAAGACGTCAGGCATCGCCGCCTCCTCGAAGAAGACCTTGACGCTCTCGTCCATGACGGCGGCACCGTAGAGCCCGGACACTAGCATACCCATGGCGAGGCCGATGACAATGGCGATGGCCAGGGTGCGCCACTTCATGCGAAGCAGCTTGCGGACCGCGCTCCGGTTGATGTTGTTCACGGGTCAGGCCTCCTGGTTCACGCGTCCATGGTCTCGAGCACGCCGCGTCTCAGCATCAGCGTCCGGTCCATGTACCCCTTGAGGAAGGAGTTGTGGGACACGATGATGAAGGTGATCTTGAGCTCGTCCTGGAGCCGCTTCATCAGCTCCATTATCCTGCCGGCGCGCTCCTCGTCCAGGTTGCCCGTGGGCTCGTCGGCCAGGATGAGCTTGGGCTCCTTGGCCAGGGCGCGGGCGATGGCAACCCGCTGCTGCTGGCCCGCCGACAGCTCCTGGGGGAAGTTCTCCATCTTGTCGTCGAGGCCCACCAGGCGCAGGTACTTCTCGGCACGCTCCTTCAGCTCGGACTTGTCCTTGATGAGCATCTCCAGGCCCAGCTCCACGTTCTCCCGGGCCGTCAGGGTGGGCAGTAGGTTGTAGAACTGGAATATGAAGCCCACCTGGTGTCGACGGAACTCGTTGAGGGCCTTGGCATCCAGACCGGTTATCTCGCGGCCGTCCACGGAGATGGTGCCCTTCTGACCCTTGTCTATGCCGCCCAGGACGTTCAGCAGCGTGGTCTTGCCGGAGCCCGAGGGGCCCATGATCATTATCATCTCGCCCTCCTCGGTCTTGAGGTCCAGGCCCGTGAGGACGTGGGTGATCTCGCTGCCCGTCTCGTAGCTCTTGTGCAGGTCGGAGATGTCAACCATGGCCATTCGCATCACCGCTTTCTCGTCGGGGAATGCATGTACCTACGATTTCAATATCTTGGTGCCGTTCATGTAGGGCAGTTTATATAGTACCTTCGCCCATCGGCTTTCCATGCGCAAGATGATCCTCGAGCTGGGCCTCAACCCGCCCCTTAGCGAGATGATGGAAAAGGCCCTTCACAACGTGGAGTCGTACTCCATCATCGAGATGGTCCGCATCGACTTCCAGCACGGCATCAAGGTGGGCATCATGGACGTGAACATGAGGGAGGGATACACCATCGAGGACCTGCAGCTGCCGCCCCCGGCAGAGGTCGTCTCTGTCATCCAGTCCTCCGGGAACTCCTACACCTGCGTGGTCCAGGTCCAGGCCCCCAAGGAGATGCTGGGCACGTTCCAGGAGTTCGATCTGGACCTGATCTGGGACACGCCGATGGGCTTCTCGGGTGATACCCTCACCATGTCCGTGGTAGGCGAGGATGAGGAGCTGCGCAAGCTCATGGGCATCATCGACAAGATCGGGACAGTGAAGGAAATGCACGTGCAGCCTGCCTCCTTCCACCAGGAGGACATCCTGGCTGGCCTGACGGAGCGGCAGCGGGAGGTGCTCATCACCGCCAAGCGGTACGGGTACTACGACTACCCCAGGCGGATGAACGCCGAAGAGCTGTCCAAGCGGGTGGGCGTGAGCAAGGCCACCGTGGTGGAGCACCTCCGCAAGGCCGAGGGACGGCTGATGGGGGCGCTTCTCGCGGGATACTAACGCAGGGTCCCTATCGAGCTGCGCTTGTTGGCTGACCTCCTGGTTTCGCCCATCCCGCCAAACCGAGATGATCGGCCACCCTCGTTCGACCAACGTTCGAAGAACCTTTTAATAGACCGAACGACGTGTATTCTAGCAGTGCCGCCTGGTCCCCGCCAGGCAAAGGGGGTATGGGTTGTGCCTCACAGTCACTCAGCAGCAAGCAAGGTAGTGGTAGCGCTCCTCGTGATCTCCCTCCTGGGGATCCCACCTGTCGGGGGATCGGATGGTGATGTTGAACAGACGATGCCAGTACCCATCAACATCGCCGGCTCCCCAGGTATATTCATCGATGAGTTCGACGACGACCTCAACGTGACATTGGAAGGCGACATGATCGTGCGGGACAGCGCGTTGAGACTGGACCCGAGGAGCCTTTTCGAGGACGGCTTCAACAGGTCCGATATCACCCCATGGACGGTCACAGGCGGTTCACCTGAACTGGTCGATGGTAGGCTCCATATGAACTCGTCCTCCGGACAGAACGATACGGTCACAAGGTCCATCGACCACGACGATCTGAAGCTAAGCGTATGGATGAACTTCACCACGGATGGGACTGGCGGTCCTTTCATCACCCTCAAGTTCGAGGACAAGAGCCTTAGGTTCCTGTACGATTTCGACGGGGAGGAGATGATCATCCAGGTGATAGAACCTGGAGGTAATGTCAACGAAATCGACGATCGTGATGCGAACATCTACCAGGACCTTGAGTTCATCTTCCGTGTCTGCATCGGAGGCAACGAGCCCCTGTTCCACCTCCAGCAGGAACAAAGTCCTGGATACGCTCCAAATTGGAGGACGGCACCCGACGAGTTCAACAGGACAGGGAACGTCACCGAGATCGAGCTGGGATGCTGGGGGGATGCAAATGGCTACCTAGAGGACCTAATGGTGGTGGACCTTGGGTCGGAGGGGACGGCCTTCTCTACGGTCATCGACCTCCCTCCAGGATGCATCTGGGACGAGGTTAACTTCACCGAACTGTGGCGATACGCCGAGGATGTTGGCACGATAGACGTGGTCGACGCCGTCACTGAAGAGATCATACCTCCATTCGAGGACCTCGTCGGCTACGGGGCACCTGTGGACATCCAGGACATCCACATCCATGACCATCCGTCGGTCAAGCTGAGGGCGCGCTTCTGGCTCGAGGGCACGGCCATGCCATACCTGCACAACTGGTCCATCTCGTGGAAGGAGGGTGGTCTGCTGTGGATGGACTCCTTCGAAGACCTGTCGCGCTGCACCACGAACGGGACCGAGCAGTACTGGTGGGGTGACCGGCACACAGACTGGGAGATGAGAAAATTTGGGGCCGTCGGCGTGAACCACACATTGTGGGTAGACGACTTCATGGTCTCGCAGGAATCGCCATGGAGCACGGTATCTTCCTCGGGTGAGGGCTCTGTCAAGGTCGAGGACGGTTACCTATGGATCGAGGGCCCGGATTCCAGTGGCGAATGGGTGGGTGTGGAGTGGGACTTCGACGTGCCAGGGCTGTTCCTCAACTTCGACTTCTTCGTCGATGCCAACGGACCTGGTGGTTTCGAGATCAGGGTCTCAACGGAATCTGGTCAAGCGTTCATCATGGCGAGGGGCGAGGACACAGATGTCGATTGGCGGATATGGGACGGTGTGAGCCACGAAGAGCTCAATGGAAATCGGTTCTGGATGGGAAGTTGGTATCGCAACGGCGAGATCGACCTGAACATGGATGGAAGCCTTTCCTGCGGAGGGGGATCGAGCTACGCTGGCGACTACTACTATTTCGGCGAGAACTTCACCCACCTCAGCATCAAGTGCGGCCAGGGGTTCGATATGCACTTCGACAGGCTGATGCTCGAGGGGGACCGGCTATCGGGCGATGTGGTCTCCGAGGAGGTCTCCCTGCAGGAGGGCATGTGGTGGACGAAGGCCAGGGTCTTGGCTAACCTGGAGAAGGGAAGGCTTGACGTGCTGGACGGGAAGACCCTGGAGGTCATTCCAGGCTACGGGGATGGTTCCGGCAAGAGCCTCGAGTTCGTGGACAACGGATACGATATCGATATCCGGGGGATCGACCCTGTGCGCCATCCCACCCTTAGGTTGAGGTACTCTATTCATTCCTACTTCACATACTCCCCCATTATCTTGTCATGGCAACTTTGGTGGGAGCCGGGTGCCAGCGTGTTCATGGACCCCTTCGATGATAGCGATGGTGTGGAATGGACAGAGGACATGGTCCTTTCCGACGGTCGGGTCACCACACACAACATCCTTCATGAGGACGAGATTAACCGTTTCGACATATCCCCATGGGTCGCGGAGGAGGGGGTCGTCGACACGTACCGCGGTGCCCTCTGGACCCAATCGCGGGAGCCCCAGGCATCCGCCGCCGCCCTGGACATCCCGAACACGGACCCCTTGGGGCTCTCCCTCAGTTGCTTCGCGTACAGGTTCGATGAGGTCGGGCCGGGGATAGAGCTTCGGGGCGAGGATGGACGGAGCTACACCTTCAGGTACGATCCAGATAATGAGCAGATCAACCTCCTTTACGACAACAACATCCGGGAGACGGTCGTTTGGGTCCATAGTTATTACTGGGACGATAACGAGTGGTTGGCGATCGAGATTACGTTCGACAGCCCGACGACAGAGCTGAGGATGGGTAGCGAGGCCTTCAGTGTCCCGGTGCTGAACAGCTTCATCATCGATACCCTGGTCCTCCATTCCGGCGATGGCGGGAAGGTGTACTGGGACGACTTCGTGGTGACCAGCGAGGAGGGGGTCGGTACTGCCGTGACAGACCCCATCTCCCTTCCAGCAGGCGAGGGGTGGGTGTGGCTCGAGGTGGAGCACGCCTCTCCAGGGAACGCCAGCCTCTCGATGTCCATGGTGGACGCCGACTCGGGCGTGACGATACCCGGATACGAGGACATGCAGGCCACCCTGTTCGACATCGGCGGTATCGATGTCAGCGAGCACCCCAGTGTCCAGCTGGTCTTCGAGATGGAGGGGCGTTATCGGGACGTGCCGTACGTGGACTGGTACAGGGTCTACTGGACGGGGATGGTTGATTCCATCGTCCAGACGCGGGAGTTCGAGGACATCGAGGTCATGGAGGACACACCGCTGACCGACGTCCTGAACGTGACGGACTACTTCACATCGACCTTCACGGACCCGATGGACCTCGAGTACGAGGTGACGAACATATCCGACCCGTCCAGTGTGCTCCCATATCTGGAAGGAAGGATGCTGGCCATCGACCTTCCCAAGGAGGATTGGTGGGGTACCATAACCTTCAGGATCATGGTGTCGACAGGCTATCTGGACTTGACGACGGACCCCATCTCGATCATCGTCCTTCCGGTGGACGACCCACCGGTCTTCCAGGACGTCGAGACTGTCGAGGTGATGGAGGATGAGGTGGAGCGGGTCCATCTCCTGGGATGGCTGTTCTACGACGTGGACACGGAGTTCATGGACCTGATGGTCGAGGTGCCTGACGGGAACGCCACCGTTGACGGGATGGCGGTCGAGCTGATGTTCGAGACGGGGGACTTCGAGACGGACCTTCCAGTCATAGTCAGCGACGGGACGACCACCGTCGAGGGAGCCCTGAGTGTACGTGTGTTGTCCGTAGACGATGCCCCCGTCATTTCCTACATCGGCAAGCAGTACGTCAACGAGGACGAGGTGTACACACTGGACCTGGCCGCATTCGTCACCGACGAGGATACGCCCATCAGGGACCTGACGGTGACAATAGATGAGTCCAACTGCACCGTGGACGGCCTGCTCCTGACCTTCTACTACAGGGACGCCCCCGAGGGGGGGCTGGACCTGCGTCTCACAGTGACGGTGTCCGATGGTACCTCCTCGGTCGACGCGACCTTACGGGTCCAGGTGATGGACATCCCGGACATCACCTTCGCCCCGGAGGTGAAGGAGGTGGCGACCCAGCTGTTCATGGCCGGCATCGAGGGGACGATGGACTTCAGCCCGTACGTGAGCGACATGGACACGCCCTTTGAGGAGTTGACCATCGAGTGCGATCACGCCGCTGTCGTGTCCTGCCAGGGATTGACGGTGACCTTCCTGTTCACAAAGTCCACCGAACAACCCGTTGACATCTCCTTCACCGTGTCCGATGGGACCTACACCGTACCAGCCACATTCAAGGTGGTCGTCGCAGACGATCCGGGAGCAGACCCGGAGCCTGACCACTGGTGGGCGGGAGGGGGCGGCGTCCTGCTGATCATCGTCATCGTCGTTATCCTGGTCGCCGTGGCGGCATACCTGGGGATGAGGACCGACTGACCGGGAACGACCGTTCGAGAGGTGTCCTAATCTTCAGCTTTTGTACTATAAACCTTATAAGCCAGCACCGCTGAATCTCCAGTACCGATCGAGGTCGTGAACACCTTGACCCCCCTGATGCAGTACGTGCTCGCCCCCGACGGCGAGATCCTGAAGGTAGCCGAGGACGGCTACGAGTACACCGGCATGTACATACTCCGTAACTAGCGCCTGCACCCTGCGGGACCACTTTATAATAAAACGCGGTTGTGAGCAGTGACGCTGCAGGGCGCGGAGGATGCCCCGTGGGTGGTGAGCGAGATGATCAACATGATGCAATACGTGCTGTCACATGATGGGGAGTTCGTCAGGGTCGACGGGTCGGGCTACGAGTACACTGGTATCTTCGTGGTTCCCGACAGCGCGTAGGCCCTTGCCCACAACCCCAGTTCGATACTGGTCCAATTTATTTTATATAGTGGCTACTCACTTCTCGACCCAGGTAGTCGAAGATGGGCAGCGTGATACGTACCCAGAGCCTCACCAAGATCTTCAACCAGCGGACGATCGCGGTGAACAACCTCTCCATGGAGGTCCCCGAGGGCTCCATCTACGGGTTCCTGGGCCCCAACGGGTCGGGCAAGACCACCACCATCAAGCTGATGCTGGGCCTGATCCGACCCTCGGCGGGGACCATAGAGGTGTTCGGCGAGCCCATGGGCATGGACTCGGCGGACCTGCGCCACCGCATGGGGTACCTGCCCACCAACCCCCAGTTCCCCGACAAGATGACGCCCATCTCGTACCTGGACTTCATCGGACGCACCTTCGGGCTGACCAAGGAGGATCGGGTGCCCCGCATCACCGAGCTGATCCGGGCCGTGGACCTATTGTCCCTGTCGTCCCAGGAGATCCGGTCGTTCTCCACTGGGGAGATCACGCGGGTGGGCATCGCCGCGTGCCTCATCAACGACCCGGACCTGCTGATCATGGACGAGCCCACCTCGGGCCTCGACCCCATCGGCAGGGCCTCCACGGTGAGGCTCATCACCGAGCTGGGCAAGCAGGAGGACAAGACCGTGTTCGTCTCGTCCCACATCCTCTCCGACATCGACCGGGTGTGCACCCACGTCGGCATCATCAACGACGGCAAGCTGGTGTTCGCGGGGAAGATCACCGATATCAAGAAGCTCATCCGCATGAACACCTTCGAGCTGTCCGTGGAGGGCGACCCGGCGCCGTTCATGGAGAAGGTGAGGACCCTGCCCCAGGTGATAGACGTAGAGAGCCACGACCACATCATCCAGATAACCATCGACGACCCCGACGACTACTCGAAGGTCCTCGGGCAGATATTCCACATCCTCCACCAGGAGGACCTGGACCTGATATCCTTCAGCTCCGGGTCCCAGTCGCTGGAGGAGGCGTTCCTGAACCTATTGGAGGAGGAGAAGACCCATGGCTTCCTCAGGGCTATCGGTAGGAGCGCTTGACGACCTGCGGGAGACGCTGGAGCAGAACGTGCTCCTGACCCTCTTCTTGCACGAGGTCAAGCAGGGTTTCAAGAGCTGGCTCTACCGGGGCTGGATAGGCTTCACCTTCTTCTTCGTGTTCCTCTTCGTCCTGATAGACCTGACGGCGGGTCAGGAGTCGATCTCCATCTTCATGATCCTGGCGTACTTCGTGTTCCTCGGCACGCTGTACTCGATGGTCATCGGCTCGGCCTCCATCACCGGCGAGGCGGGCGGCATCGCCGACTCGCTGCTCTCCAAAGCGGTGCGCAGGTGGGAGTACATCCTGTCCAAGTTCCTCTCCCAGTACTTCATCACCCTCTTCGTCTACTTCCTGATGGTTGGGCTCACGACCCTCATCATGTACTCCTTCGACAAGATACCTGACGACATGGACTGGTTCAACGCGGGGGTCCTCTTCGCCCTGGTGGCCATGGTGCTGGTGCTCTTCTCCTCGGTGGGAGTGCTGTTCTCCACCATCTCGTCGAGGACGGTGTTCGCCTTCCTCATGGGGATCGGGGTCTGGTTCATCCTCATCTTCATGTTCATGATCACCAACTGGGAGTCCATCTACTCCCCCATCAGCATCATAGACAACGCCGAGAATATCCTCGACGGTACCTGGGACGTGGACTGGTGGAGGCTTGCAGCCTACTACGTGCTGGCTCCGCTGGCCTGCTTCGGCGTCTCGCTGCTGGCCTTCTACCAGCGGGACCTGTGATGGTGCCTCGGCTCACTGGGTCCTGGGCCTCATTGGATCCTCGCCGGGCATGGGCTCCGGCTCTAAGACCTCCATGTCGATCACGGGGTCGACCAACACGTCCTCCTCGGGCTCGGGAACTGGCTCCTCCTTCTTGCCGCCCATCTTGCCCATGATGATGAGCAGGAGGGCGATGAGGGCCACGATTAGGGCCAGGAGGGCCAGGATGCCCGCCGAGTTCTCCAGCGTGCTCTCGGGCTCGATGGTGTTCAGGGGCTGGCCCGAGGACGTCTCGCCGGTGTCGTACAGCGGCGAGCTGGCGCGGGCGGTGTACACCGCGCCGCCCTCCTTCGCCTTGACCTGAACCTCCATCGTGTAGGTTCCGTGGGCGGGCACGGTTACGCCCGTCTCCTCGCCAACGGCAGTGCCGTCCTGGTAGACCGTCACCGTCACGTCCTCCGCGGGGGAGTCGCCGGTGTTGCGGACCGTAGCCATCACCATGACCTTGTCGTCGGGCAGGGGATGGGTGTCGGAGAAGGTTATGTCGCTGGCGCTGAGGGACAGCTTGGCGCCCTTGAGGGTCACCGTCACCGTGGCGTAGTTGGAAAGTTCCACATCATCGAACGCAGTGACCTTGATGATGTACTCGCCACCGGACAGGCCGGCGGTGAGCCAGGTGGCAAGAACTCCCTTGATGCCGTTGGTCTCCTGCTCGGACTGTACGGGATACCAGTCGTTGTCGCCTGCCTTCTGGTAGGCGACGTGGTAGGCGATGAGGTTGTCGTCAGCTATGGTTCCTGAGATGACCACTGCGGTGAACACGTCCGTCGATGGAGCTGGTTCGTAGATGATGACCTGGGGAGCCATCGTGTCAACTGTGCACATCGTTGTGGCAGGGAGCATGTTACCCACCAGGTCCGTGGCCCGGACCCAGACATCGCCATGGTCCAGCTCGACTACGTCCATGGTCCAAACGCCGTCGTCCAGGGTGGCCTCGAACCAGGTCTCGCCGTCGGAGGAGACCTCGACGGTGTCGATGCCCGAGGTGGCGTCGGCGTAGGTGCCGGACACCTCACCGTCATTGGGACCGAACAGGTGGAGATCCGCCACTAATGTGGGCGCCGAGGCGTCCATGGTGGTCATGGCGGCCTCGCTGGCCTCGCCCGTGTTGAGGAAGCCGTCGCGGCCCTCGACCACGAACCAGTAGGTGGAGCCGTCGGCCAGGCCGTACACGCTGGCCTCGCCCGCGTCCGTCCACTCGGAGCTGTGCACCGGGATGGAGAGGGCCTCGTCGGAGTACACGACGAGACGGGTGGTGACGCCGCCGACGCCGTCGTCGGTGCCAGCGGTCCACATCACCTTAAGGCCGGAGCCCGCGGTGAACTCGGGGATCTCTCCGATGGAGGCCTCCGAGGGTCCCGCGGTGTCGATGGTGGTGCTCACCGCGTCCGATGGGTCGGAGACCCAGGCCAGGTGGTCCTTGGAGACCACCTTGAACCAGTGCTCCGCGTCGGGGTCGAGGCCCATGAAGGTGTACCGGGTGTCCATGAGCCACGGGGAGGTGGCCACAGGGGTGGCGCCCGCCTCGTCGGTGTCGTAGGCCATCACCTGGTAGACAACGGGCATGCCCGAGCCGTCGGAGACGGGGCTCCACATCACCGGGACCATGGGTCCTGGCACGAAGGCATCCATCTCCATCATGGTCGGCACCCCGGGCGGGGAGGCGTCCATGGTGGTCATGACGAGGGCCGAGTGCATGGACATGTGGCCGAAGCCGTCGCGGGCCTTGACCCGGAAGTAGTAGGTCTGGCCGTCCGTCAGGTCCATCACATCGTAGCTGGTCCCCGTCATCCAGTCGGTGGCTTCGACTCCCACGGTGAACTCGGGGTCCAGCGCCCACTCGAGCATGTGCTCGACGCCGCCGATGCCCGCGTCCATCGAGGGCAACCACGAGAGGGTGACGTCGGTGCCCGCGGTGAACCGGGGCAGCAGCCCCAGCTGGGGGACGGTGGGCGGCGAGGCATCCATGGTGGTGGACTCCGTCGCGCTGGCGATGGCGTTGCCTGCGACGTCGACGGCGATGACCTGGAACCAGTACGGGGAACCGTCGGCCAGGCCTGGCACGGTGACGGCCGTCGTGGTGTTGTTGGTGGTGTCGGTGAACACCAGGCCCCTGCCGGCCGTGGCGAAGACGTGCAGCACGTAGTGGTCCACACCGCTGAGGTCGTCCTCGGCATCGGACCACGAGACGCTCACCTCATTCCCGGGGGTGAACATCGGCATCGCGTCGATGACCGAGGCGTTGGGCGCGGTGCCGTCGATGGTGGTGCTGACCACCTCGGAGGTGCCCATGTTCTCCAGCCTGTCGTAGGGGGTCACGCGGAAGTACCACGTCTCGTTGATGAGGGGTCCTGCGGTCACGGTGAACGTGTGGCCCAGCACGTGGTACTGGGCGCGGTGGTCGTCGGAGAAGTCCGACATGTTGGACCACTCCACCAGGTACCACGATGTGCCGATGCCCGAGTCGACGGAGCCGTCCCAGTTGAGCTGCACGGGACCCTCCATGGAGTACGTGGGCAGGGCCTGGAGCCCTGGTGCGTGCGGTCCCAGGTCGTCCTGCCTCGAGGAGACGGGGTTGGACCAGGCAGAGCTGTAACCGAAGGCATCCGAGGCCATCACCTGGGCGTGGTAGGTCGAGCCATGTCTCAGTCCGGTGACGTGCACGGAGGTGGCGCCGGTGGTGGTGTCGAGGACTATGGTCCCGGGACCGAAGGACGGGCTGTCCGCGACCTGGACCCGGTACTGGGCCACCCCGATGCCCGCGTCCGTCGACGGGTGCCAGTTGAAGGTGTTCTCGGTGCCCTGGGTGTAGAGCGGTTCGCCCATCATCAGGGGGACGGTGGGAGCGGTCGCGTCCATGGTGGATGATTGGGGCACGCTCCACCCCGAGTAGTGACCGAAGCTGTCCACCGACCGGATCCTGTAGTAGTAGGTCGCCCCCGAGGCGAGGCGAATGAATGTTGCCTGAGTGCTCGCCGTCGAGCCTGTGGAAGCGCCTGTGAAGTCCGCGTTTGTCGAGTACTGAACCTGGTACCAGACGCCGCCCACGCCCGCGTCCGTCGACGCGGCCCATTCGATTATGTTCGTGCTCCCCGCTGTGAAGAGCGGTTCCTGCTTGAGCACCGGCACTGTCGGTGGGGAGAGGTCGATTGTCGTGGAGACGGCGCTCCCCCAACCCGATTCGAAGAGAGAGTAGTCCCTAGCCCTTCCACGGAAGTAGTATGTCTGTCCGTCCGAGAGCCCGGTGAACATCACTGCGGTGGTGGAGGTGGTGTAGTACCCTCTAGTGTAGATCGGAGTGTAGCTTATCGAACTGGAGAACACACCCAACTCGCACCCATAGACGCCTCGGTTCGGTGCCGAGGGCCTGTCCGAGGGTATGGCCCAGTTCACGGTCACCGAGGAGCTGGCAGTGTACGTGTTGAGACTGCTCATCGTGGGTGCGTTGGGGGATGATGCATCGATGTACGTTCGCAAGAACGAGTAGTAGTTATAGCCATAGTAGGTGTAGTATGTACGGGCACAGACGTAAACACTGGACCCGGACACGTATTCGAAGCCGAAGTGGATCCAGTCATCGCCGTTGGCGACGGCGGACCTGATATAGACAGTGGCGTATGCTGAGAGGTAGACATAATGGTAATCGTGAGAGGTATCGATCGTGATGGTGCCCTGGTCGTACCCGTCATTGATGGCGTTCCAGAGCTGTCGGGCCTCCATGTTGATCGCGTCGCCCCTGATCATCCTCACCCTGATAACGCTGTCTGCGCTGCTGGACTTGTGCGTGCGCAAATACAGGAAGTTTCGGTAACTGCTGTCATAGGCAACGAAGGTCTTCTCGTCCCAGTCCCCGATGTATATGGAGAGGTACGACCTGTAACTGGGAGCCGTGGGGGCCTGCCAGTCGTAGTAGTAATAGCTGGTGTGGGTGTACGAATCCACGTTGTACTTGATATAGGTGCCACCGGAGCTGGACACGTAACCGAACTCGTAGTCCCCGTAGGACGCATAGTCCGTTGAGGTACTCCACGCGTCGGCATCATCTGTGGCCAGGATAGTAACGACTGCCAGCATCGCGAGCAGGACCCCGATGATGACGAGGACCCGGAGGTACGGGTCGATGGCGTTCCGGATAGAGGCTCTTGGTTCGACTAGGATATCCACTTCCATAGTATCCCTCCGGCCCTTAGTATCGACCTGGCGGATATTAATAATTTCAGTACTTCGCGAGGCCAGACGTGCGCTGAACAGAGGGCCAGACTACCCCCGCAGGAAGGCGAGGTGGGACCCGTTGAGCACGATGTGCACCGCGAGGACGACGACCGTCGCGTAGGTCAGGTACAGGTGGATCCTCCGGGAGGAGAGGTCCTTCACCCTGCCGTCGAGGAGGGCGGGGCGCGTGCCCGTGACGGCGAGGCCCGCGATGCACAGCAGCAGGACGAGGCCCGTGCCCAGTGCGGTGGGAAGGCTGTAGGGCCCCGCGTACAGCAGGACCCAGTGGACCGTGAAGGTGCCCACCAGCAGGTACGACGACCAGCAGTGGACCTTGGCCCTGCGGGGGAGCTTGAACCGCCCCAGGTTGCCGCTGGTGCCGATGGAGACGAGGAGCAGGGTGGCGGAGATTACGCCCATGACCTGGCCTGCATCCAGCAGGCCCCCTCCGGAGCCTTCGTCGTCGCCATCGTCCTTGGGCCCGTAGGCGAACTCGTCGCCCACCTCGATGGGGACCGTCTCCTCGAAGGTGTAGTCCTCCTCGTTGAACTCTCCGCTGGTGTGGTGGTGGACCGCAGTGCCCGACAACGTCACCATCATGTCGGTGGGGCCCTCGGTCACGCCCCGGAGGGTGAACACGAAGGTGTGGGAGTCGCCTCCCTGGAGGTCGTCGGGCCCGTACAGTATCATGGAACCGGAGCCGTACTCGACCTCGACGTTCAGGGTGAAGGAGGTCGAGCGCACGCCCTGGGTGTGGTCCACCGTGACGGTGTACTCGCCGTAACCCTCCTGAAGGTCCCCGGCGTCCAGGCTGATGGTCTCATCGGTGCCGGACCCCGTCGAGGACCAGGAGCCGCCACCGGGTCCGGACACGTAGAGGTCGAGGTCGTCGAGGAAACCACCTGTGCCGTCGAGGACGAAGGTGGCCGACTGGGCACCAGGATTGATGGTCACACCGAACGTCGTCGATTGCCGGAAACCCAGGGAGCCCTGCTCCTGGGTGTTGACGACGGCCGGCTCGCCGGTCTCGACCACCATCCCCTCGGGGTCGGACACCGTGAGCATGGCCGAGGGGTAGTAGACGGCGTGCATCTCCTCGTTGAAGATGGTTATCGAGATGTCGAAGGGCTCTCCCGCGGGGACCTCGGTGGGCGCGTCGATGGTGTACTGGAAGGGGACGAACTCGTCGTGGCAACTGTCGCACATGACCCTCTCGGGTGGGAGGTCGTCCGAACCGGTGGCGGAGATGGTCAGGACGAGGAGCGCGATGAAGAGGAGGAAGAGAAGTAGGGACCGCCGTCCTAAGGGAAGGACGAGGATGCCCCTTTGAGTAGTAGGGGCTCCACGACGGCGCGAGGACGGCATACCGGACCCAATCACACCTTCGGATTTAAGGGTTTGTCCTACGTCAGTACTTCCGCTAGTTGGGAGCCTGGCCTTGGAACAGGGGATGATGCCCCATC
>CBDUQW010000069.1:0-18370 GCA_965369625.1 uncultured Thermoplasmata archaeon | reverse complement strand
CCTTCTCATCTTCCTTGGCCTTCTCATCTTCCTTGGCCTTCTCATCTTCCTTGGCCTTCTCATCTTCCTTGACCTTTCCACTTACCTTGGCCTTCTTCTTCTCGGCGGGCTTCTCCTCGGGCTCCTCGCTGGCCTCGCCCTCCTCCGTTAAGGAGGAGTAACGCGCCGCGAGGGCGGCCTTCTGGATCTCGTAGATCTCGAGGGCGGCCTTCCGGTTCATCTCAAGGATGGTCTCGAACTCCTCCGGGGTGAGGTGACCGTCCATCTGGAGCAGCACGACCTCGCCGGTGAGGGGCACCATGGCGAAGGGGACGTCGGCCTCGCCGAAGTTGTCCTCCTCCTTGCCCAGGTCCAGGACCAGCTTGCCGTCGATCTTGCCCGATGCCACCGAGGGCACCAGGTCCTTCATCGGGATGCCAGCATCGGCCAGGGCCACGCTGGCAGCGGTGAGGGCGGCGCAGCGGGTGCCTGCGGAGGCCTCCACCACCTCCATGAACACATCGACGGTGGTCCTCGGGAAGCGGTCGGTGAGGACCACGTGCTCCAGGGCCTCGGATATCAGCTTGGATATCTCGGTGGACCTCCTGTCGGGGCCAGGCCTCTTGCGATCGCTGACCGAGAACGGGGCCATGTTGTACCGGGCACGTACGATGCCCCGCAGCGGGTTCTGCATGTGCCGGGGGTGGACCTCGCGGGGGCCGTGTACCCCGACGATGACCTTGTTGTCACCCCACTGCAGGTAGCAGGAGCCGTTGGCCCTCTCGAGGACGCCGACCTCGATGGTGATGGGCCGGAGCTCGTCGACCTTGCGCCCGTCCAGGCGCAGGCCCTTCTTGTCTATCAATTGAACATCGGTGTATGGGTCGGACATCACTGTCCCTCCTTCTTCTTATCATCTTCCTTGCTCGGCTCCTCGCAGGGCGGGAGCTCATCCTCGTCCACCACCATCAGGGATTCCCCGTCTGGGGCGAGGACGGTGACGATCCCGTCGCCGCTGCTCTCGCCGTCGCGGCACAGATCGTCGGTGGGAATGGAGTCGTACTCCTCGTCGAAGTCCTCCTCCTCCTCCAACTTCTTCTCCTTCTCGGCCTTCTGTTTCTGTTCCTCGGCCCTCTTGGCCTTCTTCGCCTCGATCTCGGCGCGCTTCCTCTCCTGTTCCGCGCGCTTGGCCTCGGCCGCCTTGCGCTCCTCCTCGGCCTCGACCTCGGGGTCTATCCCCTTGGCCCGCTGGAGGAACTCCTTGACGTTGTTGGTGAGGCCGTGAACGTGGGCCTGATCCGCGATCATCTGGATGGCGCCCATGGCGATCATGATGTCCTCGGGGTCGCCGTCGATCCAGATGCGACCGTTCTGGCCCACCACCAGCCTGCAGCCGGTGTACTTCTTGATCAACGATATCATCGAGCCCTTGGTCCCGATGACCCGGGGAACCTTCGAGTAAGGTATGACCACCAACTGTCCGCCCTGGAGCTTGCGAAGTCCCGGGCCCTCCATGGTAACCTGGACCCGGCCGACCATCGTGACCTTGATGATGCGGACGATGACGGTGTCACCAGCCTTCATGAAATCGGTGGTCTCGCCGAACTCCACGTGCCACGGCACCTCGTTGACGTGCATGGGCGCGGGGTAGGGCGAGTTGATATCGATGAGCCAGTTGGACGGTCCAACGTCGTCTATCTTGCCTATGACGACCTCACCGACCCTGGGTATGTACTTGCCCCCCAGGGGGAT
Source organism: uncultured Thermoplasmata archaeon (assembly GCA_965369625.1). GTDB lineage: Archaea > Thermoplasmatota > DTKX01 > DTKX01. The sequence continues at coordinate 16,639 of CBDUQW010000069.1, read as the reverse complement.
GACGCTGGCGTAGTTGCTGTCCACGTTCTTGATACCCAGGGTGGCTGCCATCACTGCGCCGTCGAAGCGATAGGCTCCGAGGCCGGGTCGCACGTCACCCTCGCTGATGGTCTGTCCGGGCACGACTATCTCTCGGGGCAGCGGCTTGCCGTCGGGCCCCAGGGGCCTGCGCATGGACTCGTAGGAGGGTACCAGGTCGACCTTGTCATCCCTCGAACTGCGGGAAGGGTCCTCCCGCCTTCCGCCACCACGGCGGTCATCGCGTCTGCCACCGCCTCTGCGGTCGTCGCGCCTGCCACCGCTCCTGCGGTCGTCGCGTCTGCCACCGCCTCTGCGGTCGTCGCGCCTGCCACCGCCTCTGCGGTCGTCGCGTCTGCCACCGCCTCTGCGGTCGTCGCGCCTTCCACCGCCTCTGCGGTCGTCGCGCCTCCCACCGCTCCTGCGGTCGTCCCGGCGGCCACCACTCCGGCGGTCATCGCGCCTCCTGTCGGAGCCGCGATCGGACCGGTCCTGTGATGACCTTTCCTTTCTTGAGCGTTCTTCGCCGGTCAAGTTGATTCTCTCCTTGGGAGAATGTTGAAAACGAGTAATCTCCGCCCTTTGTAGTTTGTGTGTGTAGTGTTCGCGTGTGCGGACATGGCGGGATGGGTCCTCTCGTGAATTCCGGTCGGACGACTTGCGCGCCCCGTAAATCGTCGGAGCAAGCGACTTGGTCTCGTTCTCTGTCTCCTCTTCAAAGTTGGGAAGGTGGAGGCTCTATAAAAGGTTTACTGTGTGCATACTGGGCCAGGAGAGCTCACTCCACGATGCGGGTCTCGACGTCGCCATGGGTCTTGTTGTTGAGGCGGTCGAAGAAGTCGCCCTGCATTCCAGCGGGGATCTCCACCAGGCCGATCCAGAAGCCGCCACCGGTCCACTCCTCCTTCTTGATGACGCCGAAGTCGGTGATGTCCTTGTAGACCTTGCCGTAGTTGTCGGCGCTGAGCTTGACGGCGATGGTGGTCTTCTCCAGACGGATGGGGATGAGGGGCTTGATGGCGTCCATCACGTCCTTGACCTGGGCCTCGACGGGTTTGAAGGGGTCTATGTGGACCCGGGCCTCGTTCATGGCGTTCTCGATGCGCTGGGGAGGGTGGGGGGCCTTCATCTGGGGGTTGATGGCGTTGTTGGCGATGTAGGTGATGATCTGCTTGCGCTTCTCCTCGGTCATCTGCCTGCGCTGGTCGGTGGTGAGCTGGATGTCACCCTCCATAACGATCTTGCGCGTGATCTCGATGATGTCGTCGGTGCCGAAGATCTTCTCCACGTGCTCGTCCGAGGCCCGGTCCCCCTTGGAGGAGTCCTTGAAGACCTCGTCCACGGCCAGCATCTTCTCGATGTCCACGTCCTCGCCGTTCTTCATCGCCTGGCCCATGTAAGGGTCTATCAAAACCTCAAAGTGGGAACCCTTCGAATCCAGGCGTGCGACGACCGCGTCGTCAAGGCTTACCATCCCTATCCCCCGGTTCGGACCCGAGGATTTCCCCGGGACCCTATTCTTTGTTCTTGTTGAAGACGTCCACGTGCTTCGCGACGTCCTTCTGGTCCATCTTCTGGAAGGGCTTCTTCTCGGTGACGAGGCCGATCTCCACCGCATCGGCGTTCAGGTCCACGTCGGTGGCCTTGTCAAGGGCCTTGAGGCCCAGGGCGATGCAGGCGTCCAGGCTCAGGTTCTCCTGGTACTCGTCCTCGAACAGGCCGATGACAGCGTTGCGACCGGAGCCGATGGAGCCCGCCTTGTATGACATCAAGGCGCCCGACGGGTCGGTCTCGTAAAGGTGCCTGCCATTCTCGTCCACCCCTGCGATGAGCAGGGAGGTGCCGAAGGGCCTCACGCCACCGTACTGGGTGAAGGTCTGCTTGAAGTCACACAGGCGCTTGACCAGGTTGTCCACCGTCATGTGCTCGCCGTAGGTGATCTTGTTTATCTGCGCCTCGATGCGGGCCCTGTCCACCAGCACACGGGCGTCGGCCACCAAGCCCGAGGTGGCGCAGCCGATGTTCGTATCGATCTTGAAGATCTTGTCGATGGACTGGGGCTCGATGAGCCTCGATGAGATGCGCTTGTCCACGATGAGGATCACGCCGCTCTTGTACTTGATACCGACGGTGGTGGTACCACGCTTTACCGCCTCTCGGGCATACTCGACCTGGAACAGTCTGCCGTCAGGTGAGAACACCGTGATGGCCCGGTCGTACGCCATCTGACCTGCCTGCATCTAATTCACCCGACTCGGGAAGGCCGCACGTCCCTAAAAGGCTTGCGGTGGAATGGTCAGGGATTGGGGTCAGCCAACGTCTGGAAGAAGACGGGACCTCTCCATCGCCTCGCTGTGCTCCCGTTCGAGCTCCATTAGGATATTGATAGCGGTCCGCGTGTCCTTTCCGCGGGTGGACCGATGGGCACGTTTGTAACCCTTCCTCGCACGCTTCGCCTCGGCCCTCAGACCGACCCTCTTGAGGTCGTTCGCATGCACCTTCGACTCAGCGAGCAATCCCTCTATGTGCCTAGCGAGGCGGTTCTCCAACCCCGTCAAGAGCTCTCCGGTGATGCTGAGGGACTCTCCATATTCACCTCGGGCGACGAGGTCCTCTTGTGCATCAAGGACCTCGACCAATGCATCGGGGACGGGTTCGAACCGCTGCAGCTGTTCGAACAACCATTGGTTCCTCGCCAACGAACCCAGCGCATCGGTCCTGGTACGCACGCCGTCCCCCATCGACTGCACGGCCTTGTTCATCAACCATATCGCGGCCTCGTAGTCTGAGGCATCCAAGGCATCCTCGGCATTGGCTATGTGCCTCCGGGCGTCGTCCAGGTCGGCTCCTTGCCCTCCGGCTTGACCGAGGACCGTCCTCGCCTCCTCGAGGAGCTTGTCGATGCGTCGCCGATGTGCCTCATCGGTAAGGCTCATGGCCAATTCGATCGCGTCGATGGCCTCGACCTCATGATAACGCAGGAGATGTGCCTTCGCCAGATGTCGAAGGGCCATCGCCTCGGACACATCGGCACCCGTGCCCTGGGCTGTAACCATGGCGGCATCCAGCTCCTCCAACAGCTCGCTCACGGGTCTTACGTGCATCGGACGATCCCTTCTCTTCTCCCATGTCCCTCATGGTCTGAAATGGCCTCTCGACAGGTGAGGCGGTCGTGAAAGGAAGGAGAGAACGAACTAGAAGGAGAATGGACCGAAACGAGATCATGTCCAGCGGTATCGAGATTGGATACCCCGTTCATGATTGGATATATTTGGTATTACTACCCGTTATATGTTCCCTTCCGATTCCAAGGAAATGACAGAAATGAGGCTGTTTACAGACCTTGAGAAAGGTCAGTACCTTCCCTTCGCACCACCGCCACCGGACCGGCCGCTCCCCCATCTGCGACCGCCGGACCCGTAGAACAGACTGCCCAACCATAGCCCCCTTCCTCCCGTTATGGCGGCGATGGCGATGAACACGATGATGCCGATGATCCCTCCACCAGGCAACTTCATGATGGATGGTATCCATCCACAAAGATTGAACCATTGTCTAAAAATCACAGGATGGGACCCTTCTGGACCACCACATGCCTTTTCAAGGAGGGTAGAAGAAAGGAAAAGGTCAGGGCCTGACCAGTCTCACCGTGGAGGACCCACCCCAACCCCTGGTGCGGGGCCTGTTGCCGGGAGGGTGCGCATCCATGCGAACCCGCCCAAAGTCTCGATGCCTCCACCCGGTCGGCACAAGGTCACTTTTTACAGATAGCCCTCCGACCTGTTCTTGGGTCGGTATCGGATACTCAAAGGCTTTGCGCGTGCCATGGGCCGCGCGAATGGCCAGACCTGTCCCCCCCTGAGAAATATGGCGGAAGCATGAAGTAGGGACCCCCTATACTAGCCCTAGGTAAGGTGAGTCCAGTTGACCTTTGATTGTTTCTCTCGAAGCGCAGTGGTATCCCAAGACGTCCAGAAAGGCTCGGTGGAGCTCCCATCATCGTTCTTCGACCAAACCGGTATCAAACCAGGCCACCACGTGGTCGTCCGCCGGGAGGGTATCGAGCTCCGGGCCGTGGCCAGGCTGAACGAGATGTTGAAGGGTGACGAGGTCCGCTTGACTCCCCGGCTTTCGGTCCTGTTGGGTGTGGAAGCGGGGGACATCCTCTGCGTCCAGGACCGGACCACCTTCGGGGACCGGGTCTTCGACGAGCTGGAGACGGTAATGGACCTGCTGGGGGACGGTGCTGAGCGCCTCAAGGACCTGCTTGGAATTGATGTCAAGGGGGACAACGGGCTGACGGTCGAGAACGCCCTGGACGCGATGGTCAGACGTAATACGGATGGCGGCAAGGAATACCCGGAAGTACCCCCCAACGCCCCTGGGTCCGTGGCAGTGCAGGTCTGCGAGATAGACCCTTCCCAGGACTTCGAGGTATGGGACCCAGACCCAACGGGCAAGGCAAGGGTGTTCCGTCCCGGGACCTCCGGGGACGGCAATTGACGGACACCCCCGGGACGCGTAGGCCCTTCGGGCATCTGATTTCGCTAAAGCTGAGCACAAAAGGCATCCAACTTCTGTTCCCAACCATCCTCCATCGTCACGCTCTCACCCCAGCTGGTGGCGATCTCCACCTCGGCGACCTTGACCATCCCCTTCTTCCTCACCATTCGCCCCATGGACCTGAGCCAGTGGAATTTCTTCATGCCGTGGGTGTTGACGATCGCGGACTTCTTCCCCTCCATGCCATCCAGCGCCTTGATGAACTTCCGCATGTTCACCTGGATGCGGAACATCTCCATCGGGGCCGAGAAGATATAGACATCCGCCTCCGGCATCCTCGCAGGGTCGGCCAGGTCCGTGGTGAATACCTGGACCTCGCCCTTCTGGCCTAGCTCGTCGGCCAGATAATCTGCTACCTTCTTGTTGTTGTCCGTCCTCGTCCAGTAGGTTAGTACGAATCTCATAAGATCGCTAGTCTGAAATAATCGTCCATCTTAATATCCATTAATTCCTGCTGGGCACCATTAGCTTTTTAAATAGGAAGCGCATTGCCGTCGAGTGCGAAGGCAGTCCCATCGCTGCCAGTAACGCCCAAAAGGTGAATCCAATGGTCGAGTTCAAGGCGGTCATCGCAGACCCGCATACGGGGAGGTGCTACCAGAACAGCATCTCCGGACACCACGCCAACTCCCTCATCGGCAAGAAGATCGGTGACGAGTTCGACGGCATCTTCGTCAGCCTGCCAGGCTACAAGCTGGTCGTCACCGGCGGCACCGATCACGCCGGCTTCGCCATGCGGAGGGACATCGAGGGCAGCCGCTTGAAGCGCATCCTCACCGCCCAGTCCATTGGTTACAAGTCCAAGTCCCGTCACAAGAACCGCCACAAGCCCCTGATCCACGAGAAGGGCCTGCGCAAGCGCATCGTGGTGCGGGGCAACACCATCTCCCCCGAGATCACCCAGATCAACATGCGCATCTCCTCCCACGGCTCCAAGCCCATCGACGACCTGCTCGCAGAGGAGAGCTAGAGGTTCCGACCATGGCGACCCCCCAACAACCCGAGGTGAACATCGGCCTGGTCGGCCACGTCGACCACGGGAAGACCACGCTGACCCAGGCTCTGACGGGCATCTGGACGGACCGCCACTCCGAGGAGATCAAGCGAGGCATATCCATCAAGCTGGGCTACGCCGACTGCGCCTTCTACAGGTGCCCTGGCGAGGAGTGCCCCGAGTGCTACACCACCGACCCGAAGTCCTGCGACGGCAAGGCCGAGCTGGTCCGCGTCGTCAGCTTCGTGGACGCCCCGGGCCACGAGACCCTCATGGCCGTCATGCTCAGCGGCACGGGCATGATGGACGGCGCCATCCTGATGATAGCAGCCAACGAGGTGTGCCCCCGGCCCCAGACCAAGGAGCACCTGATGGGCCTGCAGATCTCGGGCATCGAGAACATCATCGTCATCCAGAACAAGATCGACCTGGTGGACGAGGAGACGGCCATCAGCAACTACGAGGACATCAGGAAGTTCCTCGAGGGCACCGTGGCCGAGGATGCGCCCATCATACCCACCAGCGCCCAGCAGGGCGTGAACCTGGATGTCCTCATCCAGGCCATCGAGGAGCACATCCCGACGCCGGACCACGACCTGGAGGCGCCGGCGCGGATGAGCATCGCCCGCAGCTTCGACTGCAACATGCCGGGCAAGGGACCCGACGAACTGATGGGTGGCGTCATCGGTGGTTCCCTGACCCAGGGTGTGTGGGAGGTGGGCGACGAGATAGAGATCTCCCACGGCATCCAGATCCAGGAGCACAGCAAGGTCACCTGGGAGCCCATCTACACCACCATCGGGTCCATCATCGCCGGCGGCGAGAAACTGGAGAAGGCCAGCCCCGGCGGCCTGCTGGCGGTCTCCACCCAGCTGGACCCCCAGATGACCAAGTCCGACGCCCTGGTGGGCAAGGTCGTGGGCAAGCCCGGTACCCTGCCACCCGTGTGGCATGAGTTCACCATGGACCTCCACCTGCTGGAGCACGTGGTCGGCTCCCTCGAGGAGATCGACGTGGAGCCCATCCGGTCCAACGAGCCCCTGATGCTCAACATCTCCACCGCGACCACCGTGGGCATGGTCACCTCCGTGGTGGGCGACCACTGCGACGCGCGCCTCAAGCTCCCCGTCGCCGCGGACCGGGGCAGCCGGGTCGCCATCTCCCGGCGCATCGGGACCCGCTTCCGCCTGATCGGCCACGGGGTCATCCGCTAGGGGGATACGACCTTGACCGACGAAGGGAGCTCGGCAGACCTCCCCATCGTCCTTCTTGACACCAACGCACTGCTCATGCCCTTCCAGATGGGTCTCGACGTGGGCAGCGAGGTCGAGCGGGTGATGGGACGCTGCCGTGTCGCAGTGCCCCAGGTATCCATAGCTGAGCTGCGGGCCATGGGCTCCTCCGTCCGTGATTGCAGCGCCGCCCTCAAGTTCGCCGAGCGTTTCGAGGTGCTGCCCACGGTGGGCCTGGGCGACGACGCCATCGTCGACCTGGCCATCCGGACCGACGGCATCGTCGTCACCGGGGACCGTGGGCTCATCAAGCGGCTCCACAAGGCCGGCCTCAGGGTGCTGCGCCCGCGTCAGAGGAAGAGGCTCGAGCTCAAGTGAGACCCAGGACCGCATCCTGAAAACTATATGTATGGCGGTCGTCCAATAGTATACCCGGGGTACGGGTATGTTGCCATCGCGTTCTCGTTTGGGACCGAGGACCCTCATCCTGGGGCTCACCCTCTTCGGATTATCGATGTTGCTCACACAGATCGACGCGGTCACCGATGAGGTGGAGGCCATACCACTTCATTCGATGGAGATCTCGCTGCACCCGAAGGAACTGTTCGCCGAGCTCACGAACACCCAACTCGGCGTCGTCACCTACGGGGGCAACGTGACCATCGAGAGACCCCTCGGCATCGATGAGGTGGAGGTCTCACTTACTGCGGATTGCACTCGCGGCTGGCCCACGGTCATCAGCCCCACGACCCTGGTGTTCACAGAATCTGGGACCGAGCGCTTCACCGTCACCGTGATAGTACCACCGGCGACACCTCCCGTCTCCGGGACCGTGACGGCCACTGCGGTTGCCCACAGCCAGATCTGGGACGAGACGGCCTATGCCGAGGCGACGGCGTCCGTCCTCCAGTACTACCAGTTCAGGATCTGGATAGACGGGAACACCGGGGAGGGGACGCCCGGCGGGACGATTGGTGGCACCATAACCATCTTCAACAACGGGACCGGCGAGGACCGGTTCCTCATCTCCCTGGAGAGCGCCCCGGACATGATCTCCGTGGATGTGGAGAATTCCATCTCCATACCCAGCAAGTTCGAGATGGACGTGCAGTTCACCTTGACCATCTCGGATGACTACGACCCCCCCATGGAGGGGGAGATCTATGCGATAATCTTCAGGGTGGAATCCGAGGGCGCGAGGAACACGAACCTCCTCATGGCGCATACGGAACCCTACTACATCCAGTTCCCAAGTCTGAGCCAACAGCTGGAGGAGAACTGGCCCACATACGTGGGATACGGTGTGGCCGTCGCCCTCCTGGTGGCCATCACTGTCCTCATCCTCCGACGGAGGAGGCGAGGCAGGTCAGAGACCGTCGAGTCGATGGAGGAACATTCCCAATCCTGAAACCTTTATTAATACCGGGTTCGCAATATGAAATGGGGGTACAGGTACCTTGGCATCACGTTCTCGATACGGTCTGCTGGTTCTCCTACACGGGCTTGTGATCGTCCTTCTGTCCCTCTTTTTCTTTGCCCACTCAGAGTCCGCTGACGCCATCCCCCTTCACGAGGTCTCAGTCTCGCTCCAACCGGACGAGCTGTTCGCGAAGGTCACTATCTCACAGCTGGGGGCCGTCACCTTCGACGGGAACCTGACCATCGAGAAGCCCCAGGGCGTTGAGCGGGTCACAGTGACCCTGACGGCAGAGACCAGTCGAGGTTGGCATGTCTCCGTCTCACCCCAGACCATACCATTCATCAACCCAGGTACCGAGCATTTCGAAGTGACCGTCATCGTACCCCGGGACACACCTCCGGTGTCTGGTACTGTGACCGTTCATGCTGTCGCCCACAATCCGATCTGGGATGAGGAAGCCACATGCGAGGCGACCGTAACGGTCCTCCAGTACTACAAGTTCTACGCCTGGATAGAGGATGATGTTGAGAACGTCCGCCCTGGGGAGAGTGTGATCGGCAGGTTGCGTATCCTCAACAATGGTACAGGAGAGGACACGTTCCATATCAGCCTTGAGTCGGTCCCGGATGTGATCACATCCTGGAACTTACCGGAGTACATCACCATCCCCAGCAAGATAGAGATGGATGTCGAGTTCACCCTCAACATCGACCCGGACTACTCGGTCCCCTTCGAGGGTAAGATGTTCACTATCGTCATCAAAGTGGTGTCGGAGGGAGCACGAGGGGAGAGCTTACTGTATGAGAAATCCTCGCTATTCTTCTTGTATTTCGAGGGCTTGGAGGGCACTATTGTGAGCAACTGGCCCACCTATTTGGGCTACGGCGTGGCGGTCGCCCTCATAGTGACGGTTACCTTCATAATACTTCGAAAAAGGAGAAGGGGGCTAGAGGATGTCCCTGAGATGTCCGAGGGATGAGCACCCATCTTGTTGACTCTTCTGTCGAGTCCCCGATCCCCACAAGAAGGCGATCTGTCAAGCTCTCCTACCAATCTCCTTTTTATCCCGAGGCTCCCAGGAAGAACCAGGGGTTGTTCCCTTGTGGAAACTCGTGATGCTGGTCTCGTTGGCCTTCGTGTCGGTCGTGGTCATAGGTTCCATGGACAGTGCTGCCGCTCCCAACCCCATTCCATTATCAGATGTCCAGCTCCATTCTGATAACTATACCGTGACCTCCTCGCCGTACAGTTCGACCCTCGTTGAGATCACTGGAGAGGTTACTGTCGAGAAATGTGGCTGCATCGAGAGACACACGGTCTATCTGACGGCTGAGCAGTCAGAGGGTTGGGGAGTTCACATCGTTCCCTCCGTCATACCCTTCATAATCGCTCGCACTGAGGTGTTTTCGGTTCTGGTTATCGTCCCACCAGGCGTCGATCCCGGTTCGAGGGAGCTGACTGTCCACCATACACTATCGATGCCGGGAATGGCTCTCACCGGGTCGAACGCGACCTGCACCATCATGGTCATGGGCTATCACCGACTCTCCATCGAAGCCGTCGACCCCGCGATCAACATCTCCGACGAGGAGATGGTCGGACTATCGGTATACGTCGCCAACATCGGTACCTTGGACGCGCAGTTCGCGTTCTACCTCATGTTGGATGGCGAGGAGATCGCCCCGAGAGGCGTTCCCCCGTTCCTGGACCTCACTGCCGGGGACGGGCGTCTCGTGCAGATGTGGCTGGACCTGGTCGGACGGGTTGAAGGGGGGAACGGGGAGCTCGAGGTCAGCATCGAATGGTCCGTGGAAGAGGGCAATGGGACACATGCCGAGCAAATGCGCTCTTCTTCCGATTCCGTCAAAGTCATGGTATGGGACCGGAGGTGGGGGTCCGATATGATGAGCGATCTAGAAGGGGTCATCGGGTACCTCCTGGTCATGGAGTTGTCGATGGTGACCGTGGCCATAGGGCTATGGAGGTTGGATCGTCGAGAGGGGTGATGATGCCTTGAAATGCTCCCGTTGGGAACATAGAGGACGGGAATGACAAGGATTAAGTCTCAGGACGTGGAATAGTAACCCCGGGGTCACGTGATGAACAGAAACGATGGATGGAGGGGTCGGTCGATCTGTATTGGTCTATCGGTCACGATGATCATCCTTGGAGCGATCTCGCCTGCATTCCCCACGATTTTATGTTCCGGACAAGGCATGGCATCGAGCCATCCCCAGACATCTCAGGTATTCAGGTCAGATGACGAATGGGTGGAGATCGATTGTTCCCTCGAGGTCAACGTCCTGGATATGCCATCCTCCACCGAGCAACCCACCGAGGGGGTGGTCCAGGGTTGGGTGGTCATGAGCAAGAAACCTCCTGGGGAGACGATACAGGTGCAGCTCGAGGTCGTGGCTCAGGATTCGTACGTGTGGGCCTGTGCCACCCCCAACTCCTTGATCTTCCACCGTGAGGGGACCCAGTACTTCAACCTGTCCATCTGGTTGGAGGAGGACGCGGCTCCGGGTATCGAACATCGCATCGACATCAACGCGATGGCCCGGTCGAAAATTGGTTCCGATGGCGACGCCGCGGTCATCATCGTCAAGGGCATAGCCGAGTACGCCGCGGAGGCTGAGATGATCGAACAACCCGGGGCAGCCCGACCCGGAGGGTCTGTCAACGGGATCGTCCAGATCTGGAATCAGGGCACGATGTGGTCGACATACCTTCCCAGTCTGATAACCAACCCGGAGGGTGTGGTCGAGACCGTCGAGTTCGATATAGAGGTGGAGGTCTCCCCCAACCTCATGAAGAAGGTACCCTTCGAGATCGAGGTCGCAAAGGATGCCAAGGAGGGGATGCACCAGGTCACGTTGGGACTCGTGGCGGTGCTTCAGGATGGTTCAACTGCTATCATGGACACCTTCAATGTCACCATCGAGGTCCACCCGTCATCCAACGAATCCGCCATTCCCTTTGCAGCCATCCTCCTGGTCGCGATGTTGGTTGCGGTGCCTGCAGCCATATCTGTCAGTCGAAAGGCTTAACCCCGAGGCCGCCTGTCCCGCCCCGGGAGGCTTCCAGGTGGACTTCGAGCTTACCGATGAGGAGATGGCATTCGACGCGGAGGTCATAGGGTTCGTGGACGATTACATCCGTCCCAACCTGTCCAGGTGGCACAGCGAGCACAGGATACCCCGCGACTACTGGAAGGAGCTGGGCTCTCGGGAGTGGCTGCTCCTCCGGTGGAAGGATGGTGCCCTCGCCGAGCAGCCGATGATGAGGCTGGCCATCCTCTACGACCGCATATCGGAGCTGAGCCCGGGGGCCGGCATCGCCGCCTTCGCCAACAACCAGCTGGGCGTGTACGCCCCCTACAACTGGGGAAGCGACAGCATCCGGGAGCGGTGGGTCGAGCCCGCCGCCCGGGGCGACAAGGTCATCAGCTTCTGCAACACCGAGCCCACCGCCGGCTCCGACGTGAAGAACATCCAGACCACCGCCGAGAAGGACGGGGACGAGTGGGTGGTGTCGGGCCGCAAGATGTACATCACCAACGCCGTCGAGGCCGATGCCCTGGTCGTGTCCGCCGTCACCGACCCCCTTGCTGACAACCCCAGGAAAGGACAGAGCCTGTTCATCATCGACTCGGACACGCCCGGTGTCAAGGTCAGGGCCCTCAAGAAGCTGGTGTGGAACCCCGCCTCCCTGGGCTTCATACAGCTGGACAAGGTGCGAGTGCCCGCGGACCAGATGCTGGGCAAGGTCAACGAGGGGTTCGACCACACCATGGCCACCTTCACCAACGGCCGCATCGGCGTGGCGTCCATGACCATGGGCACCGCCGTCGGCGCCCTTCGGCTGGCCCACCATCGGGCCAAGCGGCGGAAGATCTACGGCGCCACCCTCTGGGACCTGCGGTCGAAGCGCCACGAGTTCGGCGACATGGCCATCATCGCCGAGGCGGGCCGGCTCCTCTACCGCAAGGCGGCGTGGCTCAGGGACAACGGCAAGGACTTCAGGATGGCCGCCTCGATGGCCAAGCTCTTCGCCACCGAGAATGCCAAGGAGCTGACCATGTGGGCCGCCTACCTGCACGGAGGCTCCGGCGTGCTGGAGGAGAACCGCATCCACCGCTACCCCCTGGACGCGTGGGCGTCGGCCATGGGCGAGGGCGCCCCCGAGGTGCAGCGGTTGCTCATCGCCCGGTACTTCGACGAGTGGATCGAGCAGTTCTGAGATTGGGCGAAACCCTTATCAATCGGTCACCATGTTCTCCCTCCGCCTAGGTGAAACCAATGCCTCCGCCACCCCGCCTTAAGAGGAAGTACATCTCCCTCGAGGAGCGGAAGACCACCTTCCGCGAGCCCGACTTCGGTTACACCAGGGAGGAGGCCATCGAGGAGGCGAGCCGCTGCATCCAGTGCAAGAAGCCCACCTGTATCGAGGCCTGTCCGGCCCACGCCCCCGTGAAGGACTACGTGGGCGCCATCGCCGAGGGTGACTTCGACACCGCGTTCCGGCTCAACCGGGAGCACCTGGCCGTCCCTTGCACCCTGGGCCGCGTGTGCCCCGCCTTCTGCGAACGCGGGTGCATCCTGGGCAAGAAGTTCGAGCCCGTGGCCATCCGCGACCTCAAGCGGGCCGCCTGCGACTACGGCGAGCCCTGGATGCCCGAGGTGGGCAAGGAGAGGGAGCAGAGGGTGGCCATCATCGGCGCGGGCCCGGCGGGCCTGACGGTGGCCGACGACCTGAGACGCAAGGGTTACCAGGTGACGGTCCTCGAGCGGATGGACAGGGCGGGGGGCACCCTGGTGACCGGTATCCCCAGGTTCCGTCTTCCCCGTGACATACTCGAGCGGGACATCAAGCAGCTGGAGGATATGGGGGTGGAGTTCCGGTTCGACCAGACCATCGGGAAGGACTTCGACCTGGACACCCTCACCTACCAGGGGTACGACGCCATCTTCATCGGCATCGGTGCCATGGACCCCAAGCGGCTCAACATCACCGGGGAGCACCTGAAGGGAGTGGCCTCGGCATCGGAGATACTGTCCGACCTTGCCTTCGAGCGGGACGTGGACCTGCCCCAGCGCATCAGCATCATCGGCTGCGGTAACGTGGCCATCGACATCGCCCGGTCCGCCATCCGCCTGGGCAAGGAGGCGACCATCCTCTACCGGCGTACCCTGAAGGAGGCCCCCGCCAACGACGACGAGATCGAGGAGGCCTTCGAGGAGGGCGTCGACATCAAGTACCTGGTGGCGCCCATCGTCATCCTCGGCGACGAGGACGAGCACGTGGCCCAGGTGGAGTGCATCAGGATGGAGCTGGGCGAGCCCGACGACTCGGGACGCAGGAGACCCGTCCCCGTGGACGGGTCCGGGTTCAAGGTCCCGACGGACATGGTGATACCCGCCGTCAGCCAGTCGCCCGAGCTGGAATGGCTCGGGCTGGGCGACGGTATCGAGCTGACCCGGTGGGGCACCATCTTGATCGACGAGGAGACCGGGGAGAGCAGCCGCGAGGGCGTCTTCGCCGCGGGGGACGACGTGCTTGGCCCTTCCACCGTCGTCGAGTGCGTCGCCCAGTCGCACAAGGCCGCCGATGGCATCCACAAGCAACTCTCCCCCGAGGAGTGGGAGTTGGAGCACAAGAAGGATGAGACACCCGCCGAGTGGCCTCCGAAACCCGAGGAGTGAGGCGTCTCAGCTCAGCTTCGTCCGGGTGAACTGCACGAACCAGTACTCTATGTCGGTGCGTTCTGGCTCGTTCCGCACCTCTATCTTGCCATTGCCGACCAGCTCGACGCCCTTTCCCGAGGACCCCAGTTCCACCACGGGCTTGTCGGGGTGGTTGGTCAACGTTCCGCTGAAGGAGTTCGACGTGCCGAGGAACCTGAGCTTCGACACCTCGACGCTGGGGGTCTCGATGACGATGCGGACCTGGAGGTCGACCCGCCTGCCGGAGGTGTCCTTGAGCACCTGCCCGGTGAAGGGCGCTATCGAGAGGTAGTCCAGGCGCTCGCCCTCGATGGTCCTGTTGAAGTAGGTCATCTCGCGGACCACTGCCACGTCCCAGTCGGGGATGTCCAGGTAGAGGGTTATCGTAGTGGCGGTGATGAGGGAATCCCACGCGCTGGCGCTCAGATCCAGCTGGCCGATGTACATCTCCGTGGACCCGGTGTAGACCACGGCGTAGGTGTCCTCCACCGAGGTGATGTTCCAGAGGCTGCCGACGAAGAGTGCCATTGAGAATATCATGACAAGGACGGCGATGATGGCCATCCTCTTGAAGAGGTTCTCGCGCCTCTGGGGACCCCAGGTGCCCTCGATGTGCTGCTCCAGCTCCCGCTCCTTGTCCGACCGGCCGATCCACCCGCGGGCCATCAGTCCTCACCCCTGGTCCGGGCGTCGACGGCCGAGAAGAGCAGGGGCAGTGCCAGGGTTATGTCGGCCTCCACGGTGACGTACCGGGCCCCTTCGGACACCTTGCCCCACGAGATGGCCTCCCGCACCCTGGCTCCCGACAGGGACCCGTCGTGCTCCACCGCGGTGGTGACGGAGACGACCAGGTCGAGGCCGTCCTTGAACTGGTTCCACCAGATCACGTGGTGCTTGGAGATGCCTCCGCCGAGGAGTATTGCACCCGTTCGGGGATGGGTGAAGACGATGTCGGCCAGCTTCTTCTCGTCCTGCACCGGGTCGATGAGAAGGTCCCTCCGCTCCTGGCAGAACATCCATATGTTGGCGCCCACGGCGCCGTCGGTGAAGCCGGGGACGATGATGGGGACCTGGCGTTCAGCGGCCACGGTGGTGAGGGCGTCGGGGTCGTCGAGGGCCCTCCCGATGGCCACCGACAGCTCCTGGGTCCCGATGCGACCCGTGCCATCCGTTTCCATCCCCTCCAGGAGGGGCATCATGAAGCCCTCGATGGTGGGGCCGTAGGCATCCTCCTTGATGAACACGTTGCCCAGGCGATGGACCCCCTCTTCGTGGAGCTGCCTGTCGTCCACGTCGAAGGTGCCATGGTGGTAGTCGGCCAAGGACCGGGCGATGTCGTGGTCCAGGGTCCCGCAGGTGGTGACGATGGCGTCGACCCAGCCCCGTCGGACCATGTCCACGATGACCCCCCTGGCACCGGTGGCGATGATGCAGGCGGGGAAGGCCAGGAACGTGAACATGTCCGGGTCTCGGACCATGGACTCCATCACGTCGGCGGCATCGGACAGCTTCTTCGCCGTGAAGCCGCCCGACCTGCCCATCTGGTCGACGAGCTCGGCGATGTCGGTAGCGCCGTCGATGCGCAGGTCCTCCACCGGTCGTCTCCCCTGCATATCGTACCCTCCCTGGCCGGTCCAGAGACCAGAGGCCACGATTGAGAGAGGTGTAGAAAAACCTATCGGCGCCAGGTTCATTCCCATCAATCGAAGCAGATCAGTGATGTTGACCGATACCTGATACCGATCGATGCGTCAAAACCAACAACCAGATTCCTTTTATATAGTCGGGCATCATAGTAATTGTCGATGAGCAGGTCCAACCTCCGCTCACCCGTGATGGCCATGACGGTCCTGTTGCTCCTATCGCTAGGCCTGGCCATGGTCATCCCGATGGGGGCCGTCCTCGCGGAGGACACGCCTCCCACCATCACGGTGGAGGTGGACGCGGGGTCGAAGGTCCAGACGGTGCACGTGGCCTTCAGCTCGGACCTGGCCACCGTCAGCGGTACCGTCTCTGTGAAGCGCGAGTACATCAAGCCCGAACAGGTGGACCTCACCGTCGAGGGCACCGACTGGGATTGGATCATCAGTCCCGCCCGGATCGACGTCAACCAGCGCGATCAGACGACCAGCTTCACCGCGACCGCCACCATTCCCGTGATGAACCCGAAGGGAGACTTCACCGGGAAGATATCTGCCACCTGGTGGGACAGTCTCGGTGAGAACCACATCACGGTGTCGGACGAGTTCCGGGTCGTGGTCGAGAACGACGCCTTCGAGCTGACGGCCAACCCCAACTACCTGGTGATGGAGCCGGGCCAGACCCGGCAGGTCAGCGTCACCATAGAGGACCTGTCCTTCCTGGGCCTCACCTACCTGTGCCAGGTGGGCGATGTCACCTCATCCGAGGTCCCCCCCTGGCTGGACCGTGCCCAATTCTGGCTCGACGTGACCACCGTGGACATCGACGCCGGCGACAGCGAGTCGGTCACCCTGGAGATCTTCATCCCCACCAACGTGAGCTCGGGCCTCCTGACGGTGCCCGTCGTGGTCACGGTGGACGGCCACCCCGAGCACACCCAGCATGTGGACATCACGGTGAACGTCCAGGGGGTCCCCATAGCCCCACCCGGGGGCGGAGGCGGCGAGGACGGGTTCCCCGTCGACCCCGAGGTCATCCTCTGGAT
>CBDUQW010000068.1:0-18406 GCA_965369625.1 uncultured Thermoplasmata archaeon | reverse complement strand
CACCCGGGCCTTCCCCGCGGGGCGGCCCGAGCTGTCCGCCGACTACGCCGACGTGGGCCAGCCCGTCATCATCCCCGGCGACATGGGCACCGCCTCCTACCTCCTGGTGGGGACCCAGCAGGCCCTGGACGACACCTGGGGCAGCACCTGCCACGGGGCGGGCCGCCGCATGTCCCGCACCAAGTCGATCAAGACCTTCAGGGCCGAGAGGATCATCAAGGAGCTGGGCAACCGGGGCATCTACGTGCGCGGCGAGAGCATGAAGGTGCTGGCCGAGGAGGCCCCCGACGCCTACAAGGACATCGACCAGGTCGTGGACGTCACCCACAGGGGCGGGATATCCAAGAAGGTGGCACGTCTGGTTCCGATGGGCGTGATGAAGGGCTGATGGGGGAACCCACTCCCCTTACCGAACCTCGATCTATCGACCGTTCGAAACCTGTACCAATATTCGAATATTGTATCACCAAACCTTTGGGTAGCCAGTATTATTTCTACCGTAGAATTACTTCAAAATATCCCATTAAAACACCCCAAACGGTTCGAGACGTGTCGTATTAATTATTTATGCGAAGGGCCCTGATTCTTCCCTCAGAGATCACCGGGATGTGGTTGAATATGAGAAGATGGGCGTTGCTCGTGTCCCTGCTTATGATCGTCAGCGCGACCACGGCGTCCGCCTGGGGCCCGATGGACCCCTCCGACCGGAAGGCGGACCCCGACGGCGACGGTCTTGGGAACCTTAACGAGTTCAAGGCTGGTACCAACCCCCTCAACCCCGACACCGACGGCGGGGGCTGCTACGACGGCTGGGAGGTCGTCTACGGCCTCGACCCCACCAACCCCGACGACGACGCGTTCGACACCGACAACGACGGCTGGGACAACCTCAGGGAGTTCCAGGAAGGCACCAACCCCCTGAACGCAAACACCGATGGTGATAAGTATCCTATCGATTCAACCGACCCCAGGCCCCTGATACCTGATGGCTACGACGATTTCGGTGGGGGTATCGGCCCGGGTGACAATCCGCGCGAACCGGACTCCGACAACGACACCCTGCCCGACGTGTTCGAGCCCGTCTGGGGTACCGACCCCTTCAACAAGGATTCCGACGGTGACAAGCTCCACGACGGCCTCGAGTTCGCCTACGGCACCGACCCCAACGACAGGGACACCGACGACGACGGGCTCTGGGACGGCCAGGAGGTCTGGAAGGTCTCCGGTGACGAGCATTACACCGGGACCAGCCCGCACAGGGCGGACTCGGACGGCGACGGCATCGATGACTATCACGATGACAACGACATGGACGGGCTCGCCAACTGGGAGGAGTGGAGGTACGATCCCCTGACCCGTGAGCCCCTGAACTGGACCAACCCCCGGAACCCAGATACCGACGGCGACCGCGTCAAGGACGGCGCCGAGGTCCGAGGGAACCCCGCCAACGGGGACCAGACCTCCGACCCCCTCCTGGAGGACACCGACGGTGACCACCTCAACGATGACATCGACCCCAGGACCTGGCAGCCCGACTGGCTGGCCTGGTCGAGGGTCGTGGGGAACGACACCTGTCCCGACCCCTTCTTCCCTGCGGTCGTGACCAAGGGCGTCCCGTTCAACGTGGAGGGCCAGATCGAGTTCAACATGACCACCTACTCAGGGGACGGGACCGGTGACTGGTCCCCCATCCAGACCCCCATGCTGGTCCAGATATGGATACAGCAGGACGGAGCGCTCACCCCCGCCTCCGACCCCGTGGTGACCGGCCAGGACGGCAAGTTCAAGGTGTCGGTCACCCTGGGCGACGACGTGAGGGCAGGGATGGCGAAGCTGGTGATCACCACCGGCATCCACGAGCAGGTGGCCTACCTGCCGATGGTATGGGACGATGTGGATGGGAACCATCTCTCTTGAGCCATCACCCCTCGGGGCCGTCCGGTGTGGCGGTCCCGAGACCCCTTCATTCAGCGCTTCTTCATGTAGCGGGCGATGACGTTGATGAGGCCGGCCTTGGTCCCGTCCACGTTGTCGACGGAGATGAGCACGCGGCCCGCCCTGTGGAACCAGAACGCCGGGTGGTGCGACTCGGGGTCCAGCTCGGGGTCGAACCCGGCAGCCTGGGCTGCATGGAACACGTTGAGGGAGGTGGGGGCCTTCACGGCCATGTCACGGGGGACCCGCCTGCCCTCGCCGCGGCTGATACGGCGGTCGAAGTACTGAGGGTAGAGGATGAAGTAGCCGTCCCGGGCACTCACCAAGGTCGTCACGCCCCCTGGGGGAGGCTCACTTCTCCAGGAGGACGACGTTGACTACGCCGTCCTGCCCTGGTCGGCTGGTCACGCGGGCTGCACCCAGCTCGGTCTGGACGATGGCACCCTTGTTCAAGAAGTTGCGCTGGACGTAGTTCCGGTTGGCGGAGTTCTCCAGCACCGTGGTGATCGTCGTCGACTGGACCTTCCCGGTCTTGGGGTCCACCGCGTTGGCCTTCTCGGCATGGACCACGCGCATCTTGGAGTTGCCGCCCCTGGTCCTGGCCTTGAAGGCCTTCTGCTTGCCCACGGAGGTGAATAGCTTCTCCCTACCGATCTCGCTCCGCCTCTTCTTGCGATTGGGACGACGGAGGCCGCCGGTTATCTTCCTTCGGGATTTGCCCATCCATTGTGCCAATGGCTCACCTCAAGCAGAGCCCTTATGATAGGTTCGATATTTAAAGGTATTGCCATGGGGCCGAAGGGATTTTGGGCCTGGAAGGCATCTACCCAGCAGGTGAGGACATGAGCGACGGGTTGAGCAGGACCACGGGCGAGGGCTGCGAGGACGAGATACGGCAGGCGGTCATCGAGGTGGGCCGCCTGATGGCCCTGGCGGCACGCACCGCCCCCAAGGGCATGGGCCAGGACTACCTGGAGATCCAGCTGGTGACGGGCGAGGACGTGGACCGGCTCGGCCACGCCATGGTGGCCAAGGGCGAGGCCGAGGACAAGGCGCACTTCGTCCGCGACGGCAGGAGCGTGCTCCGCTGCCATGCCGTCCTCCTCATCGGCCTCCTGGACCACCCCGCCATCGGCCTGGACTGCAACGCCTGCGGCCACGGCACCTGCGCCGCCTTCGAGGCGGCCAGGGCCGACGCGCCCGGGGGGGACTTCACCCCCGCCTGCGTGTTCCGGTCCCAGGACCTGGGGATAGCCGTGGGCTCGGCGGTGAAGACCGCCCAGGTGCACAACGTGGACAACCGCATCATGTACCGGGGGGCGGTGGTGGCCATCGAGCTGGGCATGATCGGTCCCGGCCTCTGCCTGGCAATACCCATGGCGGCGGTGGGCAAGAGCCCCTTCTTCGACCGCTGACGGGCTCCCTTGGTAAGGATTTATCTACGGGGGGCGCCATTTCGCCCCATATGACAAGGCTGACCCTCCTGGGTACGGGGGGCGGCCGCTTCGCCACCGTGACGCAGGAGAGAGCCACTGGGGGCATCTATCTAGAGGACGGTGTGAGCGTTCACATCGACCCTGGCCCGGGCTCCCTGGTCATGATGAGGAGGGCGAGGCTGGACCCCATGAGGACGGACGCCATCCTGGTCAGCCACTGCCATCCCGACCACTACACCGACGCCGAGGTGCTGACGGAGGCCATGACCAACGGGAGGCGCAACAAGCGGGGCTACCTCTTGGCCTCGCGCAGCGTCCTCGAGGGCGACGGCACCCTCGGCCCCGCCATCTCCGCCTACCACCAGGGTGCCGTGGAGGAGGTCCACATGCTGGAACCCGGCGACCTCGTCGAACTGGGTCACCTCAGGGTGCTGGCCACCCCGGCGGACCACTCGGACCCCACGACCGTGGGCTTCCGCATCACCACCACCAACGGTGACATCGGGTACGTGCCCGACACCTCCCTCCACGAGGACGTCATCGACGCCAACGAGGGCGCCAGGGTGCTGATCGTGCCCCTGACACGGCCACTGCGCGCCCGCATCGACCACCACCTCTGCACCGAGGACGCCGCCCAGCTGGTGGCGGGCGTGAGGCCCGAGCTGGCCGTCCTCAACCACCTGGGTCTCAAGTTGCTCCGGGAGGACCCCAGGATGCAGGCCGAGTGGATCGCGAAGAAGAGCGGGGTGCGGACCATCGTCGGGGAGGACCTGATGCGCATCCGCATCGCAGAGCACCTGACCATCAAGGGGCCCTTCGACGGAAGGGACCGCAGCAGGCGGGGCAGGCGCAGGGGCCGGAGGGGAGGCGGG
This sequence comes from uncultured Thermoplasmata archaeon, assembly GCA_965369625.1. Lineage (GTDB taxonomy): Archaea > Thermoplasmatota > DTKX01 > DTKX01. The sequence goes on along the minus strand of CBDUQW010000068.1, from coordinate 14,163 downwards.
AGACCGAGCGGGGACCATCGAAACGCAGAACCCTCCTCTCCCCCAGGAAAGAGCGATTCCAAGGGTCAGGGTCCTGAATGAGCGAGGGGGACCAATCTTAATATCCCGTGAGCCGATTCAGGGCGCCCGGGTGGTGCAATGACGTACATCGACGAGCTTCGGGAGGCGCTGGGTCCCGACAAGGTCCTGGACGCCGACTTCGACCGGTTCTCCTACTCCTCCGACTTCTCGCCCATGGGGCCGGGGGAGGAGGTGGTGCCAGACGTCGTGGTGGCCCCCCGGGACACCCAGGACGTGGTGGAGGTGGTCCGGGTGGCCCTCCGGCACGGCGTGCCCATCACCCCCGTGGGCGGTATGACCGGCATGCTGGGCGGGGCCCTGGCCATCCGGGGCGGCATCCTCCTTGCCACCCACACCATGGGCCGCGTGCTGGAGGTGGACGAGGCCAACCAGGTGGTCCGCGTCCAGGCGGGGGCGACCCTCCAGAGCATCAACGACGTCCTCCAGCCACTGGGCCTGTGGCTGCCCCACCTGCCCGAGTCCAAGTGGAGCTGCACCGTGGGAGCCTCCATCGCCTCGGACAACGACAGCACCTTCGGGATGCGGCACGGCAAGGTCCTCCAGCCCCTGCTCTCGGTCCTGGTGGTGGACGGCCACGGGGATGCTATTGAGTTCGGCCACCGCAAGACCCGGTTCACCTCCTCGGGGTACAAGGTCAAGGACCTTTTCGTGGGCGCCGAGGGGACCCTGGGCATCGTCACCGAGGCCACGCTGAAGGTGGAGCCCCTGCCTCCCTTCCGCAGGGTGGAGATGGTCGTGCTCCCCTCCCTCACCCGGGCCATCGAGCTCATCGGCCACTGCCTCCGGTCGGGCATCAGCCTGGAGGCGGCCCACGTGAACTGCCGCCACCGTCTCGGGTTCTACACCCACGCCTACAAGGTCAAGCACGGCCACGAGCCGGAGATCCCCGACTGGGCCGGCGCGCTGTTCGCCTTCGCCATCGCCGGCGACCAGGAGCTGGTGGACTTCCAGACCGACTGGGTGCTGCGCAAGGGCGAGGAGGACTTCGGCGGGAAGACCGTGGTCGAGCGGGACATCGTGGACAGCTGGTGGACCTCCAAGCACACCCTGGAGTTCGAACCCTTCCAGCAGAAGTGGCCCGCGAGCCAGGGGGAGAAGATGTTCGGGGCCGCCGACGTGGGCGTCCCCATGGGGGAATTGGAGAGGTTCTACGACGAGGGCTTCATGCCCCTGCTGGAGAAGCACGGCCTCCAGGTGCTGGGGATGAACGCGTACCTGGAGCACCCCAACTCCATCGGGCTGTCCCTCTCCTGCGCGGTGTTCGTGGACTACCACGACCAGGCCCAGGTGGACGCCTTCCGCGCCTTCGTCGTGGACATGGCCCGCAAGGCCATCGAGCTGGGCGGGACTTCCACCACCTACATGTCCGACACCTACATCAAGACCGGGACGATGCGCGAGGAGGCGGGGGACGCCATCGCGTACTACCGGCGCATCAAGGAGCTGTTCGACCCCCAGTTCATCATGAACACCGGCAAGAAATGGGACGACGACGCGCGTCCGGCCGGGAGGGATGACGGTTGAGCGGGGACGGGGGCCGCGAGGACAAGGAGCGGCGCGTGGGAGACGAGCGCCTCCACGACGAGGTCATGACCTGCTACGCCGCCTCCTGCGGCCTGTGCCGGAGGAACTGCCCCATATACGACATCACCGGCCGGATGGTCCACAGCAGCACCGGGAAGAACCGGATCATCAGGGGCTACCTGGAGGGCAAGATAGAGCCCTCACAGGAGCTGGCCGAGGCCATCTTCACCTGCACGCTGTGCGGCAACTGCGACGTGATGTGCGCCGTTCCCAACACCGAGCACTTCATCGCCATGCGCCAGGAGCTGGTGGAGAAGGGCTACTTCATCGACTCCCTGGACGAGGTGTCCAAGAACGTGGAGGAGACGGGCAGCATCTACGCCCAGGCCATGGCGGAGCCCCGGGAGGGCGCCGTGACGGTGTACGCGGGCTGCCGCTGGGGGTACCGGGCCAACGCGCTGCGGAAGATCCTCTCCGTCCTGGAGCTGGCGGGCATGGAACCGCGCATCCTGGAGGAGGTCTGCTGCGGCTATCCCCTCCGCATCTTCGGTTTCAAGGACAGATACGAGGCCAACCGCGAGCGCATCATGGACATCCTGGGCGGAGAGGAGGAGATCCTCACCCTGTGCCCCACCTGCACCGTGGAGCTGGTGGAGGGGTGCGAGCTGCCGGCGCGCCACGCCATGGAGGCCATGGCCGAGCGCATCAAGGACCTGGAGGTGAGGCGGCCCCTGGATGCCACCGTCACCTACCACGACCCGTGCCACAACGCCCGCTACATGGGCGTGGTGGACGAGCCCCGGGAGCTGCTCCGGCACATCGGGGCGACCATCGTGGAGATGGAGAACCACGGCGCACACACCACCTGCTGTGGCGGAGGGGGCGGCCTGGTCTCGACCCGGTCCGACCTCGCGATGGAGGTGGCCAAGGCCCGCGTCCAGGAGGCGGTGGAGACGGGGGCGTCCATCCTGGTCACCGATTGCCCCACCTGCTTTTCCAACCTCAAGGAGGCGTCGCAGGAGATGGGGAGGCCCATCAAGGTGGCCCTGGTCTGGGACCTGCTCCTCCGGGCCCTGAAGTGATGACCCCACGATTTCCATAGGTTTATTTCCCCTCCGACGATTCTTTGGACCATGACGGACGAGGTGGTGTGTCCAAGCTGTGGGCAGGGCAATGACGCTGGGATGGCGGAGACCTACAGGGTATGCGTCCATTGCGGGGCGGATCTGGGACCGGCGATAACAGGCACCTCTCCTATGGAGGATCTTCAGCGAACGATAGATGGTCAGGCGCCGGCCCAGGAGCCGACACAAACCCAACAGCAACCTCCAACAGGCCCACCTCCAGGTGCTCCTCCGGGCCCTCCTCCAGGCCCTCCGACAGGTCCTCCTCCAGCCTCTCCCCCCGGCTATCCTCAGGGCCCTCCTCCGGGCGCTCCTCCAGGGTACCAACAACCACCGCCGGCGTACGGCGCACCCCCTCCGGGCTACGGACAGCAACCCTACGGTGGACAGCCATACCCACCACCTGGGGGACCACCCCCCATGTACGGCGCCCCTCCGCCCATGATGGTCTCCACCTACCACCCTGGCGTGTACGAGAGGCCCCAGCAGACACCCTACCTGGACTTCGGGAACCTCTTCAAGGTGCTGGTAAAGCCACAGGAGGCCTTCGAGAACCTTTACGACCACACCAGCCAGGTCCAGGGTTGGATACTGGCCATCATCTTCATCGTGGTGACCGCAGTCGTGTCCATTATCGCTAACTTCGTCATCTTGGGCGACTTCGATCTCCCTGATGGAGGCGGTGCCCCGTTCGGGTCGGGGACCTCCCTCGTCAGTTCCATAATAAACATACCCATCGGCCTCGCCATGTTCTGGCTCGTTGGATGGATAGTCCACGCGATACTAAAGAACCCGTCAACGTCCCGGCGACCGTCGATGGACAAGACGCTGGGGCTGATGGGCTACGCCAAGTTCCCGGCGTTCATCCTCATGCTCATTGCCGCAGTGGTCATGCCCCTCTCATTGCAGGGCTTTGATCCGGATGCGTCTGATGAGGATATCTTGGCCGGTCTTGGAGGGATATGCGGTGCGATGATAATCTACCTCATCGCGTTAATCTGGGCGCTGTTCGTCCACGGCCACGCCCAGTCCGTCGCCAACGATTGCCCCAAGGGAACGGCGACGGGGATCGTCTTCGTCGCGTGGTTCGTTACCTACCTAATCACCGCTGCGATCACCATAGTCATATTCATAGCGGTGGGTATAGGGACTGGATTCTAAGGACGGTTCGGCCAGTTCGGGCAAGATTACGGGCTCGGTTAGCACGTTCCAGCGGGGGCTTTGGCGCGAGCTCCATCCAGGACAAGGTGTTGGCCCTCAAGTGAGGCCCTACCATTTCCAAAAGGCTTTTGTGCCGTCACCTCCCATCCAGGCATCATGACGGGTGAGGTGGCGTGCCCCAGCTGCGGACGTGACAACGACCGTGGCCTGGCCGAGAGCTATCGTGTCTGCGTCCACTGCGGGGCGGACCTCGGGCCCGCCCTCGCCCAGACAGCAGGTGTTCCCACCGAGGTCAGGGAACCCTCGATGGGGGCGCAGCCGCAACCGCCCCTGGAGCAACCCTACGGGGGCCAGCCGTATCCACCTCCGCCGGGACAACCCTACTACGGGGGGCCCGGCCCGCCTGTCCCGTACCCGCCCACCTACCATCCAGGGGTCTATGACAAGCCAGAGCAGAAGCCCTACGTTGACATCGGGAACCTGTTCAAGCTGCTCTTCCATCCCAAGGAGGCCTTCGAGGCCCTCAACGACCACACTGGCTCATCCCAGGGCATCGTCCTCGCCATGACCTTCATCCTGCTCTCCGCCGGGATCAGCGCGATGATGATGCTCGCGGTCCTCGGGAGCTTGGAGGTCCCCGATGACGTTATCACCGTTCCCGGGAGCGGGGGAGGCTCTGCCACCCAGTCGGTCATCGGCGTCATCACGGGGATCGCGTTCTTCTTCATCTCGGCCTACCTGGTGTTCACGTTCGTCAAGAGCAGGGGAAGGAGACCGAGCATGGAGAGGACCATCGGGATGATGGGCTACGCCATGTTCCCCTACTTTATCATCACCGTCCTCATCGCCATCGCCATGCCCTTCATCATCGGGAGCATGGACCTTTCGGGCCTCGAGGACGAGGACCCGGACGCGGTGATGGATGCCCTGCGATCCATGTGCGGCAGCTTATCGGTAGTGCTGGGCCTGTTGTTGGTCGGGTTCATATGGAGCATCTGGGTCCACAGCCACGCCCAGTCCGTGGCCAACGACGTCGCCCTTGGCACCGCCTTCGGTTACGTCTTCATCACGTGGATCATCGTGGGTATCATATCCTTCGTGATCGGCCTGATCGTGGCGGCCTTCATCCTCAGCTCAGCGATCTGATGGTGGGATGAACCGGGCTCGATGATAGGACCATCCCGCCTAGTCCGCCCGCTTGAGCTGCCGGCGGTACATGTCCTCGATCTCCGCCGAGGTGGTGGCCTCGCCGGGGCCCTTGTCGTCGCGGACCCGGACCATGCGGGGGAACCGGATGGCCAGGCCCGTCTCGGGGCGCAGGTGCCCGAAGGCGCAGCGGTGTACGGGGCTCAGCGTCACCTCCGCCCCCAGCACCTCCAGGACCAGCTGGGGGTCCACGTGGAAGTCGGGCTGCAGCCCCGACCTCAGGTTGCCCGGCGCCTCCCTCAGCACCGTGGGCGAGAGGCTTTCGTACAGGGCCGCCAGCTCCTCGTCCTTGAACCCGGTGCCCAGCTTGCACACGCTCTCCAGGGTGCCCTCGTCCTCGTTCACCGAGGCCATCAGCAGGGCGCCGTAGAAGCCGGTGCGCTTGCCCGCGCCGACGTAGGTGCCGACCACCACCAGGTCCACCGTGTCCGTCATGCCAGACCGGTAGTCCCGCTTGTACTTGATCCACTGCCATCCCCGGGCGCCAGCCCTGTAGATGGACCCGTCGCCGACGGCCTTGGCGATGATGCCCTCGCAGCCCGCCGAGATGGCCTCGAGGAAGAAGTCGTCACCTGCCTCGGGGGACTCGACCCATCGCAGCTGGGAGGGGCGGATGGGCCCCCCGTCCACGCCCTCGAGGAGGGCCTCCAGGTGGGAGCGCCGCGTCTCGAAGTCACGGTACAGCAGCTCCTCGCCGTCCTCGAACAGCAGGTCGAAGGCGAACAGCACCAGGGGGTAGTCCTCCACCGAGGCGTCGATACCGTGGACGCGACCCCGCCGGTGGCTCACCTCCTGGAAGGGAAGCAGCTCCCCCGTCTCGGGGTTGTGCACCACCGCCTCGAACTCCATGATGACCCGGTGGCCCGCGAAGGCGGCCTCCATGGCCCGGACCACGTCCGGGAACTGGGAGGTGACGGTCTCCATGCGCCTGGAGAACAGGAAGACACCATCGGGGCCAGCGTGGGCCTGGATGCGCATGCCGTCGTACTTGTACTCGAAGGCGCACCGTCCCCCCATCTTCTCCAGTATCTCCTCGGTGGAGCCGAGGCGCTCGGCCAGCATCGAACGGATGGGCACCCCCACCTGGACGCCGAAACCCTCCAGGCCGTCGGCCCCCCGGGTGGCCACCGCCTCGGCGATGGCGCCCATGTCCGGATGCACGTTGTAGATGGCCTCCACCGCCTTGTCCGAGCCCATGACCCGCTCCTCGTCCTCGGCCCAGAGGAACGCCTTCTCCAGGGCCTCCAGGATGGTCATGTCCGCGATGCCGAGGCGGAGCTTGCCCACCACCGTTCTCACGATGTAGCGGGCGGAGAGGGGGTCGGCGTCCATCATCAGCTGCTGCAGCAGGCGGATCCGCTTCTCGGTGGAACCAGAGCCCTCCACCTTGGCCACCTGGGTCAGGGAATCGAAGACCCGGTCCACCGTCAGGGGCTCGGCGAACAGCTGGACCTGCTTGGGGCCCTTGGAGGCGAAGGCCGCCTCGGCGGCGAGGCCCAGGTCGCCCTCCCTGTGCACCAGTGCCTCCAGCTCGTCGTCGCCGATCCCGGCCGTCAGCGCGATGGCACGGGACACCAGCTTGTCCCCCAGGCCCAGCTGGAGGCCCTCCCAGTCGGGAGCCAGGACACCCTGGGTGAGGTAGACGACCCTGGCCATCAGCTGGGGCTCGGTGTTCCCGAAGAGGGTCACCAGGATGTCGCGCATCTTCAGGCGCTTGGTGGTGGCCTGCAGGGCCTTGTAGGTCTCGGCGAGGACGCGGTACTCCATCCTCCTCCCCCCGTGAACGTCGATGCCGCTGGGATGGGGCGCCCCCGGGGGCGCCTCAGCGGCTCAGTCGGAGGAGCCTGTTGCATTTCTCACAGCGGAACTCGACGGGACGCTGGCTGGTGGTGACCACGTTCAGGGTCTCGCACTTGGGGCACTGGACCGTCACGGGCTCGGCGTCCTCGTCCTCCTCGGGCTCGCCCTCCTCCGTGGCTTCCTCGTCACCCCCGGCCATGTCCCCGTCGGCCTCCTCTTCGTCCATCTCCTCCTCCTCCTCGGCGCCCTCGCCCTCAGGCTCCTCCTCGTCGGCCAGGGCCATGCCCTCGGCCATGCCGGCGGCGCGGGCCGCCTCGAGGCGCCTCTTGTAGGAGCCCCGGACGACCAGCATGAGCAGGATGCCCAGGAGCAAGCCCAGGAGCAGGCCCATGCCGATGAGGTAGATGAAGCCCAGGCCCTCGACCATCCCCAGGAAGCCAGAGTCATCCTCCTTTATCGTGATGGGCTCGGCGACGGTGTAGGTGAGGTCGATCTGCGGGATGCGCACCTTCATGGTGACGATGGAACCGGGGTCCTCGTCCACGATCCAGTTGAGGGGCACGTCGCGCTCGCCGTTGGCGGGCACGCTCTGGCCCGTGACCTGGGCCACCTCGATCTCGTTCACCAGCAGGACGACGGTGAGGCCGGTGGCGTCCACCTGGCCCGTGTTCTTGAGCGTTACCGTGACGTCCACCAGGTCCCCGTCGGCCGGCTTGTAGTCCGACAGCACGACGTCCTTCACGTCCACGTCGGGCTTGAGGACGTAGATGGTGAGGGAGAGCATGTTGGAAGGCTGGGAGCCGTACCTGCCCGTCACCGTGATCGCGTTGACCGCATCAGCTCCCGGCGGGACTGAAGACCCCGGCGGGAACTCCAGCAACATGTCGGCCGTCTTGCCTGGGGCCACGGTGACCGTATCCGGGGTCAGCTTCGGCGGGCCCCACGTGTTGGGATAGGTGATGTCGAAGGTCACAGACTCCTGGACGTTGCCGTCGTTGTGGACGGTGATGGTGAAGGTGGCTGCCCCACCGGTGCCACCCGAGGGGTCCACAGAGGATGACATGACGTCGGTGCTTATGGTCACGTAGCGATCGGTGGCGACCTCGATGGTCCCGTCCAGGGTGGCCGAGACGTTCACCGATTGGGACTTGACCAGCACACCGAAGTCGTACTCCCCTGCCAGGGCGTTGAAGGGGATGCTGGCGGTGACCAGGGCCATCTGGGACTTGCCCGCGGCGATGGTCATCTCGGTGTCCAGGAAGGTGAACCAGGACGCCAGCGATGGGTCGTCGGAGGTGATGGAGAGGCCATAGGTGTCCTCGATGTTCCCGTCGTTGAACACCTCGATGGTGAAATCGTAGTCCGACCCGACATCCGCGTCGAGGATGAACACCTTGTCCTGGCCGGTGTTGGTCCTGACGTCCACTGCGTGGATGGCAGGTATCTCATAGCTGATGGTCACGTGGAAGGGATCGGCCGAGGTGGATGATGCGGCGGCGACCACGTCGATGAGGTACGAGGCGGCCTCTGCGCCACTCTGGGCCCTTATCCGGACGGAGACGATGACCTCCTCCCCTGGTCTCAAGGTGACGGTGTCGCCGCCGACGAACTGGACCTCGATGGGCGCTCCCACGGGTGGACTGGCCGTGAGGGTGATGTCGTCCTCGCCATTGCCCGTGTTGGTCACCGTCAGGTCCACGTAGTGGTACTCGTCGGCCTGACCGGACACGAAGGAGGAGATGGGCTTGACCGTCACCCCGTACACCTGCTTGACCTTCACAGTGATGTCAGCGATGTCGAACACCGAGGTGTCCGAAACCGAGTTGACCTTGACGCTGATGACGTAGGTGCCGGTCTTGGCGTCCGACGGCGGGGTGACCGTCACGTCGACGGCACCGGTCTGGCCGGCGCCCAGCACGATGAGGGTCGCACCGAAACTGACCCAGTCGTCGTACGCGTCGTCCGTCAAGGACAGCTTGAAGCCGTCCTCGCCCAGGCCCTCGTTCTTGACGACGACCTGGACCGTGTCCGACCTGCCGGGCAGCAGCGAGATCGCGCCCGAGGGGCCGGTGGCGCTGACGGCGAAGTCCAGGGTGATGTTCAGAGCGATGGTGTCCGATGGGGTCGGGGACAGGGGTGCCTTGGTCGACCGTGCCCGCACCGTGATCTTGTACGTGCCCGCGTTCACTCCGGGCGGTATGTCCACGGTGACGTTGAAGTACGAGTCCTCTCCTCCGAGGACCGTCAGCTCGTCGTCGGACAGGGTCGCGTCCCACAGGCTACCCGGAAGCTGCGAGATGCTGAGGGTGAAGGTGTCCTCCACGTTGCCGTCGTTGGTCAGCATCACCTCGATGTCGACGGAGGTGTTGGGGGCTGAGGGGAATTCGTCCTTCCCGGGTGTGAGGGTGACGCCGTACGTCAGCTCGATGATGATGGTCACCTCCACCTCGGAGACGTTGCCTCCACCATGGGACGTGACCTCGAAGCGGATCCTGTACTCGCCCGACAGGGTGGTGTTCACCACGATGGTGGCGGTGGAGATGCCGGTGGCGCTCTCGTCCACGTCGAGGGTGGTGTTGTCGAGGGTCGCCCATGAGGCGTACGAGCCCAGGACCCTCACGTCGTAGGTGTCGTTGACGTTGCCCAGGTTCTCGACGAAGATGAGCACTGTCTCCTCGGCGTCCGGGGAGGAGTTGATCTCGTTCTTGTTGATGGTCACGTCCATCCGGTAGTAGACGTCGATGGTGACCTCCAGGTCCAGCGTGTCGTAGGCGTCGCCCTGGGTCTCGGAGGACGCGTTGATGGTGAAGGTGTATACTCCGTTCGCCGCCTCGAGGGGCGGCGTGACGTTCACGTCCAGGGTCGCGGTCTTGCCCGCGTCGATGGTGAGGGGGTCGAGGGTCCGGACCCAGAAGGCGTAGTCCCCGGTCACCTCGAAGTTGAAGGTGTCCCGGGAGTTGCCGGTGTTCTTGACCTTGACCTTGAACAGCACGTACTGTCCAGGCAGGGCCTTCTTGGAAGGATCCGTTATCGACAGGTCCACGCCGTAGAAGGGACTGATGGTCGTGACGGTCGAGGCCCTATCGGTCACGTTGATGCCGTCGGAGGAAGTGGCCACGACGATGACCTCGGCCTCCTCCACCGGTTGGTTGGAGGGAACGCGCACCGTCAGCACGACCACGACCTCGGCGCCCTGGCCCAGGGTCACCTGGGTCTTGGACAGCCTGCCCCATGCCTTCCTGGCACCGTCGAGGGTGAGCATGAAGGTGTCCTGACCGTTGCCGTCGTTGGTCACGGTGATGTTGTACTGGGCGTTGGTGCCCGGGTCCACCGTGCTGCGCACGGGGGAGGCCTTGATGCTCACCGCGTACACCTGCTCCACCTCGAACTCGAACAGGTCGGAGCCGGAGACCGAGCTGTTGCCCTTGGAGGTGGCGGAGACGTTGATGTAGTGGAGCCCCGTGGGGGTGAGGGGGTCGTCGGGCGCGGTGATGCGCACCGTCACGTTGGCGTTGGCGCCTGCAGCCAGGGTCAGGGACGTCGGGGAGAAGGTCACGAAGTCCTCGTTGACGTCGACGGAGAACTCGAAGGTGTCGGCGGCGTTGCCGGTGTTGTTCACGTTCAGGGTGACGGTGGTGGTGTGGCCAGGCAAGCCCGTGACGGTGGTGTCGTTGAGCTCCACCTTCACACCGCGGACGGTGTTGACGGTGGTTATGAGGGTCAGGGTGTCCCTCCTGGTCGCCATGTCGTCCAGGACCCCGGTGATGTTGACGTCGAAGGACATCGGGGTCGTCCCCTCCGGCACGGTGACCGTCACCTTCACTTCGCTGGAGCTCCCGCCGCTGAGGACCACCTGGGTGCGGTTGAGCTTGACCCAGTCCTTGTGGGGACCGCTGATGGCCAGGTTGACCACGTGGGCGTCCACGCCCAGGTTGCTCACCTTGACATCGTAGGTGACGGAGCCGCCCGGATCGGTGGACCGCTGGCGGATGAGGTCGGACGGTTTCAGCTCGACATCCTCCTTGTGCTCCACCGTCACGGTGACCGTCAGCGTCTTCGTGACCGAGGAGTCGGAGGTGGAGGTGGCCACCACGTCTATGGTGTAATCGCCGGTGGAGGTCCCGTCCGGCACGGTGATGGTCATGTTGACCACCGTCTCGTCCCCTGCCGCGACCGTGACCTGGTTGGACTCGAAGCTGGCCCACTTGTAGTAGGGGCCGATGGCCTTGAGGCTGAAGGTGTCCTGGCCGTTCCCGGTGTTCTCGACGCGGATCTCCAGGGTATCGGTGTCGGTGGGCTGCGCGGAGGCGGTGGGGTCGTAGCTGTACAGGTTCACGCTGTAGACGGCCACCACCTTGACGGTGAAGGGAAGCGAGCTGAATGCGGTGGTATCGTTCCCCGAGGTGGCCTGGAGCACGAAGCTCAGGTCTCCCACGGGCTCCCCGGCGGGGACGGTGACGGTCACGCTGAAGGTGCGGGTCGCGCCCGCGCCCAGAATGACGAAGGGCGAGGATAGGCTGTAGGAGGCCAGGTTCCTCGGGTTGGAGGTGAAGTTGACCTTGTACGTGTCGGCGACGTTGCCGTCGTTCTTCAGCTGGATGGTGAAGGTGGCGGTCTCGGATGGCTTCTTGTACATCTCGGAGTCCACGGCCCCGAGCAACGGGGAGTAGAACTCGTCGACGGTGAAGGTGACCGAGGCCTCGTCGTACACCGAGGTGCGGCCCTTCGAGGTGGCGCGGAAGGTGATGGTCACGTCACCCGCCAGGGTGTCCGTGGCGGGGACGATGGTCGCCTCCACGCTGGTCGATGCACTCGGGTCGAGGGTCACGGTGGTCACGTTGAAGGTGACCCAGTTGGCGTACATGCCCGGCACGGACACCGTGATGTTGTCCCTGCCCGAGCCGTCGTTGGTCACCGTCAGGTTCAGGTAGGTGGCCTGACCGGGGAGGCCGGACGCGAAGAGTGACGCCGGTTCGAGGCTGACGGAGTAGAGCTGGTTGACTATGATGGTCAGGTTGTAGACCGTCCTAAGGACCGTGGAGTTCCCCTCGGACACGGCCTTCACGTCGAAGCGGTAGGTGCCTGAGTTGCTGGCGGAGGGCACCTCGACGGTCAGCATGGTGGTGTCGGTGCCGTTGGCGGGCAGGTTGTAGATGGTGGTCTTGCTGAAGTAACTGACCCAGCTGCCCTCCAGGCGCAGGGAAGAGAAGGTGAAGTCGTCGGGCCCGTTCCCGGTGTTGGTCACCGAGAAGTTGAAGGTGATGCTCCCTCCCGGGTCGACCCTCTGGGTGCTGGCACCCACGGGTACCATGGCCAGGCTGTAGAACTGGGACACCGAGACCACCACCGAGGTGGTGCCCGTGTGGGTTGTCCCGTGGGAGGTGCCGATGACGGAGATCAGGTTGTCGCCGTACACGGCCTTGTTACCGATGGTGAAGGTCAGGTCCACCGTCTTGGTCTGACCGGGCGTGAGGGCGACGGAGACGGGATTGAAGTTGAACACCCATCCCTGGCCCGTGGGCAGACCGCTCAGGCTCATGTCGATGGTGTCGTTGCCGTTGCCCGCGTTGGACACGTTGATCTTGAAGGTGCCCGAGGAGCCCGGGGCGATGACCATGCTGTTGGTCAGGGGCGTCACCCGCGGGTCGTAGACCTGGTTGACCACCGCGTTGATGTTCAGGGCCCTCACGATGCTGGCGTTGCCGTTGGAGGTGGCATTGATGGTGATCTGGGCCTGGGTGTTCGCCAGGGCGGAGGTGGGTGCCGTGACGAGGATCTGGAAGGCCTTGGTCTCGCCGGGGTTGAGGGCCACCGGGTTCGAGGTGGGCAGCACCGTCCAGCCCGAGGGCGGGTTGACGATGCCGATGACGGCGTTGTCGTAGGTGTTTCCAGTGTTGGTCACCGACAGGTTGTAGTAGGCCGCCACGTTGGGGGTCACGTACTTGCTCACGTCGCTGGACGAGAGGGTCAGGCCGTAGACCTTGTCGATGATGATGATGAAGGTGGTCTGGTCGTTGGTCGTCCCGTCGCTGGAGGTGGCCTTCACCGTGGTCTGGTACGTGCCGGCGGTGGCGTTGCTGGGCGGGACCACCGTGATGGTGACGCTCCTGGTGCCGGCGGCAGGCACGGTCACCGAGCTCACGTGGGACACGACCCAGGTGCTGGGCTGGCCCGAGTGGCTCACCGCAACGGTGTCGGCACCGTTGCCGGTGTTGGAGATGTTGAGGGAGAAGGTGACCGTCGAGCCTCCCACCGTTGTCTTCGAGGCGGTGCTGGTGGAGGTCTGGATGCCGTAGGTCTGCGACACCTTGGTGGTGGTGGTGATCTGCTCGGTGTCGCCGAAGTCGGGAGTGGCGGTCACGATTATCTGCTTGCCGACGGAATCCGCCGTCGCGTTGGCGGGGACCCCGACGGTCAGGGTCACCGACCGGGTCGCCAGCGCCGGGACGGTGATCTGGGTCTGGCTCAACTGCGCGGTCCAGTGGGTCGGAGGCGTCGAGTTGGTCAGGTTCACCGTCAGCTGGGTGGTCGTCAGCGTGTTGGTCACGTTTATCTTGAAGGTGGCTGAGCTGCCAGGGCCGACCGATTGGGTATCGGTGCCCTGGATGGACAGCGAGATGGAGGTGACCGCCTCGGCATCGTCGGCGACCAGCAATGTCACTGCACCGACCAGCGCGATAAGGGCCACTATCCAGAATAAAGCCCGTGGGAGAAGACTACCGCCTTGCATCCAGAATACCTCGGTTCAGAATAGGTAACCCTCTATTAAAGGTTTATTTAATGGACGGGGGCCAGCTTGGATGTGCTGGCTAGGTCTTGAATCGGGGGCAATCCGCGAGCCCTCCCGTTGAGGGTCCTAGGGCGGAGGCGCGGCCTCAACCGTACATCCTCGGCGACGGGGGCGCCTTCAACACCTTGGAGGCCTTTGCCTGGCTGCGGATGCTCTTGATCTGCATCTCGATGGCCTCGGCCTCCTTGTACAGCGGCTTGCTGTCGATATGGATGTTCAGGACCAGCCGGTCCAGAACCTCGATGATCCTCGCGGCAGCCCGGGCGTCGGGATAGTTGGAATGGGCCTCGGCCAGCAGGCTCACCACATCGAAGTCACGGCGCTTCCCCTCGTTGAGGAGCACGCCGGCGACGCCGGTGATGACGCCCTCGACGAAGGGCGAGATGTTGTGCTTGTCCAGCAGGCTCCTCGCGTTGGGGGTGGAGCCGACGCCGAAGAGCTCCAGGTTCCGGATCTTGGACTCTATGTCCTCCTCCT
>CBDUQW010000067.1:0-18675 GCA_965369625.1 uncultured Thermoplasmata archaeon | reverse complement strand
AAGGAAGAAACGAGGCTGAAGGATGTGTAGTGTATACATCCTCGCTATTCAGGCCATGTAGGCCAGTCATAGCTCCCCGTCCAGGTACCTCTCCCGATACCTACCCAGGCCCTCCCTCCTCTTCCGGCACCGGAGGTAGCGCCGCATCCGTACACCTGCACGAAGGTCCGGGACGCGTTCGAGCAGCGTTGGGAAGTGGCCCGTGCGATCTCATGCGAGAAGGCGATCGAAGCATCCCCACCCCGCCGATACGAATGGGTGTCGGAACCGATGGCAGCACCGCGCACAGCCGCCCTTCGGACGGTCGCGCCTGAGGGCGCTCCAGGACAGGGTCCCCCGTGTCGGGACGGGCCACGCGACCCGTCCCGTTGCGGCAACCGGGTCACCATGGCCCCGGCACACCTTTCACCCACCCCCAGCTTAGAAATTTATATATAGTATACTCTATCTATTCTTATATGTCCCATGTCCAACCGAGTCCGCGTCCAGCAGCTCCCCCACGGCCTCTACAACGTCTCCATCCCCCGCGCCCTCGCTCAGGCCCTCCGCATCGAGAAGGGCGACGTGATGGAGTGGCTCATCGAGGACGGCAAGCTCCTCCTCGTCCGCGTCAAGAAGTGACGCGGCGGGCGCCTCCGGTGACCCGCGAGTGGCCGGCGCAGCGCCCCGTCCGCGAGGGCCTGACAGCAAAAATGCTATCATTGCCCCGGACCATTCGGACACCATGGCGAAGCGAGCGAGGAGGAAGCGCTCCCGCAGCTCATCCCGGGGACGGGCCCGCCGGCCCGAGACGCCCGTTCAGAGAAGGAACAGGACCGAGAAGGCCAACGAGGCGTTCGAGAGGCACCTGGAGAGGAGCGGCGAGGGCCCCCTGCGGACCAGGAGACACCTGGAGCGCATGGTGTACTTCGGCCTCGACCACCTGGTGGAGCAGATGGACACCACCCCCATGGATGTCACCCCCGACCAGGTGGGGCTCTACATGGGGATCTGGTTCCCGGGCCAGTTCCGTCACGAGAGGACCAAGGAGGTGGGCGCCATGCTCGACACCCTCGAGAGGTGGTTCAGGTTCCTCGACAAGAAGCGCCTGCTCGGCGGCGGCGACCTGGGGGACTACGTGCGGGTCCTGGAAAGGAGGCGCCTCTACGAGGAGCGGTTCGACACCTTCTCGGTGGCGATGAACATGGGCGGCGACGTGGAGGGCCACCTGGACGAGTGGGCCGAGGCCTACGAGGAGGCGGCGGCGGGACCGGCCGAGGTGGACTCGTACGGCGTGGAGCACATGGACAGGCTGGTCAGGCCCCCGGCGGACCTCCAGGACGTCCTGGAGGAGCACGACGTGGCGTCGCTCCCCGTCCTGGCGGACCTGGTGATACTGGTGGAGCGGCTGGGGGAGCGTCCCGTCCGCCTGACGGACGCGAACCGCTGGCTGCCGAGGCGGGAGCTCGTGGCCCTGAACGCGGCCAGGCGGGCGCCGGAGCGCGCCGGCGACCGCCCGGACCAGGCGGCGATGCCCGTCCTGAACACCCTCGTCCTGGCGGCCAGGGCCATCGGCGCCATGGCCGAGGACGATTCCCGGAACCTCGGACCCGGTCCCGCCAGGGCAGCCTTCCTCGCCCTGCCCCCCGAGCACCAGTACTGGGGGCTGGTCAACGCCTTCTGGAACCTGGTCCGCTGGAAGGAGGTGGTGGGCGGGGGCTGGGGCTTGCTGCCGGACCAGGTCCAGCGCGGGAGGGGGACCCTCTCGGGGTGGCTCCTGGAGGGGCGGGCGTCGCCGACCACCTTCGGCCCCCCCGACCTGATCGCAGGCACGGCGGGGCTCATCGTCGGCAACCTCATCGTCGTCCTGGCGGCCCTGGATCTCTTAGATGTGAGGACCCCCCCGCTCGCGCGGGAGGGGTGGACGGACACGTGGCCCAGGCCCACGGACCTGGGCGAGGAGGTCCTCGCCCGCCTGCTTCCAGGTGAGGTGACACCACCCGAGACCAGGAGGGCCGCGGAGGGGGAGGAGGTCCTCCTGCTGAGGGCGTCGGTGATGCACCGACCGGACGTCTGGCGGGAGGTGGGGGTGCTGGAGGGCCAGACGCTGGAGGACCTGGACGGGGTCCTCAGGCGGTCGATCCCCGTGGAACCGGATGTCCCCTCGGTCTTCCTGGTGGGTGACGTCGTGCGCGGAGACGCCTCCATGCTGGGCGAGGGCGCGAACGTCGACGGGGACCTGGGGGCCACCCTCGGTTCCCTGGGACTCGGGCCGGGCGACGGGTTCTCCTACGCCTTCAGGTCACAAGGGGCGACGTACCTGGACGTGCTGGTCGTCGGTGCCGGGCCCCCCGCGGAGGAGGGGCTCCGATTCCCCCGCCTCGCGGACAGGAACATGCCGCGCTACAGGTTCTGCGAGGACTGCGGGACGGGCGGCAGGGTGGCCCACCTGTACTGCACCGAGTGCGACGCGATGCTTTGCGACGGTTGCGCCGAGGAGCACGACGAGGACGACCTGGTCGGGATCCTCTACTGACGGTCGGGCGGATGCCTGGCAATCGAAGGTCCCTGGCCTCGTCCAGGAGGGCGGGACGTCTCCGGAACCCCTCCCGGAGCTCCCCGATGCACCGGTCCCACTCCGCGGGGTCACCCAGCAGGTCCACGCAGAGCCGCTTGACCTTCTCCACGAGGCGCCGCCCTCGCGTACGATTTCCTGTCATCGCCCGGGATGCACATCCCGGCAATCGTGCATCGATTTATGCCCTGGGAGTGGAGGGAGTAACTCGGGTTCCTATCAATCCGTTGGAGGAGGCAGGGGGCCGGGTGCGGTGGTTTGATAATGCACCCCGCGTCTACCGTGTTCGGTGCGCGGATGTGACGACCATTGCCCTGACGGAGGACCAGGTGCGCGCGGCCTTCAACGAGAGGACCCTGGGGAGGGGGCTTTCTTACCTCAACCAGGGCAGGGTCCAGCGTGCCGTCCTCCTGCCTGGCGCCCTCTGGGGCGAGGTGGCGGGAACCGACTGGGATCCCTACCGGGTCCACGTCACCGTCGAGGGGGGGAGACCCGTGTCCCGCTGCTCGTGCCCCGTCGGTCACCAGTGCAAGCACGGCGTGGCGGTGGCAATGGCCTGGGTCCGAGACCCGGGGAGATTCCAGGACGCGGGGGAGACCCTCGACAAACTGGGGGATCTGGACCTGGAGGGGCTCGTCCGCGTGGTCCGCGGCCTGGTGGAGGAGGACCCCTCCCTGCTGCCCCGGGTGAGGAGGGCCGTCCTGGCGGAGGCACCCGTCAGCGAGGAGCGCCGGGACGAAGAGCTGGCCCGGGACCACTGGGAGGAAGCGCGTGTCATCGTATCCAGGTTCAACGAGTTCGGCGGCGGTCCCGAATCCGAGGAGGAGGAGGCGTACTTGCACCTGGGGGAGCTGGGGGATCTCCTGGAGGCGGGCGCAATCGAACCCGAGGGACGGCGCGACCTGCTCGACGGACTGCTGGACGAGTACCTGCACCACAACTCGGGCTTCGACGACGCCCTGTGGGAGCTGGTGGAGCCCCTATGTACTGAACGGGAGGACTGGGAGCTGGTGGTGGAGCGGCTCCGCACGGGCGGCAACGAGTGGGACCAGGAGCGGGTGATGCGGGTCCTCATGGACCGCCTCGGCGACGAGGAGGCGTACCTGGAGATGCGGCTCGCCGACCTGGAGACGGGGCACGATTACTGGGACCTGGCGGCCTTCCACCTGGCCAGGGGCGACGAGGCCAGGGCGGTGGAGGTGGCCGAGGAGGGCATCGCCAGGGGCACCGGCAACCTCTCGTGGCTCCTGGAGTTCCTCTTCGACCGATACTCGGCCGCGGGGGACGGGGAGGCCGTGGAGAGGGTGGTCCGGACCGCGGTCGAGCGGGGGAGCCACCGAAGGGAGATGCTGGACCGGCTCTTCGAGTACCGCGATGCCCGGGACGACTACGAGGGGGCGAGGGACGCCCTCCTGGAGGCCCTCGGACACGTCCGTTACGGGAGCTACTACCCGGAGTACGAGCGGATGAGGGACTACCTTAGGCCCGACGACTGGGAGAGGGTGGAGCCGGACCTGCTGGACACGATGAGGAGGGAGAACGTCCCCGACTACCTGAGGGCCCTCATGGACAAGGGGGAGAAACGAAAGGTCATGGAGTGCCTCATGGACCCCCCGGAGGACGGCCGGTGGTACTCGTCACCCAGGGAGCTGGACGTCTTCGCGGTCCAGCTGGCTGGGGAGTTCCCCGAGGAGGTGATCGAGTACTACTGGGGGAGGGCTCGCCGCCGGATCCCGGGGGGAAACAGGGGCACGTACGCCACCGCGGCCGACTACCTGGGGCGTGCGAGGGACATATACTTTGACCTCCCCGGGGGCGAGGAGAGATGGGAGCGGAGGTTCGCCGACCTGAGGGCGGAGTTCTCGAAGCGACCCGCCTTTCTGGACGAGGTCAGCCACCTGTGACCGGGGGCGAGGACCGGCACCAGCGGGGGCCGACCCATTTTCGGTGCAACGGGTCTCCGAACATAAGAGTTATTAATTACCATGAGCCATATGCACGAATCAGGAACTGGATAAATCTTTAAACGGAGGCGATGAGATGAACGAAGGGCTCAGGTATGCATGCTACATGATCCTCCGGAGATTGAACCAGGAGAAGGACCATGCACTGAGTGGCACTCGATTCAACAAGGTGATGTCCCTGTTGCATTTTCAGCTCAAGGAGGATGATCATGACATCGGGCTCCCTCATTGTTGGTACCTCTACGGAGATGAGACGATCCCTCAAGAACTACCCCGTGAGGTTCATTTCGAGCATTTTGGGTGTCCAGAGAGGACCTTCGTGACCTGGATCGGGAAGGATGAGCCCAGATTCAATCTTGGATCCGAGGAAAAGGCCCTCATCGATACCGAGGCACAGAAGATCATGGAGCGTTACCATGTCAAGGGTGGGACCTACGAAGCCACCGATGATGTCTATGAGTATGCTCCATTCGAGTTCCAACAGGATTTTCGGGCCTTGAGGGAGAAATTCGCTTTCGTCGAGAGATATACCTACATGTCATCGAATCCCCAGAGGAACATCTTCCTTGGATTGTTCCCAAAGATCTTCAAGAGCTTCCCCAGAGAGGATTTCCCCGCCATTCGATCGCATACTTCAAGATACCGGGTATTGGCCGATCTACTCTTGAACGATGACAGGGACCGTCTTCCCGAGATCCAAGCCATCACCAGTGAATACTGGTTGCTCTTCTGCAAGTTCCTCAGGATCCACCCGCTGGGCCACGAGAACGTGAGCAGTGGACGCCTCAAATGGTGGCAGCGGGATGCCATATCTCATCTGAGTATCTACGAGGAATGGTTCTCGGATGAAGCGCTCAAATATCTCAGCGAGAGACGACTCTCGGACAAGCTCGATCCCCTGGACCTGGTCATGCTCGCACCCCCGGACTGGGGCGAGGGAAGTGAGGATGCCAGTGAGGATATCGATCCGGTGGTCTACGGGTGATCGCCTGATGATCTTTGTTGATTCGTGCGTATGGATAGGGGCATTGAATCGTAGAGATAGCGATCACGCGCAGTATTCGGAATACCTGTACCGGGCACGGGAGGGCGAATGGGGAGACATCGTCACTTCCGATTATGTCCTGGACGAGGTCGTCACACGTGCGATCAAGTCCGATCAGGACCCAAGGCTCGCTGTCTCGATGGGAAGGGCCATCATTGACAGTGGGGTCGTTCGCATGATCCATGTCTGTGAGGAGGACGTCATGGCCAGCTGGGAATATTTTCAGCAGCTTGATGATCAAGGTCTTTCGTTCACCGATTGCACGATCCATCATCTATTGGTCAGGGACGGGGTCGGGTTCTTGATGACAGCCGATGGAGCCTTTGATGGTCTGGGGGGCTCCTATATCAGGATAGGTCCATTGGATTAGGGATTCTCCGTCGGCTCGATATTGACCTCTTCCCACCTTTTCGGCTCAGCTACAAGCATCCGTCCTTAGAGCAGATGGGGGGGGGTGCCAGGCATGACCCGGATCTCCCTCCTGCCCATCGTCGAACCGTGCGTGAGGGTTAGAGTATGGTGGAGGGGCCCGGATTTTCGGCCCACACTCCTCCACCTCCTCGTCTGAAAACGGTCGTCGAATATTCCCCAAAAATGGCAATCGGAAATTCCTCACCCCGCCGATATGAATGGTCGTCGGATCCCCATCATAGCACCGCGTGCAGCTGCCCATCGGACGGTCGCGCCTGACGGCGCTCCAGGACAGGGTCCCCCGTGTCGGGACGGGCCACGCGACCCGTCCCGCTGCGGCGTGCTGCATCACCGTTGCCGCCGCTCACTCCCCGTCCGGCCTGAACCTCCAGCCACCCGGGTCCACCCTGATGTCCAGCAGGTTCACGAAGGGGTGGAACATCCTGATGGCCTCCTCCGTCGCGACCTCCTCCCGCATCGCCCTCCTCCAGTCGGCCCTGTCGAATGTCCCCAGGACCATGTACTCGTTCCCGACGACCCTGGGGTCCCGCTCCTCCCAGGCGGCGGCGAGCTGCTGCTCGAGCTCGCGCCTCCTGGCGATGAGGAGGTCGCACGGGGGGCAGTACCGGCAGGTCTTGTTGAGGACGAGGAGGTTGCGGGGCTCTACATGGATGAAGAGGCAGTGCTTGCGGACCTTCATCGGGGCATCGCAGATGGGGCACCTGGTGAAGGCGTGTTCCTCGTAGTGGTTCAGGAAGAACCGGTGTCTCGGCTCCCTCAGTTCCCTCCTGGTCAAGGCCCTACGCTCCGTTTACTCGTCCCTTGGTCACACGTGACGCGCTACCGCTCCCGTCGTGTGGGCTGAAGGCCCTGCGAACCCCGTTGATCTCACTTCCCCCCGGCCTTGTAGATGTGGACGGATTCGCGCTTGTACTTCGGCACGAGGGCCTCGACGGTCCTCACGACGTCCTCGCGCGTCGTCGCGCCCCCCACAAGGGTCCCGTCCAGTGTGGCGAACCAGCCCTCCGTGATACCCTCATCCTTCAGCCCCTTCCGGTGGTCCCTCGCAGCCAGCATGCCGAGCCGATGGTGGTAGAGGACGAGGAGGTCGTGGTCCTTGCTGAATATCTCCTGAATGTCCTCCCAGTTCTCACCGACGCTCTTCCAGGACCGCGTCAGCGCCTTGAGCATCTCCTCGTCCGCGTCCGGCCGCTCCCGGGGCGTGAAGGGCAGAGAGGTGACGACGCCGAACCGGGCCTTGGCCTCCCGGTAGGCGTCACCGAAGCTCCTCCTGATGCCCGGACCGTAGGTCACACCGGCCTCCAGGATCGCCCCGTCGAAGGTTATCCCATCACCGACGGGCAGCAGGACCGTCTCGACGAGGGCCGGCGGGTCCGGGAAGATATCCGAGAGCTCCTCCGTGAGCCCGAGGATGCCCCAGGCGACCGGCGGGTCCTCGGGACCGAGGAGGATCGTGTGCCGCTTGAGGTGCTTGAGCAAAATGTACCTGCCGTACCTGGCGTGCCTGTACCCATCGACCAGGGCCAGGTCGTCCCCGGTCAGCCCGTCCGGGTTCTCCCCGACGTAGTCGTCGATGAGGTCCCCGCGGTTGCACATCGTGACCGAGAGGGCGAACAGCTCCTCCAGCGTGAGGTTCCCCAGGTCCTCGACCGTGGTCAGGTCTTCGTGCCTGTCCAGCCTCCGGGCGGCGTATAGCAGCAGCGGCAGGCGGGTCCTGAGAACGGCTTCGTAATCCTCATCGGACAGTATCAGCGCGTCACCTCCCGGAGCAGCATCCAAATTCGTTCTCCGCCCACCGATTGTCCTTGCGCTTCATCATGAACACAGCCACCCTCACTCCCCGCACCACCCGGGGACCTCCCTCTTGAGGAACTCCTCCACCTCCCTCCTCTCCTCGGGGTCCGTGCACGTCTCGCGCCATTTCTCGACGACGATCTGGTAGTAATTGTGGGGTGCGTCCACGGCCCAGTCCTTGAACTCGGAGGTCGATCCGGTTTCGTAGTCGTACAGGCCCTTGAGCATCCCCATGACCATAATGGTCTCCTCCCGTCGCATCGAGAGTTTACGGTACCTCTCCATCTCCTCCCGCACGGGCTCCAGGGCCTCGTCGAACATGTCCCACGCCCTGTCCGAAACGTGCACGTAGCCGTACCTGGTCGAACCGGCGCTCTCCCAAAGGTCGTGGACGTCTATCGTGTCGAGTTCGTCGTAGACCCACCCAGCGACGCCCTCCACGTCAACGTCGGCGAGGCGCTCTTGGGCGAGGTCCTCGATCCTGTTCCTGAGGGCCGGGTCCTTGGCGAGCCGGCGGAGGATCTCCCAGGCCTCACCGGGTTCGATGGATGTGATGATGTCAGCGTCCCGTCGGGTCTCCTTCCCTGACATGTCGCGAAGAAGGGGGGTGCGGGGATATATCCCGTTCGGTCTTGAAGGGGTACATGCCTCGACCTCGCCCGAGTGGTTCCGAGATGGGGTTGAACGGGGGTGCGGGACTCCGTCCCGCCGAGTCGCACCTCCGGCGCTCCAGGACAGGGTATTCGCCCCGGTCGAGGGGAGGCCCCACCGGCTGGCGGTGGAGCAGGGGGACCGGGTGCTGGGGCGGGACCTGGAGGAGGGGCGGGGGTGGCCGCGGGGGCGGGATGGCCCGTGAAGGAGAACTGACGCATCAGGCGGATCGGGATGTCGGTGCGGGGCAAGCAGTGTTGCGGGGTGCGCGGCAACGGAAGCCTGTCGATTGGGTCAGAGTCAAATCTCGGAGGATCGACCAGTCACTTCAGGCGACGAACCAGCGAGGAAGGTGCGATCATGGCGGGGGGGACGATGCACGACCTGGAGTTCGTGGAGCTGACTTCGTAATAGCTGGCGTCACTTCAACGCCTTGGCCACGATGGCGTTGACCATGCCGCCTATCTTGCGACGGGTGATGATGCACTCCCTGAAGCCAGCCTCCTTCGTCATCTGTATGATGTCGTCGCAGCCGTAGAGGGCGAAGCCCTTCTCCTTGGCCAGCTTCGAGAAGTCTCGTTTATCGTCCTTGTTGGCGGTGATGCCTATGACCAGTCGTCCGTCCGGTTTCAGCACCCTGTATACCTCCTTCAGGCACGCTACCGGCTCTGGCCAGAAGAAGAACGACTCGATTGTTCCCGCGACGGAGAAAGAGCCGTCGGGCCACTCCAGATTGCACGCGTCACCCAACCGCAGGTCCGCCCGCCCCATCTCCACCATCTGCCGGTTGAACTGCCTCGCCATGTTCACCATGTCTTCGGATATGTCCACACCCGCAGCCATCTTAACGTGCGACGCGTACTTCTTGATGAATATCCCGGAGCCGTAGCCGATCTCGATGTAGTCATCCTCTTCCGTCAAGGCCAGCTGCGCCGCCACGGCCTTGTACAACGGTCTGTGGGCGAATCCCATGAACCTGGCCACAAGTCTCCCTTTCAGCCCTACTGGCTTCTTCATGGCCGACGCCTCTTCCTCTGCCATGCTATCTCCATCCTAAGAGAGTTCTCTCAAAATCCTAGTATATAATGAGACCAGCGATATATAAAGAAGTTGAGAGACTAGTGTGGGGCGGTCCGCCCGTCCAATTCACAGAGGAATATCTACAGTTTCGCACAGAATGATAAGTCCCATCGCACGCTCGGAGGGTAACATACACTGGACAATTCATATTGTAGGGTGCGGGACCAGGGGAGCCAGTGCCTTTTTTCCGAGGCGAAAATAATTTGCGACGTCGGTAGAATATTCATCTAAACATTTGCTGCAATTATTTGCATGACGTACAGATTCCCAGTACTTTTAACGCACGTTCGGCAGAATATGTATTGCGGGGTGCGGGGCAATGAACCACGGACACGGAACGCTGCGCGGTCGGCGCGCCCTCGCGCACCGTCCTTGCCAGGACAAGGTATACAGAGAATTCGCCCCGGTCGAGGGAGGCACCATAGGCTGGCGGGGCCCCGGGGTCGACCTCACGCCGCTACTCCCACGTCTTCCCGTCCAGGGTCCCACTCAGCCGCCCGCTCATCCAGGTCCCCCCGTCCGGCACGTCGTCCTCGACGCGTCCCTCGAGGTCCCCTTGGACCTCTTCGGACTCGCCGGCGCTCACGACCGCGTCGGCCCCCACGGTGATCCCCCCGCACACGACCGCGTTCCCGCCGATCCTCGTCCCCTCGCCCACCATTGCAGGCTTCCCCGGCTTGCTCGTGGGCAGCCGGGTCCGGTCCAGCAACCTGGCCCCCGGCCCCAGGAAGGCGCCCGCGCCCAGCTCGCAGCCAGGGTCCAGCGACGCGCCGTCCCCCAGGACGGCGCCCTCCCCCAGCACCGCCCCCGGGAAGACGACGGAGAACGCGTGCACGTGGACACGGAGGCCGAGGTGGGCGGTGTCGTAGACGACGGTGAAGTGGCCGATGGTGGACCCGTCGGGCGCGTTGGAGACCATGGCGGTGATGGCGACGGAGGCGGGGATGCCGGGCTTCCCCGGGGGGCTCATGCGATGTGAACGGGAGGGGGAGGGCTTGATGGTTTCGGGGGGGGTTGCCCGAGGGTGCGAGATTCTACTTCGACATGGCGATGGAACTGCTGGTGGAGGGGGATGTTTCCGAGGCGGAGAAGTGACTGTGGGCGGCGCGGGCGGAGTATCTTAGAGAGATGATGAAATGGCTAGGGGGCTTGTGTTCGAAAGGTTCATCGATGAGGCGGACAATGGTCCTTGGAACCTTGGTAATTCAACAGGAGAGCTATGGGATGACCTGCAGAACAGGAATTACTCATCCAAGTGGTGATGAAGATGGACTTGGACCATGTTGAAGAACTCGTGGGCACGGACGAGACGGACCGTCTAGAGCTCAAGTAGTCAACCGGTCAACTGAAGTCCGCCATGCATGCACTTTGTGGCTTTCTCAACGGTGAAGGGGGAAGGGCGTTCATCGGCGTCACCCCCGACCGCAGGATCGTCGGTCAGCACGTGAGCGATTCCACCCTTCAGACCATTGCCGCTGAGCTGAGGAAGTTCGAACCTCCAGCTCCGATCGTTCTTGAGCGCATAACCACAAGGAAGCCAGGTCTTGAGGTCCTCGCTTTTTCAGCGGATCCCGCGGGTGAAGCGCGTCCCTACATCTACGATGGCAGGGCATACCAGAGGATCGGGTCCACCGTTTCAGTGATGCCCCAAGCCAAGTACGAGCGACTGTTACTCGAAAGAGCCCATGGACGAAGACGATGGGAGAACGCAGAGGCAGAAGGGTTCAACATCGAGGACCTGGACGAGGAGGAGATCCTCAAGACAATGCGAGTGGGTGTGGAGCAAAGACGTGTCCCTGAGTCCGCGGAGAGGGACCCGGAGGGATTCCTGAGCCGGCTCAAGCTCTTGTCGGAGGGCGTTCCGTTGAACGCTGCTGTCGTCCTCTTCGGAAGGAGGTTCATGCCGGACTTCCCTCAATGCGAACTACGCATGGCCAGATTCAGGGGAAATGATAAGAGCGAATTCCTTGATGATCGACAGACGAGAGGGCACCTGTTCGGTCTGTTGGACGAGGCCATCCTATTCCTTGAACGGCACCTACCCGTGGCCGGGAGCATTGAACCGGGCTTTCTGGAACGCGTCGAGACGCTAGCATTTCCGCCAGATGCCCTACGTGAGGCCTTGGTAAATGCCTTCTGTCATCGGGATTATTCCCTCATGGGAGGTTCCGTGAGACTGGCGATCTACGACGACAGGCTGGAGATATGGAGCGATGGTGGGCTACCTCCCGGTCTCACGGTGGATGATCTCAGCAGGGACCACCCTTCACTCCTAAGGAACCCGATAATCGCGGACGTGTTGTACCGGAGAGGGCTGGTGGAACGCTGGGGACGAGGTACCCAGAAGATCATCGAACTCTGTCTGGAGGGGGGCCACCCCCGTCCGGAGTTCATCGAACGGGCGGGATCGGTCGGCGTTAGATTCCTGTCCAGCGGATATGTGGCCCCTCTTAGGATAGCCTATGACCTCACGGATCGGCAACGTGAGATACTGGACATAGTCTCGAGCTCCGAGGACATCCCCTTCCGCCAGATAAGGGAGAGGTTGTCAGACCCGCCTGCGGACAGGACCATACGGGATGACCTTGCGTTCCTGAAGGGAATGGGACTGATCGGATCGAAAGGGTTCGGCAGGGGTGCCGTTTGGTACCTGGTCAAGAAAGAGGCGGAGAATAAGGCGGAATGAGGCGGAGAATAAGGCGGAATAAGGCGGTTCGGGAAGGTGCGCCTTTACAGGAGGGCGGCCAACTGGCTACACGACACGACTGAACCGACCCGTGAACGATGGAGAGGATATCTTGATGGATTTCTACCTAATGATCAGGATCCATTGGATTCTTTAAGAGGTGTGGTCTGAGATCATTCGGCTCCGTTGTGTCTGCGCCTCGACCGCACACCCGTGCGGCCTCTCAGTCGCGCAAAGGCGCGGCCTCGTTGCCAGGATTGGAGATACAGAAAAATCGCCCCGGTCGAGGGAGGCGTCCCCGCCGAGCGGTGGATGCCGCGACCCATGGCCCGTGCCGGCGCCGATGCGGGCGTGCTGCCGGGCCCCGGTGGGTCCCTCCGGGGGGGTGTCTGGGAGGGGTGGAGCGCCGTGGCCGGGTGGGCGATGGTGGCCGTGGGGGAATAAGTAAAGAACGCCCGTATCGGACAGTGGGTGGACCGCTGCGCGTCCGGTGCGCACTCGCGCACCGTCCTTGCCAGGACAGGGAGGGTCATTATGGGCCACGCAGAGCGGGTCCTGAATAGGCGTCACCAGGCGGGTCGATGACCCCGCCGCCGGACCTGAAAGAGGCCGGCCAGCACCACGGCCGTAATGGCGGTGACCAGGCTGGGCCCGGGGGACTGCTCCTTATCCTCTTTCACGATGACGGGGCACCTGTCCACGTATCAATACATAGCACTTATATATCAATATGTAATGTAAATGCATAATATTTAAATAGATATAGTGCAATCTATATGCCATGGAACGTTTCAATCCATGGTGGTCCGATGAACCAGATACGGGATATCTTGCATGGACCCAGCAACCGGTTCGATGGGTCCCGGACATAGTCAACGAGATCCTGCTGGAGCCTTTCGCCCTCCATTTCATCACTGGACCCCGGCAGGTCGGCAAGACGACGGCACTCAAGATCCTCATCGCACAGTTGCTCGAGCAGGGACGCGAACCGAAATCCATCCTCTACTACTCCTGTGACGAGCTCACCGACCACCAGGAGCTGGGAGAGGTGCTTGACGGCTACTATCGGTCGAGGGACGCCTGGGGGGTGGACGCCAGCGTGATAATCCTCGATGAGATAACCTTCGTCAAGGACTGGTGGAGGTCAGTGAAGTCGAGGATAGACCTGGGCCTCTCATCCAAGGATATCATGATCATCACTGGCTCGGTCAGCGTGGACGTGTTGAAGCAGAAGGAGATGTTCCCCGGTAGGCGGGGAAACGGAAGGGACCTGGTACTACGACCCCTTGACTTCTCCACGTACTCGAAGGTGGTGGGGGACCTTGAGCTGAAGAGAGGGAACTTGGACGACCTGGAAACGGCCTTCGCCGCGAACAGCATGTTCTCGGACAGATTGAGACACCTCTTCGACCAGTACATGCTCTCGGGAGGTTTTCCGCTGGCGATCCAGGACCTGCACAGGCACGGCAAGGTCACCACCGAGACGGAGATGACCTACCTGAACTGGATGAAGGGCGACTGGAGCAAGGCCGGCAAGAGCGACCGTTACATGAAGGAGGTCCTCTCATACCTGGCGAGGGCGAGGGGGACCCCCGTCAGCTGGAACGGCATCACCACCGAGACGTCCATAGATTCTCCCCACACGGCGAGGTCCTACGTCGAGGTGCTCGAGGACATGTACGCGGCATTGATACTGCACAACATCAGGCCCGACGGGAGGATCGAGTACAAGAAGAACAAGAAGGTCCACCTGACCGACCCGTTCATCATGAGGCTGGCATCGACCTACACCGGCGAGGATTACTCGAACGAGTGGGCGATGGAGGCCGTGGCGGCGTCGCACGTCGCCCGAAGGACCGAGGCGTACTACTGGCGAGGCAAGACCGAGTGCGATGTCGTGGCATTGGTGGATGGACGACACGTCGGGTTCGAGGTGAAGACCGGCGTCGGCCGATGGAAGCCCCCCTGGCATATCAAAGAATCGTACCTGCTGGACAGGGATACCTTGCCAGTCTACCTATCAGCGATGTGACGGCTCTCCCGAGGGTGCGTGCTCAGGGCGTTCTATCGAGGTAACCTCCCCGGAATGGCCACTCCCACGTCCTCCCCTCGAAGACCCCTGTCATCCGGCCCCCCATCCACACCCCGTCGGGCACGTCGTCCTCCACGACCGCGAAAACGGCTCCGCCGACGCTACGCCTCGGTCGCACTAAGGTGCGGCCTCGTTGCCAGGACAGGGCATACAGACAATTCGCCCCGGCCGAGGGAGGCGCCAATGGCCGGAGGTGGCGCAGGGGGACCCGTGGTCGACCAGTCGCGCCGCCGCTCCCACGTCCTCGCCTCGAGCAGCCCCCGCCAGCCGGCCGCCCATCCACACCCCGTCGGGCACGGCGGGCACCACGGCCGCGGCGACTGCGTCCCCTGTATCGTGCGTTACAGTGGGTATTGTGGGGTGCGGGGCAAGTTAGCTAGTCATTCGATTATTCAACCGATTTCAGCCATATTTCGAGTTGTTCCGTACTCCACAACAATTAGGCACTACGACCAATGGGCAACCCTGACGAGGGCTTCGCGGGTCCCTCACCAGCTGTGCCAGCAGTCGTTGCACCTGAGGCGGGGCATGTCCTCCCCGATGGTGCAACCACCCATGGCCACCTTGCCCGAGTCCAGCTCCTTCTGGAACTCCTCGTCGATCATGATGTAGCCGTACACCAGACGAGCGACGGAGTTCGAGCCGCACTTTGGACACTTCCTGCGTGCCATCGGGACGCAGAGACAATGCTAGGATAATAAGATAATGGTCCGCTTCTCAGAGTATAGTGCTCGAACTTAGGCACTACTTTAATGAATTATTGTGCTCCGAAGTGCGTATTGAGGTGTGCGTGGGGGGTTATTCCATCGAGACATCTTGTAGCGGTGGATATCGAGCTAACCTCACTTCCCCCGTCGCTTCCCGTGAGATGTCGCCAGACCGATGAGGGCCGATGCGTCGAGGACCTCAACGCCATCCACCTCACGTTTCGACGTCACCCTCTTGGTGATGAGGACCTTACGACAGGTCAGGTCCTCGACCTTGTCTGCGAACACCTTGACATCCCTTCTGTCATATCGGCCCCACTTGACCTCGCCGACGACCACCGGGGTCCGTTTCCTTCCAGTCGTGATGATGAAATCGAGCTCGGGGTCGAAGGAGTATTCCAGCTGACCCTCCTCGAGCTGCTGGAACAGTTGCCCCACGAACCGCTCGACGGACTGGGAGACCATACGCCTGAGGTTGTGCTTGATCTCCATCAAGGAGCGGTCGATCTCGTCAATCTGGTGTCTGTCGGCAAGGTAGTAATATGTCTCGAGGAACTGGGACTTCAGTCGATAGACCTTCATCTTGGCCTTCCTGTAGATCGGAACGGTCTCGATAAGACCCATTCTCTCCAGGTTCGTCAGGTACGGATGAAGGTAATTGCTACCCTCATGGCCGATGAGACCTGCGTTCTGCAGTCGATGGGCCAGGTCCCCTGGTCGCCACAGGCCGGCGCCAAGGCCCCGGATGATCGCCTCGTAGTTCTGGCTGAGCTGTCTATCCGATTCTGTGAACACCTCGCCGATCAGGGCTGACACCGCGAATCGGGCGTTGGGAATCACCTCGTGAAGTGCACCCTCGATGTTCTGGACCCTCTTCAACATCGGGACCAGCCATGGTTCCCTCAGATAGGCAGCATACGGAACGGCCACCTCGGGCATCATGTCGACAAGGGATACGAGCATATCGACCGGCCTGACAAGGTCGAGTCTGTGCACCGATACGAGGCCCAGGAGGGGTGTACCACTACCCAGTACCCTATCCACCACATGAAGCGACGAGCCCGAGAGTATCACCTTGCCCGAAGGGTGGAAGATGGCAAGCTCGTCCAGGAAGCCCTCGGGGAGTCGCTGGAACTCATCGACGACGACCGTCCTTCCATCCATGATATGGTCCTTTATCGTGTCGATCAGGTCCTCGAACGAGGTGTATCGCCCGGTGACAAGTCCCTCGCAGTACGATTGACCGTCCCGCTTGACAGTGATGAAGATATCGTATTCGAGGAAGTTTCGGATCAAGAACGTCTTCCCCACCTTGCGCCGACCGTATATGAGGATCCAACCGGGTGTGTCGTTGATCCTTTCCACCTCGGACCGGTCTAGTATGAGCATGGGTTCACATAGGGCCCCCCGACTATTAATGTTTTTGCAAACCGCCATTTTAAAATGATGGTTTTAAAACTACCATTTGCAATAATCGTATTGAGGGGTGTGTAACGTATCCCTGGCAAGCAACGGCCGATCGTGGCGCCCGGGATAAGGGGAACCGGTGTACAAGATCATGCGCTGACCATTGCATATTGCGGGGTTCGCACCAAGATGAACGCTGCGCCTCGGTCGCACGCGCGTGCGGCCTCGTTGCCAGGACAGGGGCTTGTTGTTCGCCCCGGTCGAGGGAGATGGCTTCGGCCGGAGGTGGAGCGTGGGGACCCCCGGTCGACCAGTCGCGCCGCCGCTCCCACGTCCTCCCCTCGAGCAGCCCCGGTCAGCCGGCTGCCCGTCCACATCCCACCCTCGGGCACATCGTCCTCCACGCAGTCGCCAGCCCCTACGACGCCGTCCCTTGCATCGTGTGTTGCAGGTGGTACTGCGGGGTGCGCGGCAATGGGAACCAGAGCTTCGGCGATAATTTTTGACGTGTCCGGGGCAAGATCGTAACGGATCTTCCCTTTATTGATTCGACTTATTAATCAAGAGTTTCATATCAATAATGAAATTCATGTGACGTAGGTGGAAGGTTTGGCAAAGGAATTCAGTGCATTCATAATCATCCCGATCACCGAGATGAGGGATAGTGAGTTCGCCTATGCAATGGATATCATCAAATACTTTCCTGCAACGAACGTACCCCGTTGGAAACCCCTTTGGAGTGCACCTCTCTTTAGCGAAGTGACCTATCCCGAAGTGGATATAGATGGATTTCCCATGCGGTTCGATTCGTCTAGTAATATTAATTGCAGTAGGACCATTGACGTTCCTGATGGATTCGGATATCTTGAGATCACAATTGACGGGTCCCAGCTGAACGACCTTCTCATCCGGCACGACGACCTGGTAGATACCCTCCACAGTATCTTCTTACCCTTGAATCATGTATACTTGATAGCTGGACCATCCGATTGTTTTGACGGGATCACGTCTCTGTCAGATCTACTGAAACCCGTTGGATCCCTGTTCTTCCTTAACAATAAGATAATTGAGCGATTGGACCCGAAGTTGAGAGATAGATTACCCAAAGGAGACTATGAGTATTTCCACAAATCAATAAGGTACACGGATGACATCCTTGAAAGGGTTCCACCAGAGCATTACGATTATCTGAAGGCAGTACTTATTGAGGCATGGACCATTATTCAATCATCCGACTGGCTTACTCACCCGTATCAGTGGCATTGGTGGGAAAGAATGGACGCGGAACCACCAACAAAGGGTGTCCTTCAAACCACCGAAAAGAGGAAGGAGTTTCGCTTGGGTGGATCACAAGGCAATTTCGTCTGGTGTTATTATCCTGAAAACAATCATACATTGAACAAGTTCGAGGATTTCTACTATTTACTCAAGGCAGCAGCGGACATCGGTGTCACTGATGAGACCGCCATGACGTTCAGGTATCCTGGTACAAAAAGGAAGGTCGTTGAGGGGATGTTCGCGGGCTATTCGAATATCATGTGTAGTAACATGAAGAAGCAGTGGATGCCGGATGTATGGATAAACTCAAACGTTTACTTCTTGATAACCTCGGGGAGTATGAGGGAATATCCGATGGGCGACTACTTCACCCGAGATGGTGCAAAGTCCTCATTAATCTGGCTATATTCGTGGAGAGACGAGGACCCACAGGAATCTCTCGGCTTTTTCAGGATCATCGAAATCTTCGCGAGGATCTTCAAACCTATCTATGGATATGGACATTATGACATTGAGCAGTTCTCTACGCAGTACCATCATTATAAAAAACCCCCTGAAAGAAAAATATGGGCCTATAATATGTTCGACCTAGCAGTATTTGATGAGAGGTTGCGTGACCGGTTGTCAACGTTCCATGAAGATAATGTCGATGATTGGGATCTGAGAATAATCGATAACAGAACCGCCATTCTCCGAACGATGGATCCATTCGTCCGAGGTCATCAGGTGCCTCGATGGGTCACACATAATATCCTTGGGAAACATCGAGACCGTATCTACGCTCCAAAGAAGTATATGCGGACCGCGTTGAAATATTCAGAAAAAGGGGCCTCCTTGGAGTAAGATACGATCCATTTGAGATCTCGGGTGGAATATCTACCTTGGGCATTTGATCATTCAAGTGCCTGCCAGGTGGTATTGAGAGGTGCGTGGCTAGGAGCTACGTGTAGAGAACGCTGCGCCTCGGTCGCACACAGGTGCGACC
>CBDUQW010000066.1:0-18930 GCA_965369625.1 uncultured Thermoplasmata archaeon | reverse complement strand
CAATTCCCCTGGCTTCTTAATAGAGTGGCTCAATCACTCGGTATCCAAGAATCTCGGAGCCAGTCCCCGTGAAGGCCAAAGGTTCTTATACGAACCTGTAGATTCCCGCATCCCCCCAACTTCCAGCGAGCCAGGTGGTGCCATATGCGCGAGCTCCTTTCGGGTAACGAGGCGATTGCCGAGGGTATCTACGAGGCCGGGGTCAAGGTGGCCGCGGGATATCCTGGAACCCCGTCCACAGAGATCCTCCAGAACGTGGTAAAGCACCCCCAGGTCTACGCAGAGTGGTGTCCGAACGAGAAGGTGGCCCTCGAGGTCGCCTTCGGGGCGTCCTTCGCCGGACGCAGGTCCGTGGCCGTGATGAAGCACGTGGGCCTCAACGTGGCGGCGGACCCCCTGTTCACGTTCTCGTACACCGGTGTCAACGGCGGGTGCGTCATCATCACCGCCGACGACCCCGGGATGCACAGCTCGCAGAACGAGCAGGACAACCGCCACTATGCCAGGGCGGCCAAGATACCGATGTTCGAACCCACCAACAGCCAGGAGGCCAAGGACCTGCTCAAGGTGGCCTTCGACGTCAGCGAGCGATTCGACACCCCGGTGCTCTACCGGACCACCACCAGGGTGGCCCACTCCGCGACCATAGTGGAGATGGGGAGAAGGGAGAAGGAGTACGAGTTCCCCCTCAAGCACGACCAAGAGAGCATGCGCAAGTACGTCATGGTCCCTGCCAACGCCAGGCCCAAGCACGAACGGGTCGAGGAGAGGTACCAGCAGTTGAAGGTGTTCTCCAACGAGTTCAACGAGATCGAATGGAAGGGAAAGGAGGTGGGCATCATCACGAACGGGGTGGCCCGGCAGTACGCCCGGGAGGTGTTCCCCGACGCCTCCATCCTGAAGCTCCTCATGTCCTGGCCCATCCCCGACAAGCTCATCCAGGAACTGTCAGACGCCGTGGACCGTCTCATCATCATCGAGGAGCTGGACCCCGTCATCGAGCACACCGTGAACTCCCTGGGGATCCACTGCGAGGGCAAATCGAAGGTGCCTATGACCGGAGAGCTGTCACCCGAGGTGCTTAGGAAGGCCTTCTTCGACCTGGACGAATCCCACACCGTGACGGACCTACCGGAGGTACCTCCCCGACCCCCCGTCATGTGCTCTGGTTGCCCCCACAGGGGCCTGTTCTACATGCTGAAGAAGCATGACCTGATAGTCTCAGGGGACATAGGCTGCTACACCCTGGCGGTGTTGCCCCCCCTGTCGGCCATGGACACCTGCGTCTGCATGGGCGCCAGCGTCTCTGGTGCCCACGGGATGGAGATGGCCGTCAAGGAGGAGCATGGGAGGCGCATCGTGAGCGTCATCGGCGACAGCACCTTCGTCCACAGCGGCATCTCCGGCCTTGTCAACACGGTCTACAACAAGGGAACGTCGACCATCATCATCCTTGATAATCGCACCACCGCGATGACGGGTGGCCAGCACCACCCGGCCACGGGGCGGACGCTGGAGGGCGAGGAGACCAACAAGCTGGACTTCGTCAAGGTGGCCGAGGCCGTGGGCGTGGAGTACGTGCAGAAGTTCGACCCCTACGACCTGGCGGACACCGAGGAGGCTCTCATGAGGTCCCTCCAGTTCAAGGGCACCAACGTCCTGATCTCTACGCGTCCCTGCGCCCTGGCCCCCCGGAAGCTCAACTTCGGTCACGTGGCATGGTCCGACGTCGAGAAGTGCAAGCGGTGCGGAATGTGCCTCAAGATCGGATGCCCCGCCATCGAGAAGCACGAGCCCGGGACCGATGGCACGAAGTTCGACATCATCGTCAACGCAGACCTTTGCATCGGGTGCGACCTGTGCATACAGCTGTGCAAGTTCGATGCTCTCAAGAGGAGGGATGACTGATGCCGGTCGACGAGGGAGTGACGAACATCCTGATGTGCGGCGTCGGGGGCCAGGGGGTCATCCTCGCCTCCAACATCGTATCCATCGCGGCCATGCTGGCCAACTACGAGGTGAAGAAGTCCGAGGTGCACGGCATGTCCCAGAGGGGCGGCTCCGTGGTCACCCACGTGCGGTACGGGGCATCCGTGAGCAGCCCCCTCATCTCCAAGGGCAGGGCCGACTTCATGCTCGCCTTCGAGAAGCTGGAGTCCCTACGGTACATCGAGTACCTCAGCGAGGACGCCCTGGCGATTGTCAACGAGCGGGAGATGATCCCGACCACGGTCTCCTCCGGACCCTTCAACTATCCCGAGGACATCATCGGACCCCTGGAGAAGAACGTCCCCGTCATCGTGGTGGACGGGCCGGGGATCGCCAGGGACATCGGCAACGTCAGGACGGCCAACACCGTCCTGCTCGGAGCCCTCTCCGAGAGGATGGACATCCCCCAGGACATCTGGAGGGCCGCCATCTACAGGTCGGTGCCGCCGGGTACCGAGAAGATCAACCTGCTCGCCTTCGAGGAGGGAAGGAAGCGGGCGAAGGAATCGGAGTGAGACCCGATCAAGGTATCGACCCTATCGAGGTGGTCATGTCATGAGGTACTGGAACGAGGAGATGGAGACCCTTCCCCGGGAGAGGATGAGGGAGCTCCAGTTCGAAAGGTTGCGCAAGCAGGTCCGGTACGCGTACGACACCGTGCCGATGTACCGAAAGAGGTTCGACGAGGCCGGCATCTCTCCCGACATCACCCGGCTGGAGGACATCCAGGGCCTGCCATACACCGTCAAGGACGACCTCAGGGACCACTACCCCTACGGCATCCTGGCGCGACCCATGTCCGAGATAGTGCGCATCCACGCCTCCTCTGGGACCACCGGAAAGGCCACCGTGGTCACGTACACCCAGAAGGACCTGGACACCTGGACCAACATGATGGCGCGCAACTTCACCGCGGCGGGAGTGGGAAAGGACGACGTGGTCCACAACGCCTACGGGTACGGACTGTTCACCGGGGGCCTGGGCTTCCACTACGGCGCCGAGCGGGTGGGGGCGAAGGTGCTCCCCGTGTCAGGGGGCAACACCAAGCGCCAGCTCAAGATGATGAAGGACATGGGCTCCACCGTGCTCTGCTGCACCCCCTCCTACGCGGTGTACCTCACCGAGGTCGCCCCCAAGGAGGGCTACGACCCCCGGGAGGACTTCGACATCAGGGTCGGCATGTTCGGCGCCGAGGCCTGGTCCGAGGAGGCCCGGCAGACCATCCAGGACGCCTTCGGCATGAAGGCCTACGATACCTACGGCCTCTCCGAGATATACGGTCCAGGCGTGGGAGGTGAATGCTCCCTCCAGAGGGGGCTTCACATCTGGGAGGACGAGGTGATGATCGAGATAGTCGACCCCGAGACGGGACAGTGGCTGGAGCCCGGCGAGCTGGGGGAGATAGTCCTCACCATGCTTGGCCGGGAGACCATGCCCCTCATCCGCTACCGGACCAAGGACCTGGGCTGGGTCTCGGTGGAGGAGTGCGAGTGCGGACGCACCACCACCCGCCTGATGGAGATCAGGGGTCGCTCCGACGACATGCTCATCATCGGTGGTGTGAACGTGTTCCCCAGCCAGATCGAGAGCGTGCTCTACGACATTCCCGAACTGGGCGACCAGTACCAGATCCTCGTGGACAGGTCCAAGGCCCTCACCCGACTTGGCGTGCAGGTGGAGGTCACACCCGAGTTCGCCGCGGACGGGACCGCGGACTGGAACAAGCTAATGGGCCGGGTGCAGGAGAGCCTCCGGGCCACCCTCGCCATCAATGCGAAGGTGGAGCTGATGGACCCCGAGGCCCTGCCTCGCTACGAGGGCAAGGCCATCAGGGTCATCGACATCGGCAAGTGATGGTGACCGTTGGGTATTTAAAGGCCCGGGCCATGACATAGGCACATGGCCGAGGTCGAGGGGTCCCATGGTGATAGAAAGGAGACCACCTACTCGTACTCGGACCTCCTCCACATCCCTTCCTTCCGGAAGTTGTGGTTGGGCGACATCCTGTCCCAGACCGCGGACAAGATGGCCTTCGTCGCCATCACGGTGCTCGCGTACGGGGCGACGGACAGCTCCCTGGGCCTCTCCGTCATGATGGGCGCCTACTTCCTGCCCGCCATCGTCGTGAGCGTCCCTGGAGGGGTCGCCGCCGACAGGTACTCACGTCGGAGCCTGATGGTGGCCGCCGATGGTTGCAGGGCCCTGATCGCATTGTTGATGGCATTGCTCGCGGCAGGCCTATGGCTCCTGCCGCTGGTCCTGGTCTTCTCCAGCCTGACGTACCTGTTCTATCCCGCCAGGCAGGCAGCCATTCCCAGCCTGGTGCCCGATGGTGCCCTGATGACCGCCAACGCGGCCATCTCGGCCAACCTGATACTCGGTTTTGCCATAGGTCCCCTCATCGCCGGCCTCATGCTGACCTCCTGGGACGCCTCGCTGACCCTGGTTGCCGCGGCCATCATCATGGCCGTTGGCGTGGTCACGGTGGCCTCGATCAGGGACGAGGCGATCACCACCCCCGCCAGGGGAAGGGACGAGAGCAAGTGGAGGACGCTCTCCGATGGCCTTGCCGGCCTCCGAAGGCGGGCGGTCCTCTGGCAAGGTTTCATCCTGGTCGCCTTCGTCATGCTTGCCGTTGGAGCTGGCGCTGTTGGTCTCGTCTACTTCGGGGACGAACAGCTCGCCTTGGGCGAGGAGGGGTTCACGATCCTCCTGTCCGCCATGGCCGTGGGAACGTTCGTCGGCGCGGTGGCGATAGGACACCTCTCTCCGCGGTTCCCCAAGGGAAGGCTCCTCATCGCAGCCGCCCTGCTGGCCGGCCTCATGATGGCCGCCCTCTCGAAGACGGACCAGCTCATGATCGCCCTCGTGATCATGTTCCTGATAGGGATCGCGGCAGCCCTGGTCATCGTGCCCTTCACCACGATGCTCCAAGAGCGGTTGGGGGACAAGGTCATGGGCACCGGTTTCGGTCTGCTCTCCATGGGTCTGACAGCGCCGATGCTGGTCGGTATCGTCTTGGCTGCCCTGATGATCGACTTCAAGGGGGTCTTGGAGATGTTCAGGTTCCTGGGGCTGATGCTCGTGTGCGTGGGACTGGTCGCTGTACCCATTTCAAGCCTCTGGAGGGAGCCCTGAGGTCGAAAAGTATTTCCCACACCAGATACATCGAAGACCGGGTGAGGTTTCATGGGAAGAATGTCTCGTGGTTGGGAGATGACGAAGCTCAGCTTCGCGGTCATCAAGCAGAACAGGACGTTGTTGTTGTTCCCCGTCATATCGGGAATATCGATGATGATGATACTCAGCATCATCCTCGCTGGCTTCTGGTTCGTCCCGGAATTGGCCGAGGCGCCCCAGTGGTTCTTCATAATCCTTGGCTTCTTCATCTACGTGATCCTGTTCTTCATCAGCTACTATTTCCAGGCGGGGCTGGTGGCCTGTGCATATGCGACCATGGAGGGGGAGGCCCCCTCCATGGGATACGGGATGAAGAAGGCGAACACCGTCATCGGAAGATTGTTCACCTGGGCGATCATCAGCGCTGTCCTCGGCATGATCCTGCAGGCGATCGAGAGCAGGTTCCCTATTGCATCGAGGTTGATCGGTGCGGCCTGGGGCATCGCGACCTACTTCGTGGTCCCCATCATCGTTTTCGAGGACACCGGAGCATGGCCATCCATGAAGCGCAGCTGGCAGGTGCTAAAGGGTAGCTGGGGAGAGGCCCTGACGGGCCACCTGGCGACGACGCTCATCTTCTTTCTCCTGGCGCTGCTCTTCATACCCCTTGTCATCCTCGCTGCTATGATGCCGAACCTGCCTTTGATGATCCTCTTCGCCATCATCGCCCTGGGATACCTGATCTTCATCATATTGCTGGCCTCGGCGGTGAGCACCGTGCTGAGGACCGCCCTCTACAGGTACACCACGACGGGCAAGATGAACATCAGGTTGCCTGATTGGTTCCCGCCCCCGATGACCACCGTCGGTCAGGTGGGATCGCCTGGGAACGTCCCGCAGCACGACCCCTACGCGCCGCCCCGCTATAAGTGAGATGCGAGAAGGATAATGGGGTTCGACCTTGGATCTTGGGGTCAATCGATCAGCGTGAGCCGGTGCGTCCCGTCCTCCATCTCCTCAACGTCCACACGCATGCCCGTCTCCAGCTCGAGATCCGAACGGGCAAGGACCTGGCCTCCGGCGTCGAGTTTCACCAGGCCCACCATGATTGGAGCCGTGAATCCCTCCGGGACGACGTGGACGGTCGTGTGGGTGAGCACTGTCCCCTCGCCGCTCACCTCGTCGACACGCATCTCTCCCCTGCACTCGGGACACCGTAGGCGGGGAGGCGCGAGCACCTCCCCGCATCCATCACATGCTGAGACCTTTAGGCTCACCTTCAGACCCTCCTTATTATCGTCACCAGGTTGTTGCAGCCGAAGCCGCCTATGTTCTGGGTGAGGCCCACCCTGACGCCGTCCAGCTGACGCCCCTCCGCCTGACCACGGAGCTGCCAGGCCACCTCCGCCACCTGTGCCAGGCCGGTCGCCCCCACGGGGTGGCCTCTCGCCTTGAGGCCTCCGGAGACATTGACCGGCACCTCGCCATCGATGGCGGTCCTGCCGGCCTCCAGCGCCTTCCACCCCTCGCCCCTGGGGAAGAAGCCCACGTCCTCGGAATCGATGATCTCCAGGATGGAGAACGCGTCGTGGAGCTCGGCGAAGTCCACCTCGTCGGGGGACGATCCAGCATCCTCGTAGGCTCGCTGGGCAGCGAGCTGGGTCGCCCTGAGCCCCTCGCCCCTGCGGTCGGCGAGGGCGATGCGGTCGGTGCCATGACCGATGCCGGCCACCTCAATGTCCGTGGGGTTCGAGGTGACGACGACGGCCGCGGCCCCGTCGGACACGGGGGCGCAGTCGAACACCAGGAGGGGGTCGGCCACGACCGGGCTGGACAGCACTCGGTCCAGGTTCACGGGTCTCTGGAAGTGGGCAAGGGGATTGCGGGCCCCGTTGGCGTGCGCCTTGACGGGGACCAGCGCCAGGACCTCGCGGGTAAGGCCGTGCTGCTCCATGTACATCCGGGCGACCATGGCCCCCAGGGAGGGCATCGTCATGCCGAGGGCGATCTCGGAGTCCGCCAGCACACGCCCGAGAGCCTTTGCGGTCACGGGGGTGGGCCTGTCGGTCATCCGTTCGCCGCCGACGGCTAGCACGGAAGAGTACTGCCCGGACCGGACGGCCATGACCGCTGCCTCGAGGAGGGCCGAACCCGTTGCCGAGGAGTTCTCGACCCGCCATGCCGCCACCCCCGAGAGACCGAGCCGGTCGGCGAGCCTGGTTCCGAGGTTGGCCACCTGGGAAAGCTCGTCCGAGGTCTGGGAGCCCACGATGACGGCGTCGACACCTGGTACTGGCTCGGCCTCCAATGCGATGACGCTGGCACCCTCCATAAGGGTGACCAGGTCCAGGTCCATCTTGCCGAACGGGGTCTGTCCGACGCCGGCGATGTACGCGGTGGGCATCGGTCCTCGATACGGCGAATGGGGCCCTAAAGTGTTTTGGTTGTCTGTATCTGGGTTGGAGGTTCTAGGGTATCCTGTTCAGGGGTATGGTGTGAAGGGATCGAGGCCCCCGCATCACCCCTTCGCTCTTCACCAGACGGCGTTGTAGAAGTATGTAACGTGGATGTCCGCATCCACCGAGATGTGACCCACCGGGCTCGTGCTCCCCGGCACGTGGGGCATGTCGCTGTTGTCTATCACCAGGTAGTAGATGGTCCTTGTATCCTCCAGCTCGATGCTGACGTGCTGGGCAGAGACGTTCTGGAAGGAGTGGAGGGCGGAGAAGGAGCCCGTCGAGCTGTTGCCATAGGCGTTCTCGTACTGGTCGGCATCCATTATGTAAAGGTCGAAGGAGCCCCCCTCCAGGGTGCTGATGGTGATGTTGGCCTCGACCCGTTCCTCCCAGGATTGGGACAGCACGTAACGGAAGTGGCCCCCCTCCTCGATGTAGACATCGGAGTGGAAGTCCTTGTCCTCCTCCCAAGGCTCGCTACCGATCATGCTGATGAAGTAGACGAAGCCGAGGACCACGGCGATGCCGATGATGACCAGAACGACGGCCACTATGATGAGAGAGGTGGGCTTCCCCTTCTTGGAGCCCTCCGGCTGGCCATCTACGCTACCGTACGGTGACTGGGGTCGCGGGCCACCGTAGGTCATCGGACCGGACATGCCCAGTAGTTGTCCTCCCACCCATTTCTATTTATCGAGGGGGGTGACCTCGTCCTCCGCGCATCCTTTATATATCGTCCCATCATTATCGATTCCGCGCCAAGGTGGGATGACAGAGCGGCTATGTGTCCGGCTGCAGACCGGTTTAAGGGGGTTCGACTCCCCCTCCCACCATTCTTTATATACTCCTTTTATTATGGTAGGACCGGAGGTGACGCCATGATACGCATCCACAACACCGCTTCGGGTGAGAAGGAGGACCTCGAGACCGTCGAGCCAGGGCACGTGAGGATGTACGTCTGTGGCGTCACTGTCTACATGGACAGCCACATCGGCCACGCCCGCAGCTACGTCTCCTTCGACGTGATGCGCAGGTGGCTGATGCAACGAGGCTACAAGGTCACCTACGTCCAGAACTACACCGACGTGGACGACCACATCATCAGAAAGTCCAACGAGACGGACGAGCCGTGGGAGGTCATCGCCCGCCGTTACATCGCCTCCTTCGACGAGGACATGGAGCGTCTCAACATCCTGCGTCCCGACATCGCCCCCATGGCTACGGAGGAGATCCCCGAGATGATCGAGGCCGTCAAGACCATCTTCGACAAGGGCTACGCCTACGAGGTGGACGGCGACGTCTACTTCGACATGGCGAAGGGGAAGGACTGGTTCGGCACCCTCAAGCACCAGTCCATCGACGACATGAGGTCGGGGGCGAGGGTGGAGGTGGACGAGCGCAAGCGCAATCCACAGGACTTCGCCCTTTGGAAGGCATCCAAGCCCGGGGAGCCCACCTGGGACTCCCCGTGGGGGCCCGGACGGCCCGGGTGGCACATCGAGTGCAGCACGATGTCGTCCAAGTACCTGGGCATCCCCATCGACATCCACGGCGGCGGAATGGACCTGATCTTCCCCCACCACGAGTCGGAGAACATCCAGACCTGGGCCATCGAGGGCAAGCCCCTCGCCAGGTACTGGGTCCACAACGGGTGGCTCATGATCGACGACGAGAAGATGTCAAAATCCCTGGACAACTTCTTCACCATCAAGGAGATACTGGACCACTTCGACCCCATGGTCCTCCGGTTCTTCCTGGTGCACACCCACTACAGGAGCCCCATCGATTTTTCCGACGCCAACCTGGAGGAGGCCAAGGAGGCCTACAACAGGCTAGCCACCTTCCGGGTGGCCCTGGAGCGGTACAGCGCCTTCGCCGGGGAGGAGGTTGAGGGTCTCGAGGAGCAGGTGGAGGCCAACCGCCT
Organism: uncultured Thermoplasmata archaeon; assembly: GCA_965369625.1. GTDB lineage: Archaea > Thermoplasmatota > DTKX01 > DTKX01. The sequence goes on along the minus strand of CBDUQW010000066.1, from coordinate 9,441 downwards.
CTCCTTCGGACGTGCCATGGACGACGACTTCAACACCCGTCTCGCCGTGACCCAGGTCTTCGAACTGGTGCGCATCGGCAACCAGGTGATGATGGAGGGGCGGCTGACCAAGCGGCTCCACCGGATGATCGAGGACACCTTCGACGAGCTGGTAGGAGTGCTGGGCCTCGAGTTCGACCTGGTGGGAGGCGAGGGGGCCTCCCTCGTGGCCGGTCTGGTGGAGTACCTCATCGAGCTTCGTCACGAGGCCCGGGAGGCCAAGGACTTCGAGAAGGCCGACGGCATCCGCGCCAAGCTCAAGGAGATGGGCGTGATCCTCGAGGACGGTGCCGAGGGCACTACGTGGCGGGTGGAGAGGTAGGTAGCTCCCCCTGGTCGCCTTCGGGTTCATCCCCAGGTCCAGTGATTCCGGAGAGGGAGATGAGGGTCAGGTCCTTGACGCGCTTGCCGAACAGGGGATGGCTCAACATGAGCTCGCCCATCTTCTCCTGGAACGTGTAATCGAACCCGGCGAACTCGACGAAGTCTTCATCTTCGAACCTCTCTAGGCCCTTTTTCTCGATCAAGGCCCGGGAATCCCTCATGGTGACCTCCGAGATGAGCTCAGGGTCCTCGGAGAATTCCTTGTACACATCGATCCCCATGAAGATCTCCATCTTCTCTTCCTCGCTGAGCTGTCCCGAGACCGGGTCCGCGATCTGTTCCCCTGGTTGTTCTGGGCCTTCGGGGGTCGGTGGTTGTTCCTCGGCCTTCTTCTCGGGCTCACCGTCGGCCTCCTGCGTCTGCTCCGTCATCTCTTCGTCGCTGGGCTGGCCCGAGGCCTGGTCCGCGGTCTGTTCCGCTGGTTGTTCTGGACCTTCGGGAGCCGGTGGTTGTTCCTCGGCCTTCTTCTCGGGCACACCGTCGGCCTCCTGCGCCTGGTCATCTCCTGGGTCCTTCCCGGTCCTCTCCTCGATGATCCTCTTGGCCATCTTGCCCTTGACCTCGTCGAAGCCCGATTCCCGCAGGAGTTCCATTAGGGAGGTCGCCATCGTGGTCCGTGACCCCGACACCAGCGACCCGAAGAGGTCCGCAGCGTACTCCTTCTGCCGAGACAGGAGGAACCAGGGTATCACCACTGCCATGGTCAGCAGGTAGAATATCACGTAGTAGACACCAACGTAGAACAGGACGATGGCAAGGAGGAAGATCATTCCCACAGCGATCAGGAGACTGAGGATGCCGCGGGTCCCGAACCTTCCCACTGCCATCATGAAGAAAATGATGCCTCTCACGAGGATCTCGAAGACACTCCTGACGGCGAGGGTGAACATCATGACGGGGTTCAGGACGGTGATCACCGTGGCATCATGGTTCACGATGTGACCCATCTCATGCCCTACGATCGCCTTGAGCTGGTCCTTGGACACGCGTCCAATGTCGACCCGCTCCAAGAGTCCCTTCGTGATGACGATGACTGAGCCCCTGCCGAAGAAGGAGGTCGTGTAGGCGTTCATCACGGGGGACTCGTCCTGCTTGAGCTGGGGTTTCCTTATGTCGAAGGTGTCACAGACACTGGCGACGAACTCGTACAGAAAGCCGTACTCCTCCTCATCGATGTCCTTGAGCTTGCCAAGGGAGAATATCATCCAGAGCTGGATGCCAAGGACCACGATGATGAACAGGGAGAATACGGCCCAGACCCAGCGGCCGATTATGGAGTTGACGAACGCCAGCGTGATCAAGAAGACGACGAAGAGGACCACCACGGCCAGGACGGTGGCGGACAAGTTATTCATTATCGAACCCTTGATCCTCTTCTCGAATCCCTTTCTTTCCTTGTCGGTCAGCTGACCGCCGAACCCCTTCATGTATCCTGACCATTTTCGTCTCTTCAGCATGAAGACCGTCATAAGGATTAGGATCAAAATGATGAGGGTCCCGAAGCACAGTTCCTCTAGAAGGAACTCCTCGGGCATGAGGTCCTGATCAAGGAAGTCCAGCCAGGCCATGATGCGCCTGCATCACGTTCCCTGTATTACAGTTTTTCCTGTCCATCGCTCCCATGACCACTTCGATGTCGCGAAAAGGAGGACAGAGGGTCGAGGGGGGGTCTGCCCTCTATGATTCGCTGGTTCTCTTGTTCCACATGTAGTATCCCACGAACCCGACGACAACGATGATTATTATGATGATGAGCAGGCTTGCAGACGAGAGCTGGAAGGTGGGTGAGTAGTCCACCTCGACCGTTCCGAGGGCCTCGTTCCCAGCATCGTCCACTGCCCGGATCTCTATCACGTGCTTGCCCTCCCCTACCTTGACCTTGAAGACCTGCGAGGGAATGTCCTTCCATGTTCCATTGTCGATACGGTACTGGGTCGTGACATCATCGTCGATGGCGTCGGTTATGTTGAGGTCGATGGTGACCGACTCGCTCTCGGTCTTGATGTTGAGCGGACTGTTGAAGATGATGATGGGTGCCGTGGTATCGAGGATGATCGAATCCGTCAGGATGACAACGTTTCCGATGACGTCCCTGACCTGAGCGAACAGGTCCCTTTTACCATCTCCCGGAGACATGCTCCAAGAGACGGTCGTTGAGAACGGTTCCCAGGTCTCATCACCGAAGAAGGAGTCCTCTGATATCCTGTAGACGTCGACCCCTGAAAGAGCATCCGTCACCGTGAAGGAGATGGTGACGGTATCGTCTTTAGTATATTCCGCTCCATCGTTGATTAGGATGTAGCCTTCAGGGTTCGTGACATCGAGAGTGATCGTGGCCGATATCGTTGTAGTGAGACCTGCCCTGTCGACAATCTCGATGTAGATGGTCTTGGGTCCGTCCCCCGCTGGGAGTGTCCAGTCGAACTCGGATGTTATGGGTTCAAGCGATATCCCCGTAAGGTCGGGGCTGTTGCCCACACGCATCCCGAAGACACCGGACGTGTCGTCCTCGGCTATCAGGCCGCATCGGACGAGGGTGTCGCCAGTATAGGACGCTCCGGCGTCTATCAGGAGCTCGCCCCTCGGCGGGGTGGTGTCCAGAACGATGACGTCGGAGGAAAGGGCGATATTACGAGCCGCGTCCCTTACACGGACCAACACCTCCCTGCTACCATCGTCACCTGCGACTAGCGTCCATTCGAAAAGACCGGGGTACGTCATGGTCTGCCACCGAGAGGGCCAAGGGTCTCCCTTATTGCGTATCATGATATCGATAGTAGCCTCGTCGTAGGCATCGATCTCTAAGGTGACAGCTCGACTGTTCGTGTACAGCTCATCCTCATCAATCAGGACACTGACCAGGGGTGGTAACGTATCAAGGATTATCGTGTCGGTGACGACGGTCGTCCATCCTGCCTCGTCCATCAACCATACGTAGACAGTCCTAACACCTTCACCTCGACCCATTTCGAACCTGAGATCGTTGGATGGTTCGACCGTGTTGCCCCAGATGCCGACATCGGGGGTGGTGCTAACCTTCATGCTTACGATCTCCGTGAGGTCGGTCCAATCTACCGTCAGGTTCACCTTGGTTCGATTGGTGAAATCGTCGCCGCCGTTAATTACGAGCTTTGCGGTGAAAGGGGTAGTATCGACGGTGATGGTATCATTCACGATCTGGCTTATCCTACCAGTCTCGTCCAGGAACGCTACATACACCTTGATATTCCCGTCCGGACCTCCGTAGGAGAAGGTGCCAGAACCGGAGAACGGTTGCCATGATGCATCGCTCAGGTCCGGTAATGTGGATATCCTATAATTGGTGACCTCGTGGGTATCGTTAGCTTGCAGTTCGAAATCGATATCCGTCCTATTAATCGCAGACTTACCATCGGCCAATGTGATATTTCCGGTGGGAGGGAACAGGTCCACCTTGACGGGAATATCTATCGTCCTGGAGTACCCAGTAGAGTCCCAGGCCTTCAGTGTGATGTCGTAATCACCGTCCTCAAGGTCCACGTTGACACCCCATGCTCCGTCGGAGTACGTGATATTCTGGAGGGGAGCTCCGGCCACGCTCACCTGTATCGAGGTGCAGGGCGCAAAGTAGGTGAAAAGGAAACGTTCCAAGCTTGGGGTCACCCAGTCCCACGACGTGTTGAACTCGGCCCTGTACTGGAAGTACCTGGCGGTGATGCCCAGGGGCCTGGGGGACCTGTCCAAGGGATACCAGGACGTCCAGTTGGCGCTGTCGTTGGACCACCTGAACCAGAGGGCCACACTAGCTCCCGACGTCACGTTCTTCTTCCAGGACATCGCCGTCAGCTCCACCTCGCCCCGGGCGTCGAAGACCTTGGATGTGTAGTTGCCGTCGTACTTGCTCTTGGAGACCTTGAACGCCCCGTAGGTCGCGACCATGTTGTTGTCGAAGCACATGCAGAGCATCAGGTAGTGGTCACCCTCGTCGAACACGTAGGGGTCCCTGACGCCGTGGGAGTAGATCGTGCCGGCCTTGGGGGAGAGGACGGCGGTGTCGGTGGGGGTGAACGAGATGGCGTCATCCGAGTACATCCAGCCCATGTACCAATTTGTCGTTCCCGTGTCCCCGCTGGTCGCCCATAGCCTGTAGCTGCCGCTCCCGTTCTCGATGGAGCCGTACGTGGTGCGGAAGTCCTCCCAGCCCGATGTGTCGGGGCGCCTAAGGGGGTTGTTCGCGTACTGGGTCCAAGACTTGAGGTCCTTGGACATGGCCGTCGCCAGCCACATGGTGCCACCCTGGGCGTAGCTGTAGTAGTACATCCTGTACTGGTTCCCGTCCCTGAAGATGGAACCCACCAGCAGGACGTAGTTCCAGGACGAGGACCCGCCATGGTTCATGATGGGGTTGTTCGCGTACCTGGTCCAGTTGGTCGCGTCAGTGGAGGTGGCCAGGTTGAGGTGGAAGCCAAAACCGTCCCAGACGGAGTAGTACATGTAGAACTTAGACCCGTCGTGATAGACGTAAGGCTTGGCGTACGCGGATTCCCCTGATTGCGGTGACAATATGGGGTTGCTGGACGATTTAGTGAAGGAGACGCCGTCGGTGCTGGTGGCCAGTCCTATCTTGGTGCTCTGCCAAGAGGCCCCTCCCGAGTAGAAGATGTAGTACGTGGAGTTGACCTTGATGGAGCTGCCGAATCGGAGCGTCACGTCCCACTTGCCGCTGCCCCCCTGGGTCAGGACGGCTTTACCGTTGTTGAGCAGGCTAAAGGAAATCTGGGTCTTCAATATCACACGGTTGCCCTCGATGGAGGCGTTCTTCGCCGTTCCCAAGACGAACTCGGCGGTGGTGTCATCATCGATGGTCCTCTTGGACCCCTCGTAGGTCCCGTTGAGCGTGATGTTGTCATCGAGGATCCATTCGGGGATTGTTGTGGTCAGGTCGACCGTCAGCGCTTCCGAGGGCAAACTGGGGATCGCGAACAGGAGGCAGACGAGGACCACAATAAGGTACTTTAATATCTTGAAACCAATCATTAGAAAAAAACCCCCTGACACTCATCTATTCACCGGGCAGGTAATAACCTTTTCGATTCTTCATTTTATCATCAGTGTCACCGTTCTACGTGGTATTCTCCGAGGCCATCCGCAACGTGCAGGACGTGGACACCATCGTGCGGGACCTCCGGGAGCTGCTCCCCGATGTGGTGTTTTTGGACCGCACGATGACCGGGGGCACCGCCGTCTCCCAGGAGTTCCTCGAGGCCATGGCGGCCCAGGCGGGGGACTGAGCCTTCCCTGGCCCCCATTGTGCCAACACCGTTAAATAGCCCGAACAGGGTCAAGAATACGGTGAGACCGGTGGGCGATGTTGTGGACACCAGGACCCCGAGGCAGGAGATAGACCGTCGACATGCGGCCCTTTCGCCATACCTGGAGGGGGCGGACATCGACCTGACGATAGTGGTCACCAACCCGAACCTGTACTACCTGTCCGGTTCCATCCAGGAGGGGATGCTGACCCTCTCGGACCACCACTCGGGTCCCATCTACATGGTCCGCCGGGTCCTCGAGCGGGCGAGGCACGAGAGCGCCCTGGACGACGTTCGGGCCGCGGTGAGTCCCAAGAGGCTCGAGGAGGCCCTGGGCCTCAAGCAGGTGAGGAGGCTGGGCATGGAGCTGGACTCCGTCCCCGTTGCATGGGTCGAGCGGGTGAGGGCGGCCTTCGGCGGCCGCAGCGTCGAGCTGGTGGACATCTCCCACGCCCTCCGGGAGACCCGTGCCGTGAAGTCCGCATGGGAGGTCGAGCGCATCGTCGAGGGCGCGGCCCAGATAGACACCGCGATGGAGCGGGCCAAGGAGGTCATCCGGGAGGGGATGACCGAGCTGGAGCTCTCGGCCGAGCTGGAGTTCGCGATGCGTCGCATGGGCCACGAGGGCCTGGTCCGGATGCACCGCTTCAACTCCGAGATGCACATCGGAGGGGTGCTCTCCGGCCCCTCCGCCACGAGGCCCACCTGGCACCAGGCGGTGATGGGAGGTGGTGGACTCTCGCCGTCGCTCCCCCACGGTGCGTCCGTCAAGAAGGTCCAGAGGGGAGAGCCCATAGCGATCGATCTATGTGGCATAAGCCACGGGTACATCGCCGACGAGACCCGGACCTTCGTGATAGGTTCACTGTCGGAGAGGCTATACGAGGTCCAGCAGGCCACCCAGGAGATACTCAGCGCCATGGAGGCGGAGCTTCGCGTGGGGGCGCACAACGAGGGAATATGGATCGCGGCCGAGGCCATGGCCGAGGAACTCGGTATCCTTGACGGCTTCATGGGTGTTGGCGACACCAAGATGCGGTTCATAGGCCACGGTGTCGGCCTTGAGCTTGACGAGCTTCCCATCATAGCGGACGGGATCCCTGGCCAGGTCCCCGACGGCGCCGTGGTGGCCATCGAGCCCAAGGTGGTGGTCCCAGGGCTGGGTGTCCTGGGCGAGGAGAACACCTACCACGTCACATTGGAGGGGGCCCGTCAGTTGACGTGGGCTCCGCCGGGACCGATAGAGGTCTGAGGGAAGGAAGAGGGCGGTTCAGCGGTTCCGCATTACCACGGGCATGTTGGAATGAACCAACATCCTGTGCTTCGTGAAGTGCTCGGTATCGAAGCGCTGTTGATCGAAACTTTCGTAGTCGTAGAAGTCCTGCACGCAGGCGCACATGCATAGGTGGGTGAGACTCGGAAGGCCTATATTGAACTTCTCGAAAAGACAGTGCTCGCAACTCCTCAGTCGCCCACCAGTGGGGCAAACGTTGTCATGATATTTAATTGCACTGGCATGACTTTCAAACTCTGGAATTCTCGTCCTTCCAAGATGGCCCGATTCATGTGAGGGAGAGGGTCGAGCTGAGCACCAACACCGCTATGACCGCGGCGACGATCCCAGCAACCTTGAGGGGCGTCAACCTCTCCCGGAAGAAGACCATCGCGAGGATCGCCGTCACCACGAAGCACAGCTGCGAGATTGGCACTGAGACCGATGCTTCCCCCTCGATGAGGGAGGCGAGCAACAGGATGCTCGCTAGGGCCGTGAGCACCCCGTTGAAGGGCGCGGTGGACCAAGTGATACGCTCCACCCTCATGCTCCTGTCGTTGTACAGGGCGTATGTTATCGCGATGGGGAGGAAGGTGAGGGATTGGACCAGGGCGAAGGTGGTGGGAGGAGCACCCTCGCTGACCCCCACCTTGTAGAGGAAGCCCTTGGTACCTATCGTGACCATCGCCACCAGTGCGAAGGCGGCCGCCAGGGTGGCGGATCTCCGGATGAGCTGGTCCCTGCCGACGGGGAGGCCCTCAGACGAATGGTAGGTGTCCTCATCCCTCCCCCTGCCGTTCATGGCGGTAAGAGCGACAAGGGCCACGATGATCAGGGCGAGGCCCAATACCTTCCTCGAGGTTATTTCCTCGCCCAGGAAGACCACGGCGAGGCCGACCGTCACGGCGAAGCTCATCCGGTAGATGGGCACGGCGACGGACGCATCACCCGTCTCGAGGGCTTTCAGCACGAACACGTACGAGACGAAGGTGATGGCGCCGCACACCACGGCGTACATCAGCTCGGGCGACCACTCCACGCCTCCGACCAGCGGAAGCAGGGCGATGGTCGTCAGGGTGAAGAAGACGGACTGGACGACCAGGAACTGGGTCCTCTTCACCCCCTCCCTCATTGCCCGCTTGTTGAGGAAGTCGGACAGGCCAAGGCAGAGCATCGCGCCTATGGCCAGGGCCGCTGGGGCGGCCTCCAGAGCCATGTCCTTGAGAAAGGTATAGGCCTATATAATGGTGATTGGGACGGTGGGACGGAAAAGGGTCTGGACCAGGGGGTTTACCTGGCGCCTCCTCCCCTTGGGAGGAAGAGGTACATGAGGAGCACAATGACGACCAGGGCGATGGTTACCCAGGCCCACCAGGCCAGCCCTCCCTCCTCCTCGTCGGGGAGGGTGGCGACCTCGTTGTCTCCGCTGTGTCCGATGTCGCCATGGAGGTTCTCGGCGTATATCCTGAAGTGGTACTTCGTCCCCCTCTCGAGACCGGTGACGTTGAGGTAGTGGACGATCTCGTAGGTGTTGCCGAACTCGGGAGCGGTCTCTCCGTAGTCCTTGGTCGTACCGTGCTCGACCCCGCCCTTCGTCGGAACGTCGGTCTGCCAGGTGACCTCGAAGTAGTACTCGCCAGTATTGAGGACCCGCACCCCGGATATGGTCGGTGGCAACCCGTTCCCTGCCCCGGACGGGACCAGGGAGAGGGCGGTGAACGTCGCGAACAGCATCATGACCGAGATGACCACCAGCGACCGTCTCATCTTGCTCCCCTAGGGTTATAAGTCGACCAAGGATGATAAGCACATCGGTCCATTACTTGACGGTACCATTTGAGTCTTGGTGGCGATGCCTACTGAGAACGGCCCTGTCGAAACACAAGGACGAACACGACCAAGATAATGATGATCGCGAGAAGGACGGTCATTATTAGCCATCCATATTCAAGCATCAACCGATCCTCCCATCCCGAGGGGAAGGTGCTCACTGTCCAAGTGTCGCCATGACCCGTATTGTTACTTTGATCTGTAGCATAGATCCGGACCTGATAGTCCATGTCTCGCGATAGACCCGTCACGTTCAAGAAATGATACGTCCGGAAACCTGGTTCCTCTTCCGCAACGTTCCCGAAACCGTCGTCGAGGCCCCATTCCACTCCGCCATGGGATGGCTCCGATGTCGTCCAGCCGATGGTGAACCAGGTTTCGCCGATGATATCGAAATGAACATCGCTTATGGTAGGTGGTTCTTCGTCCTGGGCGCTGGCTGTATGATCGCTGATGAGCGTAAGGGACCCAATGAAGAGGACGGATACGATAATCGCCCAACTGTATCGACTCACGAGCAATCCTTCTGTTATCATTGTTTTAATAGGTTCTGCTTCGATCCTTGACGTTTCTAGTGTCATGTCAACCGTGTAATGTCGTAAATTATTTAACGGATGTCCACCA
>CBDUQW010000065.1:0-19247 GCA_965369625.1 uncultured Thermoplasmata archaeon | reverse complement strand
AGATGGGGCATCATCCCCTGTTCCAAGGCCAGGCTCCCAACTAGCGGAAGTACTGGTACGGGATAGGAGGGGGTGGGTCCCTATTGGCAGCCCTCAGAGCATGTCGTGCATCAGCGAGAAGGCCTCCTTCCTGGTGTCACGCACCGTGGGCCGGAGGGGCCTGGACAGCTCGATCTCCGTCAGGTCTATCTCGCCCTCGACGGTGGCCTCCTCGTAGGGCGGGCCCTGGACGGTGAAGCCGCCCCGGGGGCCGACGATGTGGCTGCCGCCCCAGAAGGTCAGCTGCATCTGGGTGCCCACCAGGTTGCAGTAGATGAAGGCGCATGCGTTCTCGATGGCCCGCGCCTGGGCCAGCTTGACGAAGTACTCCCGCGAGGTGGTGGGCGAGGCGGAGATGCACACCAGGATGTCCGCGCCCTGGATGGCGTACGCCTTGCAGATCTCGGGGAAGAAGATGTCGTAGCAGATGAGCAGGCCCAGACGACCGACGGGGGTGTCGAAGACGGGGAGGCGGTTCCCGTGGCCGAAGAACATGCGTTCCTCGAATGGCCCGAAATTGGGCAGCGACCACTTCCTGTAGGAATCGGCGGTGCCGTCGGGACGCACAACGACGGAGGAGTTGTACGTGATGCCCCGCTTGACGGGGTCCGCCTCCGGCATGCCGAAGACCACGGTGGAGCCCGCGGCCTTGGCGGCGGCGGCCACCTGCTGGACGGAGTCCCCGTCCAGGGTCTCGCCGAGCCTCATGTGGTCGTCGCGGGCCATGTAGCCCGTCAAGAACAGTTCCGGGAACACCACCAGGTCCGCGCCCGAGGAGGTAATCACCTGGTCCATCCGCTCCAGGTTGGCGGCAACGTTCCCGCGCCTGGCCTGGTACTGGCCCAATGCTACGCGCATGGCAAGCTAGATATGGGGAACGATAGATAACCGTTGTGATTGGAATGGCCCTCTCCCCCAAGTACAGCGACGAGTCCGTGGTCGTGATCGAGACCTTCATCCGCGACAAGGTGCGCGACGCGAGGGCGAAGGGCGTGGTGCTGGGCCTCTCCGGAGGCCTGGACTCCGCCGTGATCGCCGCCATGTCCGCCCGCGCCCTGGGCCCCGGGAAGGTGCTCTGTATCATGATGCCCGAGGCTGCCACCCCCCCGGAGGAGATGGAGGACGCCCACGACCTGGCCCACCAGCTGGAGGTGGAGCACATGACGGTGGCCCTCGACCCGGTGATGGAGGTCTTCCGACAGCAGCTGGGCGGCGACGTGGAGGACCACGCCTTCGGTAACGTCAAGGCGCGTGCCCGCATGACCATCCTTTACTACCATGGACAGCTGCGCGGCTACCTGGTGATGGGCACGGGCAACAAGTCCGAGCTGTTGATGGGCTACTTCACCAAGCACGGCGACGGCGGGGTGGACTACCTACCCCTGGGCGACCTGTACAAGACCCAGGTGAGGGGTCTGGCCGCCGATATCGACCTGCCCCGGAAGTTCATCGACAAGCCCCCGTCGGCCAACCTCCTTCCCGGTCAGACCGACGAGGATGACATGGGCATCGCGTACGAGGACCTGGACCGCATCCTGTTGGGCATCGAGCTGGGGATGGACGATGACGTGATCGCCCAGCGGACGGGGCTCCCCGCCGGGGAGGTCACCCGCGTGCGTGACGTGGTCAGGGCCACCAAGCACAAGCGGCGCATCCCGCTGGCGCCGAAGCTGGGCATCCGCACCATCGGCTGGGACTGGCGGGAGTGACCGACCGGTCACCGGTCTACCCGTCGTCAGCCCCTTCCTCCAGGGCCTCCAGGGCCTCCAGTTCCTTCATCACGTCCACCGCCCTGGCCTTCAGGGCGGCCCTGGTGGCCTTCCATTCCCTGTTCGTGAGGGCACCGTCCTCGTGACGGGCGTCGACGCTATGGATCTCGCCGAGGAGGCTGGCCTTCCTCTTCTCCAGCTCCTCCCGGCGGTCCTCGACATCCCTCTCCTTCTTGGACGCCCTCTTCCTCTTCGGAGGCTTGGCGGGGACCTCCTCCTCCTCGAGGTCCCCTTCACCTTCCTCATCCTCGTCATCGTCACCTTCCTCGTCCCCGGCCTTGTCCCTTCTCCTGGGGCCGCTCCACAGGACGGCGATGACCAGGAGGGCGATGACGCCGAAGAGGGCGGTGTACCGGTATATGACGCCCCAGTCCGGCCCCTCGGTCCCCTCCTCCTGCACCACCACGCTGTACGTGCTCTCGGTGTGGTACGAGGTGGGGTCGCCAGCGCCCTCGGATACGTGGGCGGGGGAGAGTTGCGAGCCCTTGCCGTCCATGCTGTCGAACACCTTGACCTCCATGCCCTTCTCGTCGTAGATGTCGATATCGATGGGCCGGGCCAGGAAGATGAGCTTGTCGATGACGACCCTGTCGTTCACGAGCTCACCATGGTACTGGACGACGACGGTGAAGGTCACACCGTAGTGGAAGATGGTGTCACCGATGTACACCCTGTAGAAGCCCTGCGTGAGGTTGAGATGGGGCTCGAAGACCAGGTTCATGGACATCTCGAACAGCTGGAGATCGGATGCCTTGAAGGTGTTGGGTCCGATGGGAGGGAGCTCCAGGGGGCCGAGGTCGACCACCGTGGTCTCGTTGTGCTTGGTGGTGAAGTATCCCCCGTAGAAGGACATGATCTCCACGCCTTGCGAATCTATGACCAGGGCGTTCCAGTCGTAGGTCGTGTTGGTCTTGGGGTCGGGTTGTCCCGGCTCGTCGGGGTTGAGGTCGTCCGGGTGGAGGACCAGGGTGTCGTTGGTCACACCCGTGATGTTGTGCTGCATACCTGAAGTCAGGTTGAACAGCTTGACCGTGTAGTTCGCCACCTCGTAATCCCACTTGTAGAAGGTCACCCGTGGATAGAGATCATCCCATTCGAAGATGGGTGAGATGAAGGCTATGCCGTAGTTGGTGGTGAGGCTCGGGTCGGTGTTGGCGAAGGAGAGGGATTCCCTCACGACGACGGAGCCATATCCGGCCGACAGGCCCAGGGGGTTGTCGGCCTCCCCCTGCACCACCACCATGTCGTTGCCCGAGTTGGGGATGGCGCCCCCGTGCTGTCCCTCGGCCTGGACGGTAACAACTGGGACCATCAGCAGCACCAAGCCGGCCACCAGGACCGCGTTCGAGCTCCTAGCTCTCGACCACATCATTCCACCTCCTCGTCTTCATCCGTCTTAACATCTTCGCCTTCGTGGTCAAGGTCGCCGTCATCGTCCCCGTGTTCCCCCTCCTCGCCGGTCCCACCCCCGGAAGGGTCCCCTTCCTTCCCGAACCGCCAGTTCTCGAGGGGACGGAGGAGGATGCCCATGGACATCATGAACATGCCGGTCCAGAGGAAGGCCATCGCGGGGACCTCCATGACCATGACGGTGGCCACGAAGGTGCCGTCCTCCAGGGGCTTGACGTTGAGGACGCTGACGTAGACGTCCCTGACAGGGGTCCTGTAGATGAACACGTCGGTCGTCACGAGACCCACGTACGCCCGTCGGTAGACCGAGCTCACCTCGGGGCCCGGTATCACCGTCTCCTCGCCGCGGAGGACCAGGGTCACCTTCCCCCGGAGCCCGTCCACCGACCTCAGGAAGCCCTCCCAGATGCGGGTCTCGTTCCGGATCCGGAGGTACTGACCCTTCAGGATGTCACTGTCCTCCAGGAGGGCGGGCCAGACCTTGAGGTCGTTGGGGTTCCAAGGATCCACTGTGACCACCTCCTCCGGTTCCCGGAAGCTCTGGAAGCGGGCAATGAAGCGACTGTTGTCAGCTGGGTCGACCGACAGCACCTCGCCGTTCATCGCCTTCGTGGTCGTGCCCTCTTCGTACGTGAGGGTGCCGTACTGCCGGTACTTCCAGCTCGTGATGACCTTGACGGGACCGGACGCCCTGTCGGTCCCCTCCTTCACGACCCGTACCTCGCCATCGAACTCGTCCCACCGTTCGTTGCGGTCCCGGACGCCGGTGTCGAAGGTCCAGCCCCGGTCCTCGATGTAGACCTCGTAGACGTCATGCTCCAAGGGAAGGTCCTCGATGGGAGTGGTGCCCTCCGTCTGGGGTAGGGTCGGGATGTTGGTCATGCAGTACGCCATGAAGACGAGGACCAGGCCGAGATGGATGAGCACCGTCCCGGACAGCCTGACCAGCGACCCAAAGCGGTTCCTTTTCGCCTTGAGCACGGGTCCGAACCTGGCCAACACCGCCACCACGCCCACGATGCCGATGCCCAGGGCGAGGTTGACGATGGCGGGGTCGATGCCGCCCGGGTTGATGGCCCATGCCACCACCCCCGCGAGGACGCCGATCCCTGCCAGGACCACCGCCTGTCGTCGGTGGGGACCCGCCTGGGCGGCCATGCAGATGACCAGTACCACCATCAGGGGAAGGACGAAGATGGCCAGCCGGGAATCGTACTCGCCCCCCGGGACCGAGCCGCCTGCAGCGGACAGCAGCATGAGCAGGGCGAGGATCATCGAGATGGACAGGAGGAAGACGGTGGCGAACATGCTCACCCGCCAGCGGGCCAGCCATTCGAACGGGGATTCGTCCTCGTCCCTGTCGGGGAGCATGGGCGGGTCCTCCTCCGCCCTCCAGTACTTCCAGAGGACCGAGGCCATGGTCGCGATGAGCACCGCCCACATGCCGTAGTAGAGCCACCTCAGGGACCCCGAGTCGGACAGGGCCCCGGCCAGCTGGTCGATGGTCGACCCCGCGGAGGCTCCTGCATAGGAGTGGACGCTGGCCCACACCCCAGACCGGGTCACGAAGGTGGCGAAGAACACCAGGAACAGCGACATGCCCGCCAGGAGGGGGGCCACGTAGGTGTCGTCCTGGCGACGGTCGTGCGAGTGGAGGGTGTGGAGGAGGGCCGTCAGCGATATCCAGGGGAGCAGCGACGATGTCTCGACGGGGTCCCACGCCCAGTAGCCTCCCCAACCGAGGGTCTCGTAGGCCCACATGGCGCCGAGGCCGATGCCCAGGGTGAGGGTGAACCAGGCCAGGCGCGTCCAGGGGCGGGCCACGTCGGTCCAGAGGGGGTCCTTCTTGATGATGAGGGCCATGGCCGCCCCGAAGACGATGGCGGTCATGGCGTAGGCCATGAACACTATCGGGGGGTGGATGGCCATCAGGGGCGTGCGGAGGGCGGGGTCGAGCCCGTTCCCGCCGGCAGGGAAGGTATAGGTCCGGGCGGCGAAGGGGTCGAGGGCCAGGGTGGCCAGGAGGAGCACCAGGGCCACCAGCATCACCACGGTCCGGATGACGTCCAGGGTGAGCCAACCCTCGGCCGGGGCGGCCCTGCGCTCCGCCATCCTCGCCTCCATCTTGGCGCCCAGGGACCTCTTGGGCTGCCTGGAGCGCCCCTTCCTGCCCTTGCGCTCCTTGGCCTCGGGTCCCTCGGGAGGGCTGTCCCCCTCGGGAAGAAGGCCCAGCCGGTCCCTGCGCCACCATCGGAGCTCCTCGACCATCCAGAACGAGAGGAGCATGGTGGTCCACAGGATCATCGAGCCTGCCTTGCCAGCCCACGACCCCGACAGCTTGTACACCGTGGGCATGTCCTCGGAGGAGTACTTCCAGACGATCTCGTAGTCCAGGTCGGTGGTGAGGAAGATGTTGAACAGGAACAGCATCGTGCCGAGGGCCACCAGGCCCGCCATCACCGAGATGTACCGGGGCACGCTGGGCGAGATCTTGACCCTGAGCAGCCGCTGGAGGGACGTGATGGCGGCGAACCCCGCCAGGACCACCGACAGCAGTAGAAGTATCTCTCCCAGGTTCACGGCAAGTCCCCAGCCTGCTGGGCTGACGGCAATGGTCCCTTAAATGCCTTCTGCCCTGACGCCAGTCTTTTATCCGCTGGAGGCCTTCAAGAGGTCCGTGGCGACATCCGACGGTCTACGCACCGCCCAGGCCATGACCCTCATCTCCGGCGTGCTCTGGGGCACCTCCTTCGTATCGATACAGTTGGGGCTGGAGGACGGCTTCCACCCCATGGTCTTCTTGGGCTTTCGGTACATCGTCGCCTTCGCGTCGGCCATCCTGGTGGCCCGGTTCCTTGGCCCCCTCAACGGCTGGATGCTGAGGAGCCCCTGGGTGTGGGCCCTGGGCATGACCAATGCCAGCGGGTTCATCCTCCAGTACTACGCCCTGGGGCTGACCGTCGCAACCAAGGCGGCCCTCATCACCAACCTCTCCCTGATCTTCGTCGCTCCCATGTCCTACTACTGGCTCAAGGAGCGCTTCACCCCCGTCAAGGTCGTGGCCCTTTTCGCCATCGTTCCCGGTGTCTTCCTCCTCACCACGGGCGGTGACATGGACGCCCTGGGAAGCTCCGAGTTCAAGGGTGACATGCTCTCCCTCTTCGCCGGCCTCTCCTGGGCCTTCTACATCGTCATCTCGAAGCACGTGCTGGCGGACGAGAAGGTCACCGTCCCGTCCCTGACGCTCTGGGTCATGGGCACCACCGCAGCGATCCTGGTGCCCCTGGGCATGGGGTTCCTGGCGACGGCCTCCGTCTCCCTGGACGAGGTGGGCAAGATCGGGTGGGCGATGGTGGTGTACACCGGGATCTTCTGCTCCACCTTGGCGTACCTCCTCTGGACCCGCGGGCTGCGGGGTGTCACCGCCACCGTCTCGGCGGTGTTATTGCTGGTAATGGTCATCGTCGCTGCGGTGATGGACTACCTGTTCTTCGACACCGAGATGGGCGTTGTGCCCTGGATCGGGGCGGGCATCCTACTGGTGGCGATGCTGTTGGTCAGCGTGAGCAATGAAGATGAGAAGGAATCAAGGGAATGACATAGGTCCCTCCTATTATTCCATCACCATTCAATCGTCGGTGATCTCGTCCTCACGGAACCTCAGGTAGACCACGACCAGGGCCACCACGATGATCACGATTGAGACGAGCAGCAGACCCACGAGGAAGCCCGAGAGCCCCTCATCGACGGCTTCGACGGTGATCTGGACGGAGGTCCTGGCCTCGGCCCCGTGGATATCGGTCACGACCAGTGTGAGGTTGTATACGCCCGGTCTCAACGGGTCCATCCGGTCACCGTCGTAGACCTCCTGCCTTCCCTCGCCGGCCAGCAGCCAGGTGAAGGTCAGATCGTCACCATCCGGGTCGATGGAACCCTCGGGGTCCAATCGGATATGGTCCAGCTCAGAGTATGAACCTACATCGGTTGGATTGGCGATGACCGCCATCGGGAACCTGTTCACCCATACCATCTTGGGTGTCGACTCGTTCACGTTCCCGACCAGGTCGACAGCCCTGAACTGGATGTAGTTCGCCTTGCCCCGGTTCAGGGTTATGGTCACCATACCCCGGTACTGGTCATCGACGATCTCCACAGGCATGCGGAGCCACTCGCCCAAGCTAGCCTCGCCCTCGGTGCCGTACCTGAACTGCACCCGGTCGATGTCGACCCCCGAGAGGGTGTCCCTGATCATCATGCTGACGGCCACCTCGGTATGGGGTAGCACATCCTCTGGTTGGGGGGTGATGTTGTAGAAGTACGGTCCCTCGGTGTCCACGAAGATTCGGTACTCCTCCGAAAGCGCCGGGCCGTTGTCGAGGCGGTCCGATGCCATGAACTGGACGTAGTTGTCACCGCCCTCCGCCAACCCGGTGAGGGTCGCAGTTAGGTAACACATTTTTGATGAATAGGTAATGATCGGTATGCTGGGCTCACCCCCCGGGGCCGCCTCTATGAGGACCACACCCGAAACCATCCAATCACCGTAAGGGCCATCTCCCATCCTGACCCGGTAGTAGAAGTCGATAGGGTCTTGGATGGTCCACCCACCGCGGACGACCCCGATGCCCAATGGACCGTCATCCAGCAGGACGGAGACGTCCACCTCCGTTGTGTTCTGGATCCCCCTCGGTGCGAAACCCAAGAAGGAGGGAGGCGTCGTGTCCACCCGGACACGGAAGTGCCCACTGACCGTCAACCCATTGCCCGCGATGTCGGCGGCCCTCCACTGGATGTAGTTGTAGGGGCCCTCGCCCAGGTCCACGTAGACCCTAGCGTCGACCTCGCGAGCATCCGTGTGCTGGCCCGTATAATCCATCCATTCGCCGTATCCCGACAGGTTGTGATGGGAGACCCTGTACTGGATGGTGGTCACGTCGATGCCCGAACCCACCACGTCGGTGACGGTCACCCCCGCCATCAAACGTGAGATGTTGAACCAATCATCCGAAGAGGGGATGGAATCGGTGAAGGTCACATTCTGCGTGTCGACGCGTAGCCGGATCTCATCAGACATTACGCGGGAGTTGCCGACCAGGTCCCGGACGCGCCACTTGAGGTAGTAATCGTCGCCGTCTTGGAGGGTCAGGTAGGCGATGCCGTCGACGAGGGGGCCATTGGGGGTCGTGAAGACGTCCGTCCGGGACCATCCCCCGTAATCGAAGGAGCCACGGAAGGAGAACTCCAGGGAGGACGCGTCAACGCCGGAGGTCCCGGTGTCGTCAGCGGTGATGCCCACCATTACCGGGTAGGCGGATATCCACTCGTCGCCGTCGGGTATGGGCTTGCGGAGGTCCGGCGGGTCGGCGTCGATCTTGATGGAGAACGTGAGGGGTGCAGGACCCTTGGCCAGCCCCGGAAGGGCCTGGAGGGTGATGGACAGTGTGTCGTTGATATCTGTCGTCTCGTCCACTGTAAAGGGGATTACCACATCCTCATCGAACGAGCTATCTTTGATATTGAAGTTCTCCTCGTCGTCGAAGACCACCACCTCGCACACACCCGCTGGGGGGTACGTGTCGTTGGTGCCCTGGTACACTACGCGAAGGCCATAGACGGTCAATGCCTCTCCACCCCGGACCCAGTCGCCTTCCTCCAGGATGCCCTGGAACTCCGCCTTCACGACCAGGTCCCCGACGAGGTCTAGGTCGTTCTCGACGGAGAAGACGGCCGGTACCGTCACTATATGGGTTTTTAGACCGCCATTATAGGTCCTATATTCGTAGGAAATTTCGATGTCGCAAGGGTCCTCGTGGGGCCAATCCCAGCCGAATGTGATGCTCAGGTTCACCCACGAAGAGTTGTCCTTTTCGTCCCGAATAATCCCGTATCCCGTGATGTCGAATAGCGTGGCTGATCTTATCAAGTCTAGCCAAATATCATCTTGATCTGTGCCATTAATCCAGATAAACCGGAGCATCACGTCCTCCCTTTGGGAGTCGAGTGTGACCTCGATTGCCTCCAGCTCCATGCCGGGCATGGGCAGCTTCTCGATGATGAACTCGTAGGAGGTGTAGTTCGCGTACAATATGGGTCCTTCCTTCATGAAGATGGGGGACGCGATGTGTTCCGAGTTCCTTCCTAAGAGGAGGACAACCTTTCCATCACCGCTCGGTGTTGGGTAATCCGTGGTGATGTATCCCCAACCAGAGAGAGTGATCAGGAAGTCCCCCTGACCATCTCCGTCGTAGTCACCTCGATGAACCTTCACATGGTCCCCGGTGTCACGAGATACGACCGTGGACCACCATGGGCTACGTCCGAATGTCCCTCCTTCGTTCCTCCAAAGGGTCAGATGTCGATCGTAGTAATTTGGGAAGAATTCATAATTGCTCGTTTCTTCTACGAGGTGGTTATTGGTTATTAGGAGGTCATCGAAACCGTCACCGTCCAGGTCGGAGAAACTGAAGTGAGGTCCATCCCTCTGGTCACTTCTACCGACGGACCGATTCGATTCCTTTTGCTCCGATAGCCCCTCAGAGGTACCAGTATGGAAGTACACGTACATCTCACTGCTCGGGGAGCTATCTTGCGGGGGAGTCACAACGATAGCGAGATCGTCATATTGGTCGCCGTTGAGGTCCATGGGCCCAATGGCATACGCGCGATGATCTGGTCTGGCTTGTTCCAAGCTGAGGTCTGGTGTGGGTGAGAAACCCTCCGATGATCCCATATGGACGGTGAAGTAATCTCGTTGCCTTATCACATGATGATAGCGTGGTTCCCCATGGCCGATGATGACATCCGAGTATCCATCCCCATTGAAATCGCCACTCAGAGCCTGGCGGGACCAGTTCCACATCATGTAGACCTTTGGTGTGTCGAGGGAAACAGCGTGAGTGGTTCCTGGTTCCGTACCCAAACCCTCTGACGTGCCGTGGAACACCTGGAACTCAGCCATCTGGTCCGATTTCGTTTCCACCAATCCGAAGACCATCACATCATCGAAACCATCGCCGTTCACGTCTCCAACAGGATAGACTGTCGGTGAAGGATGATTTCTATACTCCGTTGATCCCTCGGAGAAGGGCGTGATGATGAAGTACTGATCGTCCTGCGTGCCGATGCCCGAGGTTCCGCCGAAGCGGATCTCGAAGGTGATGTTGTGCCTGAAATCTTCCCGCGGATTGGTTCTCCTGTGGACGGAGATGGCATCCGCGTATCCATCCCCGTTCACATCGCCGCATGCGAATGTTAGGTAACCGATGTCCAGGTCCTCGTATTCTGCACGTTCGAAATCACCATCGGACCTGCCAGGGAGAATGATGGTATCACCAAAACTCCAGGACGGTAGATCGTCATTCGCCCGGTAGTCCATGCTAACGAAATCGTCGCATCCGTCACCGTTGATGTCTCCCAGGTTAGACCCGTAGAGTCCGAAACCGGGAACATCCTCGGGACCCTCAATGATCTTCATGAAGGGCTTCCGGTCCTCCCACAGCTGGAAGCCCTCGTACTCGTTCCCGCTACCGCACTCCAACTCGTTGACAACAGGGTCATCGATATCAGAGTGGGTCCCGAAAATAATGAACAGGGCGAGGAGGAGACCTACAATTACCATCCCGTGGAAGTGACCTCGCGAGTCCGGAAGCATCGACCCTAACCCCGTAGACAGGTGGGTGTTGCGCTACAAAAGGTTTGTGGATTTGTTTACATCGATTTCTGAAGAAGTCGAGTGAGGAGAAACGAAAGACTACATCGAATCCAACGTCTCCCCCAGCAGCCTTAACCCTTCCTCGACCTGGCTGGTGTCCGGCAGGCCCACCCCTATCCTGAGGTGTCCCGGCAGGCCGAAGAACTCGCCGGGAGAGGTCATGACGCCGTGCTCCTCCAGGGCTCGCTTGGCCAGGGCCACTGTGTCCGTCACCCCGTCGAACCTGGGGAAGCTGATGATGCCCGCGTAGGGCGGCACCCAGCTCACATCATCCCTGCTGTCGACCCACTCGCCCATCGCCTCCATACCCCTCTTCGCGATGCCCCGTGCCCGGTCACGCAGCCGGGGCATCAGGTCCAGGAGCTGCTTGGCCACCGCGGTGGTCGGCATGGCGAAGGTGGGTGCCATCAGCCACTTGAGCCGCTTGGCCTCCTGGATGGTCTCGGACGGCGCGGATATCCAGCCCAGCCGGGATGAGGCCCAGGCGTAGACCTTCGAGACCGAGCCCGTCGAGATCGCCTCGGGGGCGACCTGCCTCACGGGCGGGACCAGGTTGTCGTCCTCCACGAAGGGGCGGAAGATCTCGTCCACGACAAGCTGGGCCTTCGCGTCGGCGGCGATGTCGGCCAGCGCGCGCAGGTCCTCGCGCATCAGGGTTGCCCCGGTGGGGTTGTGGGGGTTGGATGTGAAGATGGCGGCGGTCTTGGATGTGACCGCCTCCTGCACCCGCTGAAGGTCCAGTCGCCATTCCTCCTCCATGGACCTGGGGACGGGAACGGTCCTCGAGCCGAACAGCCCGGGGAGCGCCGGCAGCGGCTGGTAGGCGGGCAGGTCGACGATGACCTCGGTGCCCTCGCCGCACAGCAGGTGCATCATGAGGGCGTTGGCCTCCGAGGTCCCCTGGGTGAGGAGGGCCTCGCCCTTGGGTAGGCCATGGATCCCTGCCAGCCTCTGGGCCACCTCCCTGTGGCTCTCGAAGGCATACCCGTGGTGGCGATTGACCTCGTCGACGACGGGCTCCCAGTCGATCATGGCAAGGGTGTCATCGTCGCCGTAGACGTTGGAGGACCCCAGCTTGTACTTGGCGCTCCCCTCGTTGGCGATGACCCACTCTATCAGTTCGAACTTTGGGACGTTCCTCACGTCAATCCCTCAGTATGTACTCGTCCAGCCGCTCACGGGCCTCCTCGCGGGCGGCCTGGTGCCGCTCCAGCCAGGCGTTGATCTTCTCCAGCAGCGCCTGCTTGTGCTCGCCGCACAGCAGCTCCCCGCCCCTGCACTGGCGCTCCAGCTCGGCCAGCTTGGCGTCGTCGGGCTCGAACAGGTACTCCTCGTACCTGAACACAGGACAGATGTCGGGGTTGGCACCCATCTCCCTCTGCTCCTCCACCGTGGACTGGCCCCCCGTGAAGGCATTCATCAGCTTCTTCCGGACCACCTTGGGCCCGTCGGTGGTGTAGATGGTGCTCCTGGGGTCCGAGGCGGACATCTTGTCGCCGCCCAGCAGCGACGGGAGCAATTTGCAGTGGACCAGGCATGGCTTGGGGTACCCCAGGCGGTTGGCCACGTCTCGGGTGAGGCGGAAGTGGGCGTCCTGGTCGATGGCGGCGGGTATGAGGGTGGGAACGTCCTCGCCCTTGAGGTACGAGGGGATGAAGGCGGGCACCGACTGCATCGCCGTGTACCATATCTGCCCGATGTTGAACTCGTTGGTGAAGCCGAAGGTGGCTCGTACGGTGGAGAAGGTGATCTTCTTGGCCGCCTGGAGGGCCAGGGGGTACATCGTCTTGATGTACTCGGTGTCGATGAGTATGTGGGTCTTCTCGGGGGGGAAGCCCAGGGCGATGTAGTCCAGGGCGTTCTCGATGGCGTAGTTCTTGGTGTCCTCCAGCGTCAGGCCCTGGTCGAACAGGAACTTCTCGTCGTCGGTTATCTGGAAGTACATCTCGATGCCGAAGCGCTCCTGGAGCCACCGGTTGAACACCCACGGGAGGGTGTGACCGATGTGGGTGTGGCCCGAGGGGCCGCGGCCCGTGTAGAGGGCCCAGGGCTTGCCCTCCTCCTGGCGCTCGAGGATGACATCCAGGTCCCGGTGGGAGTAGAAGATGCCCCGGCGGAGCATCCAGTGGTCCTCGCCGGCCAGGTCGACCAGCTTGTCCCTGATGGGACCCTCCAGTCGGGAGGTGCCGAAGCGCTGGATGAGCTCGTCGTAGTCCACGACCCCGCTGACCTCCCAGGGGGTGACCCTTGCCTCCTCTCCCTCGTTCGCCATGGCTTTCGGTCAGGAATGCCAAGGTGGGGTAATATAGGTTCGCCTGCGACCCCTGGCGACGTCACAACGGGAGGGGCACCAGGGCCTGGTATGCCCGGGCCGCCCGGGCAGGGGTGGGGTAGACGGGGATGCCCGAGTCCATCAGCGCGGCCCCGGTCCTGGGAGCTCCCACGGTGACGCCCACCACGGGCTTCCCCAGACGCTTCGCCGTGTCGATGACCGCCTTGGCCAAGGCCGGCGGGTCGGCGCCCAACACGAGCACGACGGCGCCATCGATGTTCGCCTGGCTCATCACCCCGCGTATCAAGGGACGATAATTGCCCCCGGGGAGCTTGCCCGTGAGGGTGACGGGGTTGGAGGCCGTGGCGTGGTCGGGGAGCCACGACCTCAGCACCTGCTGCACCTCGGGCTTGATGATGGGCACCTCCAGCCCCAGGTCCGCCAGGTGCGAGGCCGCCGCCACTGCGGCGCCACCGGAGGTGGAGAGCACCGCCACCCTCCTGCCCCTTGCCATGGGCTGGTTGACGACCGCCACCGTCCGGTCGGCCAGGTCCTCGATGTCCCGGGCCGCGATGGCGCCCGCGGCCACCAGGGCGGGCATGGCGTCCGCGGCCTCGGTGGCGCCCCCCGTGTGGGACATCGCCGCCCTCTGGGCCGCCTGACCCCGGACCTTGGGGGCAACGAGCACGGGCATCCTGGCGGATACCTCCCGCACAGCGGATGCCAGGGCGGGCACGTTCACCTCCCCCGCGGGCACCATGGCGACGGCCTCGATCCCGGGCTCGCCCTCGGCACCCCGCAGGAGGTGCTCGAAGCCCACGTCGGCGGCGTTGCCCAGGCTCACGTACAGCGAGAGGGCCTCCCGGTGGCGCAGGAGACCGTCGATGAACACCTGGTCCAGCTCCCCTGCCTGGGAGAGGAGGGCGATGCGGGGTTTGCGCGCCCTCTCGATGCCCGCAGGTATGGGATCGACATCGGTGACCAGGTTCATCTTGGAGGTCATTGAGTAGATGCCCAGGGTGTTGGGGCCCAGGAGGCGGGCCCCTTCGCAGGTGACGCCGTCGACCATGCGGCGCTGCATCTCCCGTCCCTCCTGATGTGCCTCGGCGAAGCCTCGCACGGGGACCACGAAGGCGCGGATGCCCCGCTTGACCAGCTCCACCGCGGTGGCCGTTGCCCGTCCGGGGGGGAGCACGAGGACCGCCATGTCCACGCCGTCGGGGAGCTCGGAGATGGTGTGGTATGCCCTGTGGGCGAGCACCTGCTTCGGGGGTGCTCTGGTCGAGCCGCTCTTGGGCTCCATGACGGGGTAGATGGGGCCCGGGTACCGGCCCGCGATGAGGGAGTGGAGGAGAGTGCCACCTGGCAGGCTGGGGTCCTCGGAGGCGCCGATGATGGCGATGGAGCCGGGCCTTAGTAGGGCCGTGGTGGCGGACCTGATGTCCGCCTCCATCCGCTGCCTCATTTCTCCTGCCACCGGTCACCTCCTCCTCTGCGAGGCAATGCCCCTGGAAGGGTTTAAGGATTTACATGGGACAGGCTCAGGATCGGCCCCGCCACCAGAACACCAAGAAGATGGCCACAATGGCGATCAGGAGCGCAACCACCACTATCGGAAGGTAATTGGGTGGATCGGGATCCGATCCAGGAGGAACCACCTCCTCCTCGACCTCCACGAGGATGGAGACCTCCTTCACGCTCGCGAGCCCCCGACCGTCCCTCACCTCCAGCTTTATCGAGTACGTCCCCTCGTCGTGGAACGTGTAACGGAGGGTGCGCCCGTGGGTCGTGTTCTCACTCGTTCCGTTGCTCACCGTCCAGGTCCACTCGACGATGGCGACGTTGTCGGTAGAGTTGGAACCGTCAAATGTATACGTGGTCCCGTTGAACGTACTTGTCTCGCTGGGTTCCATCGAGAGTTGTGCGACTGGCGGCTCGGTGTCGAGCACGGTCAACAAAATGGTATCGACTGAGAAGAGGCCAACCTGATCCTCGACCCTGAGGGTTATCGAATAGTTTCCGGGGATGTCGAAGGTGAACTCGACGGTCCTTCCCGAGAGAGACTCCTGCTTCCCATCGTACTCGAAGGTCCAGGTATAGCTGGTGATGAAGACGTTGTCGATGGAGTTACCACCGTCCATCTCGAACGGTACCGATTGGTCCCCCGTGCTGTTGGAGCCCGCATCGGCGACGGGGGGTGTAATGTCCCTCACCGTTACCTCGACCGAATCGAGGGCTGTGTTCCCCGAGATATCGGTGACCGTTAGGTCGACCGAGTACACCCCGGCCTCGTGGAAGGTGAAGTTCGTCTCTTCTCCCTCCAACGTCCTTAGCTCACCCTCGTACTCGAAGGTCCATTTCCATGCAATGATGGCCACGTTGTCGGTCGACCCGCGTCCATCGAAGGTGACCAACATATGCTGGTTTACCGTCCGGTCGTTTCCTGCGTTGGCAACGGGAGGGATCTTGTCCTTGACTGTTACAATTCTCTCGGCGAACCCCACGTTGTCCCGGGCATCCATGACCGTCAATGTGACCACGTACCGTCCCTCGGTCCAGAAGACGAAGGAGAAGTAAGTTGAGTGGATCTCGCTACTGTTGCCGTCGTAGAGGAAGGACCACCTGTAGGAGACGATGCCTACGTTATCGTAGCTCCCAATGCTAGTGAAGGCCACAGTGGTGCCGGGTTCGACTGTGATATCATCGCCCGGGTCGGCGACCGGAGGTTCGGTGTCGAGCACTGTCACAACCAATGACGCCTTGTCCCAATTTCCTCTGGCATCGTATACCCTCAGGGTGATGTTGTATTCACCAGGGATGGTGAATTGATATACGAATTCCATATCCTCTTGACGGTTGTCAGGGGTTGTGTCAGAGGTCATCAACCAGCGGTACGACACGATACCAACATTGTCGGTGGAATTCTCCCCCGATATCCGAAGGATGGTCCCCTGGTCGATCTCAAGGTCCGGTCCGACACGGGCAATGGGTGAGTATATATCCAGCACCTCCACGATGAAGGTCCTCGAGTTCCAGTTGCCTGCAAGGTCGGACAGGTTGAGTTCCACCCTGTACTCGCCCGGAATATCGAACAGGTGGGAGACTATCGACCCATTCAACGTGACCGATTCGTCATCGTAGATGAAGGACCATGTGACCCTGTGGATACCAACGTTGTCCGAACACATCGAGCTGTTGAACTCGATAAGGGTCCCTTGAGGATAGACCATGTCATAAATACCATCTATGTACGGTAGATCGGTATCATTGATATATACGGTAAAGTTGCCCCGCGCGGCGTTTTGCCAGTGGTCCTGGACCGTGAGCCAGACCGTCGCCTCTCCGGCCTCGTCGAACAGATACGACTGGTTGTTACCGTACAGGAATGTCAGCAGTCCATGGTCGACGACCCGCCACGTGTAGTTGGCGACCTCATCGTCGTCCGTCGCGTTCGCGACCAGGTCCACCGTCATATGCTGGCCGATGTGGACATCCTCCAACGGTTCGAGGACCGGGAGGGTGTAATCGGGGGACGTGACCAAGGGATGTCGGTCGTACAGGTCGTAGTTCCCGTACGGGTCGTATGGTGTGTCCCACGTGACGTTGTCATTTCCAGCGTTCGGATATCTCGATGTATAGTCCGACCAGTAGTTGCCATAGGTACCGTTGTCCCACCTGGTGTCTTCGTGAGCTTCGCATTGTTCGTAGCTGACCTTCCCGGTGGAGTCCACCCGTTTTCCGTTGTCAATGAAGGTATTGAAATAAACCACACCGATGCTTCCAGTTGCGTAGATCGCGTATTCGGTGCAGTTCTCGAAGGTGTTGTTGAAGATCGTCGAGGCGACACCCGAGATCCCTGCCTCACCCGCGTCCCGGATGACGTTTCCCTCAACCAGGACATTGCGTGACTCGAGTTTGATCAGGTTGCCGTATTGCGTGGTCGCTCCTTGGGAGATGCCCGAGAAGACACATTTTGAGATCTCTATGTCGTCCGACCTACTGATCGACACACCACCGTTCATGATGGTGTTGTTGATAATGTATATCTCGTCGCTCTTGGAAACGTATATCGAGTGTCGGATGGTATCGTTGAATGTGCTGTCGGCGATAGTCACGTTCGTGCAACGTAACAACTGGATATTGTAGGACGAACGGTTGATAGATTGGTTCTTCACCATGGCATTCTCGCAGAGTGTCAGTATCACTTGTCCGAAGTCACCATCCAGAACGAAGTCCTTTGCTTCCAACCGGTACGCGATCGGTTTTCCGTTCACCTTGTTCGTCCCGTCTATGTCGAACGTATCGATGTCGGGGCAGTCGTACAGGACGAAACCACCACCGTTCCAAAGCTCATTCCCCTTGATAGTGACCCTGGTGATGTATTTATATTCATTAGAGTACGTGATGTACATCCCTCTTTCGTGCCAGGGGCTCACGTTGTAGTAGTATACCGTGTTGTTCAGGATGTAGATCCTGTCAAGCCCGACAATACGGATTGCCCCGTCCTTTGTGGTGTTGTGCAGCGTATTGTGGGCTATGACGACACGTACCCCAGAGCATTCGATCGACCCATTATTGATCGTGTTGTTCGAGAGTTCGGACCTGAACGCATATTCGAAGTCGACCATTGTATTGTTCAGGAGGGGATTACCCATTATATCGGTGTCACTGACATCGTCAAAAACGAGGTGGTTCTGAATGGATGAACCGATGGTGTTCCCCGTCATCGTCATGTTATCGACGACACTCGCGAAGAGGCCGAAGAACGAGGTAGGCAACGTCCGGTTGACCATCCTGACGTAGCTGCAGTTCACCAGAATGTACTGGGGGCTCGATCCGTTCAGTTCGATATTGGATTGGTTGGCGATGTATTCGATTGATTGTGAATCGATGGTGTTGGTAGAATCGATGATGTGTCCGTCCCACGAATGGGAGGAGCCGTCGGTCCACATCCTTACATTGATACCACTTCGCGTGAGGCTGTTGTTCCGACAGTCCAGGTCAGTGACCTTATAGCAATAGATCCCTGACTTCAATCCATTCCCTTGCCCCCTCGGCACGATCGTGTTATTGAGAACCTTTGGCCCGTGCGCCTCTAAAATCCGTATCCCGGAAAAGCAATTGATGATCGTGTTGTCCGCTATCACCAACCCTGTGGAGCTGGCTCCCCACATGTGGTGATCGATTCCGTCCGAGAAGTTCCTGATGCTGTTGCCGGTAACGTTGCAGGTGGGGATATAGTAAAGGTAGATCCCCGACCCACTTTTGATATTTGAGACCAGTTCGTTGTTGTGGATATCTGCGGCCTCGCCGTTCCATAGTTCAATGGCATCAGAGTGGTTCCCAAGGAACTTGTTCCTCTCGATCCAGCTCCTGGAATCCCATCCATAGACACCGTATTCGTTGCTCCAGAACGTGTTGTTCCTCAACGTCACGTTGGCGTCCCGGAAGTACACACCGTATCGGATCTGGGTCCCGAACCAGTTGTCTTGGATGATGCATGTCGCGTTCTTGATATAGATGCCGTAGGTCATGTTGTAGGGTGATGCGGAGCTGTGGTTCCCGTCGAAATGATTGCCCTTGATCACCATGTGGTAGCTTACATCGGTGATGTAGAACCCGGAAGAGAACCTGGCACCAGTGGTGTTGTACCCTTCCATCACATAGGGATCGGACTCCGTTCCGTTACCAGCCCATCCCTCGGCTGCCGCCTCTACAAGGAAAGCAGCGTCCCCATGTATCTGGAAAGGTGGACTGCCTGCCAAGGGTTGGTCCTGGACGTTGGCCTCTACTGCATTCACATCATCGGATGATGCCGGAACGATATCGATAAAGGGTCCCATGGCAATTGATACCATCAAGAGAAGTGAAATGGAGAAGCCAATGAGATCCTGTCGAGAATCGCTTTTACCCATTCCGAGCCACCATCCAAACCCTATCCCAATATTACCCGCCTCGATAATAACAGTTCCGATGTCGCTCCAACCGACTGGCTATAGCGTCAAGAAACCGTTGGATGTAATGCATATCGGGACATAATTACCTG
>CBDUQW010000064.1:0-19500 GCA_965369625.1 uncultured Thermoplasmata archaeon | reverse complement strand
ACCCCTTGTCATCATTTCCACGGATGGAACTGTGGAGACACGCGGAAGTACTGGATATCGGGCCAGATAGGGTCGTTTCCCGGTGGAGGACGCATCCCTGCCAGGGCACTCCGGGGCCCGGGCAATCTTTTATATAGAGGTAGTCGGTACCGAGGATGCTTCGCCCAGGGGTGATTATGTGAAGATGCCCAGGAACATCAAGCGGTACTGTCCCAAGTGCTCGAAGCACACCCTCCACGCCGTAGAGAGGGTCAAGAAGAAGAAGGCGTCGGAGCACAAGATGGGCCAGCGGCGATTCCGCAGAGTGATGGCCGGCTACCGTGGCTTCCCACGTCCGAAGTACGAGGGCAGGGAGAAGCCGACCAAGCGGGTGGCCCTCCGCTATCGCTGCAAGGAATGCGGCAAGGCCCATCAGTCACCAAGCATCAGGGCCAAGAGGTTCGAGCTCACGGAGTGATGATAGGATGGAAGAGGAGCACAGGGAGGCCCCCTATGGCGGGTTCGTGAAGGTCAAGTGCCCCGATTGCAGCAACGAGCAGGTCCTGTTCTGGCGCACCGACACCTTGGTCAACTGCCAGGTCTGTGGTGGCACCCTCGCCGAGCCGACGGGCGGCAAGGCGGTCCTCAAGGGCGAACTGGTAGGGGTTGTCGAGTAATGGGGAAACTGGTGGGCTTCCCCCAGGAGGGGGAGATGGTCGTGGGCTCAGTGGTCAAGGTCGAGAACTTCGGAGCCTTCGTCAAGCTGGAGGAGTACCCTGGCAAGGAGGGCTTCATCCACGTCGCGGAGGTCGCACCCGGCTGGGTCAAGTACATCCGTGACTACGTCCGCGAGAACCAGAAGGTCGTCACCAAGGTCCTTTCCGTTCACACCCAGAAGGGCCACATCGACCTTTCCCTGAAGGCGGTCAACGAGCACCAGCGGCGCGAGAAGATCCAGCAGTGGAAGAACGAGCAGCGCGCCGAGAAGCTCTTCGAGCTCATCGCCGAGCGCAGCGGACTGACGCCCGACCAGGCCTGGGAGCAGTTCGGAAACCGTCTCATAGACGAGTTCGGGGCCCTCTACGGAGCCCTGGAGGAGGTCTCCCTCAACTCCGACGTCCTCGCCGAGGAGGGCTTCGAGGGGGAATGGACCGAGAACTTCATCCAGGTGGCCCAGGACAGCATAGTGCCCCCCACGGTGGAGATCCGGGGCTACTTCAAGCTGGGCAGCAACGCCCCCGACGGCGTCAACGTGATCCGGGAGGCCCTCAAGCTGGCCGACCAGGTCGAGGACGACGAGATCACCATCACCGTCCAGTACCTGGGCGCCCCCCGTTACGGCGTGCAGGTCAAGGCCCTAAACTACAAGGATGCGGAGGAGGAGCTGAAGCTCGCCCAGGACCGGGTGCTCGGCTACATCATCGAACACGGGGGCGAGGGCAGCTTCCACCGCACGGAGACGTGATCAAGATGGCCCTACGCCGCTGCCCGGAGTGCGGCGAGTACACCTTGGAGGACACGTGCTCCAGGTGCAAGGCGACCACCGAACGGGTGGATCCCGCCAAGTACTCTCCCGAGGACAGGTACGGGAGTTATCGGCGCGCCCTCAAGCGGCAGGCCGAGGCACAGGATGACGATCGATAGGAGGACAAGGAAATGGATGTGGAAATCATCTACGAGGAACGCCCTGAGCTGCGCGACCCCATTCTCATCGAGGGGCTGCCCGGCGTGGGCAACGTCGGAAAGCTGGCGGCCGAGCACCTCCTGGAGGAGGTTGGGGCCAAGCGCTTCGCCGTGGTCTTCTCCAAGTACTTCCCTCCCCAGGTACTGGTGGAGGACGACGGGACCATCAAACTGGTCCGCAACGAGCTCTTCTACTACCGCCGGGAGGGCGACGAGGGCCCCGACCTGGTCCTCCTGGTGGGCGACTACCAGGGCCTCACCCCCGAGGGCCAGTACGAGCTATCCGCGGCCATCATCGACCTGTGCAGCGACATGGGCGTGAACCGCATCTACACCCTCGGTGGCTTCGGCGTCGGCAAGATGGTAGAGGAGCCCAGGGTGCTGGGAGCCGCCACCACCCTCGACCTGGTCGAGGAGATGAAGGACAACGGTGTCGTATTCTCCCGTGGCGAGCCCGGCAGCGGCATCGTGGGTGCCAGCGGCCTCCTGCTCGGCCTGGGTCACAACAAGGGCATCGAGGCGGTCTGCCTCATGGGCGAGACCTCGGGATACTTCATCGATCCCAACGCCGCCCGCAAGCTGCTCATGGTGCTCAGCCAACTCCTGGACCTGGAGCTGGACCTCTCGAAGCTGGAGGAGAAGGCCGACCAGATCGAGCGCATCACCACCAAGCTCAAGGACATCGAGAAGATGGAGAAGGAAGGCGGCTACGAGGACCTCAGCTACATCGGATAGGTCCTCTATCAACCGCTGCATCCCCATCGCATCCCCTCGCATCCCCTCGCGACCTCTCGGGAATCCCCGCCGTTCCAGCTGCATCCAGCTTCAGTATACGATGTTGGAACCAGCCCCAAAAGTTAATTAAAAGGAAAGGGGCATTGGTCGACCTGACCCAGCCTAGGGGATGCCAATGAAAGATGGGCGAAGGTCCGATGGTGATGGTGACCAGGTGGATGAGGTTTACCTCTGTCCCATCTGCAACACCAGGGTCAATTCGACCCAGACCGAGTGCCCAGGCTGCGGTGCCATCTTCGTGGACGACGAGGATGCGGTCACGTACGCCGGGGATCACCCCGAGGAAGGGATCGAAGAGGCCGTACCAGCCACCCCCCTCGAGTACCGCTGTCCAGCCTGCGGAGGTTCCGTGACCGAGGAGGACGAGACGTGTCCCCACTGTGGCGCCCTCTTCGTCGATGACGCGGAGGCGACCATCCCCCCGACGGCCCCAACGCCACCGCCTGTGGCACCGGCCCCCCCACCGTCCAAACCCGCCAAGAAGGCTGCCAAGGCCGCCAAGGCCGCACCCAAGGCGAAGGAACCCCCGAAGGCGGAACCCCCCGAGAGGAAGGGATCGCAACTGGAGGGCCTCAGCCTCTCCAGCCTGACCTCGAAGGGGTCCATGGAGACCGCCGCGACCCATCGGCGCCAGAGCTACGCGGCCCGCCACTCGCAGGCGGTCGTCCGCCTGTCCAAGCGACGCAAGATCATCGCCCAGCGGAGGATGCTGGGCCTTGCCCTCCTGGCGGCGGGCTTCGCCATCTACATAGGGAGCCTCATGGTCTACAGGCCCGAGGGCCTCACCATCGGCTCGGCCCTCATCCTTGCCGTCAGCATCACGGTCCTCCTCCTGGGTGCCCTGATCCTCTACAACCAGTACCATGCGTGGCAACACTACCAGGCCCAGCTCCAGACGGCGCGCATCGAGGCAACCCTCCTGCGGGAGAGGAGCGAGGGAGAGAAGGAGGGACCCACCCCACCACCTGCCAAGGCCAAGCCCCCCAAGAAGGTCACGCCCCAGCGGGTCCAGCCAACGGATGTCGTGGTGGACGCCGAGCCAGTGAGGGTCACGCCCCAGAAGCGGGTCGTGACGGGAGCCGCAGCTGGCGCTGCCGCGAATGTCCAGGTGCCCGCCGCCAGCGGCGAGCCCCGAAGGGTCGAGCTCCCCACGGGATCCGCCGCCGACCCCGACAAGGTGGCATGCCCCAACTGCGGTTACCTCAACCGCAGCATCTTCGTCCGTTGCATAAGGTGCGGGACCGAGCTGACGGTAGTCGACGAGTCGATCCCCGTAGAGACCTTCGAACGACCGGAGGAACCTGACCCGTCCGAGTCCCCCAGGCCCCGGGGAGGACCCGTGCCATGGGAGGCGCGCCAGATCTCCTCACAGGGTGGTAGGGCCGCCGCCCGGCAGGCAGCCCGCCAGGCCTCCAGGGGTGACGAGGGCGAGGACGCGCCAGCCACCGAGGACCGCCGGGCCGCCATCGGCGTGGCGGCCAACTTCACCAAGCTCCCGAAGAACATGAGGGAGGAGCTCATACGCACCCTCTACAAGGTCTCTGACCCGGTGGTGAGACAGGACACAGTCTCCGCCATCGCCGAGCACTACACCGAGCTTCCAAAGGACATCCAGGACCTGCTCATCGACCTGACCGACGACGAGGACCCCAGGGTCCGCGAGGAGGTGGCCTTCGAGGTCAACAGGAACTTCGACAGGATACCCCTCAACGTGATCCAGACCATCTTCGCCAAGCTGGCCCACGACCCGGAGAACCTGGTCCGTGAGGACGTTGTGTCCGCCATCGCGGAGAACTTCCAGCGGTTGCCCAAGGAGACCCAGGACCTGCTGAAGGACCTGGCCGCAGACCAGAAGGAGTCGGTGCGCGACGAGGTATCCTTCGAGGTCGCGAAGAACTCGGACGTCATCCCGGAGAAGTTCAAGTCGGAGATCAAGGAGATACTCAGGCAGGCAAGCAGTTGAGACATCATTCGCGGGGGGAGAGCCATTGACGGACGACATGATATCGATATTCTTCGCTGGTACCGCGGGGGCGGGCAAGTCGACCCTCGTGGGGACCTTCCAGCGATGGATGGACGAGAACGGCTACCACGCGCTGACGGTCAACCTCGACCCAGGGGCGGAGGTCCTGGCGTACGACGCCGACGTGGACGTCCGCGAGTGGACGGTGCTGGGCCAGGTGATGGAGGAGTTCAACCTGGGACCCAACGGCGCCCAGGTGGTGGCCGCGGACATGATGGCCCTCCAGGCCGGGGACATCCACCAGGCCGTCAACGAGATGGAGGCCGACTACGTCCTATATGACGTGCCGGGCCAGCTGGAGCTCTTCGCCTTCAGGAGTTCCTCCCTGAGGCTCATGGAGACCCTGGGCGGCTCAAGCCCCGTGCTCGCCTACCTGCTGGACCCGATGCTGGTGTCCACTCCCAACGGTTACATCACCTCGATGCTCCTGGGAGCCACCGTCAAGTTCCGCTTCAATGTGCCCATGATGTTCCTCCTGAGCAAGGTGGACCTGATGGACGAGGAGGCCCGCGAGAACGTTCACATCTGGACCCAGGACCACTGGCGGCTCCAGAGCGACCTCTGGGACGGGGAGGTGACACCCTCGGCCACCTTCGCCGTCGACCTCCTGGAGGCCATGAAGGAGTTCGGCGCCTCCTCCACGGTGATCCCCATCTCCAGCGCCAGCGGCGAGGGTCTGGAGGACCTGTATTCCCTGGTCCAGATGATCTACGCGGGCGGCGATGACCTGGAGAAACGCTAGGGCGCACGACTTCGACAATGCCAAATAGCCCCTAGGGCCTTGAGGGTCCGACCATGGCAGAGGTGCAGGAAGAGGAGAAGGAGATGGACGTGGGCCCCGTCCAGATCAGCATCGAGACCCCCGAGGGCCGCCTTGACCTGAACGGCAGGTCCACGGAGGACCCTGGCGAGGGACCCGGGGAGGAGCCAGACGAGGCTGCACCAGAGGCCGACCCGGAAGATCACATCGAGAGCCTTGACGAGCTCCCGCCGGGAGTCGACCCCGACACCTACGTCATCGACAAGGAGCTGGCCCCCGTGGTCGAGGGCGAGGATCGGTATCCTGGCTGGCGGGTCGGGTTCCCCAGGAAGATGGGGGCCTTTGTCGAGCTCATCAGACCGTTCACGCTGCTCGCTCCCCTCTTCGGGGGCATCGCCGCCTCGGTCCTGGCCCTCGCGGCCCAGGACTTCGAGGGATTCTCCTGGGCCACCCTGATATACGGCGTGGCCACCCTGATGCTCCTCAACGCCGCCAGCAACTGCATGAACGCGGCGTACGACGCCCACATCGACCGCATCAACAAGCCCTACCGCCCCATCCCGAGGGGGCTGGTCACCCGCGACGAGGCCAGCAGTCTCGCCTTCGTCCTCTACTTCCTCGCCCTGTTCCGGGCCATCCTCATCAGCGTCGAGTTCTTCATCCTGGTCTTCCTCATAATGTTCATAACCCTCTACTACTCGATGCCACCCGTCCGCTTCAAGAAGCGGCTCTGGGTGAGCAACATCTCCATCGCCTTCGCCCGGGGCCTGCTGGGCTTCGTGGCCGCCTGGACCATCTTCGGCGACCCCTCGGACCCCACCCCCTGGGTCATCGGAGGCATCCTGTTCATCTACCTTGTCGGCGCAACCACCAGCAAGGATTTCACCGATGAGAAGGGCGACGCCAAGTTCGGCATGCGGACCCTGCCCGTCGTCTACGGACCCAAGCGGGCCGCCCTCATCACGGGGCCCTTCTTCATCCTCCCCTTCATCCTGATACCCATAGGGGTGCTCAGGGGCCACCTCATCGACGCGTGCAACTACCTGCTGGTGCTCATCGTGTGGGGCATATACGTGATGGTGCTCCTCCAGAACCACGCCACGGAGAAGGACCCGAACTTCGAGAACAGTCCCGTCTGGAAGCACATGTACCTGATGCTCTTCGCCCTCCAGCTGGGCTTCGCCGCGGTCTACCTGGGCGACTACTACCTCACGAGCTGAGCGCGCGCATCGAGAAAAGCGTAAATAATAGAGGCGTACTGCCGGGCCCATGCAAGGGCCCGATGCCGCCGACGTACTGATCACCCTCGTGATTAGCTGTGGTCTTGCTGCGGCGGCGTACAGGCGCGGCGTCCTCGACATCAAGGGGACCACGGTCGCCGCGTCCATGGGGATCCTCATCGGCCTGTCCGCCGGATGGGAGTACGTGTTGCTCCTCCTGATCTTCCTCATCACCTCCTTCGCCGTCACCCGCTACGGATACGAGGCCAAGAAGGCAACGGGGGTCGCGGAGGGCAAGAAGGGGGAGCGGGGCTGGCGCAGCGTGCTCGCCAACGGCATCATTCCCTCGTTCCTCGCGTTCCTACACCTGTTCGACATACCGTGGATGGAGCCCTGGATCCCCTCGGTCCTGTTCGTGACCGCCATCGCGGCCGCCGCTGCTGACACCGTAGCCTCGGAGCTGGGTGTCCTCACCCGCAACCCCGTGCTCATCACCCGCCCGAGCCAGCGGGTGGAGCCTGGCACCAACGGTGGCATCTCGATGAGGGGCCAGGCCTTCGCCCTGGCGGCCTCGACATACACGGTATGCATGGGTGCAGGCCTCTTCTTGATCGCCGACACCATGAGCGACCTGCCCGTCGTCTCGGAGTACAAGCTCCTCTGGACGATCCCCCTGGCCATCGCCATGGGCTTCATCTCGTGCCAGTTCGACTCCATCCTCGGCGCCACGTTGGAGAACGAGGGCCTCATGTCCAAGAACACCGTGAACCTGGCGTCCATCTCCCTCACCACCTTCCTCATGTTCATGCTGCTGATGCTCCTCGTCTGATGGGGAAACTATTTCTGGCCGGGCCTCGATTCCCGGCGTCGTTCCCTCCCGCGCGAGCGGGGTGGATGGTGGGAGGACAATGATCCCTGATTCGCTCATCGAGGACGTGGTGGTGCAGATGCTCCGCAACGCGGTCACCAAGCTGCCACGTGATGTGGAGGAGGCGCTGAACCGCGCCCACGACATGGAGACGGACGAGGTCCCCAGGACCCAGCTCAAGACCATCCTGGACAACATCGGGATGGCGGAGGACGCCGTGACGCCCATCTGCCAGGACACCGGCGTCCAGATATTCTTCGTCAAGCAGGGCTCCGTGGAGACAGGTGACCTGGTGGAGGCCATCGGTCGCGGTGTGGCCAGGGCAACGGGGGACGTCCCCCTGCGTCCCAACACCGTGCATCCGATAACGCGTGCCAACCACAAGGACAACCGGGGCGTCCGCATGCCCTACATCAACATCGAGCCATCGTCCGAGCCCTACCTGGAGCTGACGGTGATGCCCAAGGGCGCCGGGTCCGAGAACATGAGCCAGATGGCCATGCTCACGCCCTCCCAGGGCATCAAGGGCATCAAGCAGTTCGCCCTGGACACCCTGGTCAGGGC
This sequence comes from uncultured Thermoplasmata archaeon, assembly GCA_965369625.1. Taxonomy (GTDB): domain Archaea; phylum Thermoplasmatota; class DTKX01; order DTKX01. Next base: position 11,608 of record CBDUQW010000064.1, on the reverse strand, counting down.
GGGGGGGAAACCCTGCCCGCCCATCATCATCGGCATGGGGATAGGCGGCTCGGCGGACATCTCGATCCACATAGCCAAGGAGGCCCTCCTGCGGCCCCTGGGCGAGCATCACCCCGACCCCGACATGGCCGCCCTGGAGAAGGAGCTCTTCGAGGCCCTCAACGAGATCGGCATAGGGCCCATGGGCCTGGGCGGGAGGACCACCCTGCTGGGCGTTAACATCGAGTACGCCCACTGCCACACGGCATCGCTGCCCGTGGCCATCAACATCCAGTGCTGGGCGGCCCGTCGCTGCACCGCCCGCATATATCCCGACGGCAGGGTCGAGTACCCCACCCATCCGGGAGGTGCCTGAGATGGCCGAGCATCACCTGACGCTTCCCCTGGACGAGGCAACCGTCCGGGGGCTGGGCCTGGGGGACACCGTCTACATCAGGGGCACCTTCGTCACCGCCCGGGACGAGGCCCACATCCACGCCCTGGAGAAGGCGGAGAAGGGCGAGCCCCTGCCCTTCGACCTCGACGGCGCCGCGGTCTTCCACTGCGGCCCCATCATGCGCGACCTCGGCGATGGGAGGTGGGAGATCGTGGCGGCGGGGCCCACCACCAGCAGCCGCATGAACAACCTTGAGCCCCAGTTCCTGCGCACCTTCAACGCCCGCGCCATCATAGGCAAGGGCGGCATGTCGCGGCCCACGGTGGACGCGATGCAGGAGGTGGGCGCGGTCTACCTGGCCATAACCGGGGGTGCCGCCGTGGTGGCGGCCCGTGGGGTCTCCGAGGTCAAGGGCGTCCACTGGTACGAATTGGGGATGCCCGAGGCCATGTGGGTGCTGGAGGGCGACGATTTCGGCCCCATGACGGTGGCCATCGACGCCCACGGCAACAGCCTGTTCGAGGCGATCGACGCCGACGTGGAACGCAACCTGGTGGGTATTAAGAAAAGGCTGGGTCTCGACTAGGACGGCGACAGGATCAGCAGGGCTATCAATTGCCTGCGCCGAATATGATCGAGAGGGCCTGGGGTCCGTCGATCTGAGTGATGTAGACCATCCTACCCGTCTCGGCATCGACGGCAACGACGGTGGTGGCCGCGCCCTCCCAGACGCTCCCCAGCTGCATGATGTAAGCGATCTGGGTGTTGGGAATGGAGATACCCGCCAGGGTGTCCAGCAATTCCATGCCGAACCCGCCAGCGAAATCCAGGCCACCAACAGTGGAGTAGGCGTACCAGGCTTCTGTGAAGTCCACCTTGTCCTCGCCGAAGCCGCCATAGGCCTCGCTGGCCACCTGCTGGACGTTGGCCCAGATGTTCTCGGAGGACGCCAGCGTCAGCAGCTGATCGGCCATATCATTCTCGTCCACAGCGGCGTAGCCGTACCAAGGTCCATTCTCGGTGTCTATGAAGGTCTCCACCAGGTCCCCTAGGGCAGGCCTCTTTATGACCTGCTTGGTCACGTTGACCTGGTAGGCGTTGTAGGGGTACCAGGCCTCCCAGTCCTCCCAATCCCCTGGCTCGTCCGAGAAGGTGATGTTCCACGTATACTCCATCGTCCGTGCATCTGTCTGATTGGCCCAGTAGGACGCCTCGGTGACGATGGGGCTGGGATGTGTGCGCATCCAATCCCGCAGCCCCTCGCTCTCGACGATGGCGAGATCGACCGCCTCCTCGAGGCCCAGGTCGAAGCTGGAGCTGGAGATGGAGCCGTCATTGGGGCAGAACTCCCAGCTTTCGTAGTCGCCGCCCGGTGCCCTGGAAACGAATGTCTCCTTTGCCTGGCGGTTGATGGGGATGGGGGTTCCACCCTTGGTGTATCCGTCCTTGGTGAGGGTCTGGGACGTGGCCAGGAGGATGTAGCCTGTGCTGTTCTCCTCGGTCCAACCCGTGTACGATTCGTACACGATCCTCACTGGTCTGGGGACGTTGGATGAGAGCCAGATGAGCTTGTCCAGCGTGGTAAAGCCGAAGAAGTCCAGGGAGATGTTGAGCCGGGCACAATCGTAACCCCGCACCCTATCGGAACCGTCGATGGACCAGTTGTACCACTGGGTGTAGTTCCAGACGGGGTCGGTCTCGCCGTACGTGCCGTTGTCCCCCTCGGTCAAAGTGTTGCCGTCGCCGTAGAGCTGCTCCTCCAGGGGACGATCCACCTCGACATTGGGGTCGGGATACCCCATGTTCTTCACTTCGAACTCGAAATTGCTGATCGGGATGTCCAGACCGCTCACCTCATCGATGGCCAGGAGGCCCTCGACGGATGTCAGTATGGCGGTATCGCCCTTGAGTGTGCCGTAGCGGTCCCGGTCGACCTGGATACGCCCGTTGACGATGAGGGGTTCAGAGTCCTCCCCCTCGTTGTGCTCCTCTATCGTTATCTTGACGGTCAATGATAGCTCGGTGTGGAGCTGCCATGACTCGTGGGAGACCATGTACCCATCCTTCTGGTTGATCGGGCCCATCAATTGTTCCAGCAGCTGGCCGTTCGCCTCCAGGGTGATTATAGACCAGTTGCCCGAGGTGGTGTTCATATCGTAAAGCTCTGTCAGGAACTCGTAGTCGTACAACAGGATGTCTCCAGATCTCACGGGTGGCACGGTGACAGAGATGGCATCTATTGGGACGATGTCCTCGCCGTTGTCTCCGTTGTCCGGGTCCCAATCGTCATCGTCGACCTGGGTCGTCCAGAAGGGGTACATAATGACATTGGCCATGAGCAGAACAATCACAATGGCAAGGGCGACCGTCTTCATTTTCCGTCCTCCTCCTTCACGGTGTCTTCATCGGTGTTAGTGTTTCCGGCGGAAACCATCGGTTCTTCCTGGTCGGCAGGCTCCTCCTCCCTACCATACCTGGTCTTCTCGTAGGCGGTCAGAACGCCCACCACCATCGCGGGGACGAACCCGAGGAGCATGATGAAGAAACCCGTCGAGAAGCTCAGGTCGTCGGGATAGCCCACGAGCTCGGTCAGCTGGGTCACTCCCAGCATGAAGAACAGGGCCCCCAGTAAAAGGAGCACCGCTCCGATGATGGGAAGGACCAGCCTTCCCTTTTTATTAAGGACGATGGCGACGGCGCCACCGACGGCGAAGAGCATGCCCAGCACGTAAACGGGCAGGGCGGCTATGAGCAGGGCGATCTTGATACCATCCCCGGTGGGAATGGTCCAGATGGTGATGGCCTTGGGCTCCGTCGAGTAGGACTGGTACACCTTGGTGGCGGTGATACCGTTGGCGTCGACCATTGTGACCTCCACCATTCCGAAGACCTGGAACTCGCCCCAGTCCTCGTTGACCACCAGGTCGGCGTTGTAGGTCCGCTTGTCGCCGACCTGCAACAGAGCGTCGTCGACGTCCTTCGACCACACCTCCTTCTTGAGCGTCTCCCCTTCGACCACCCGGCGGAACTCCAGATAGACGCGGTCCACTCTCAGGCTGGATACGTTCATTGACTCGGTCAGCTCCACCTCGACGTAGCAAGGTGTCGAAACCCCCACGACCCACCAGGGGATGGTCTCGGTCCCGGTGGTCACGTTGAGGGAGGCCCGAGTGCCAAGGAAATCGGTGGTGTAAGGGGTGATGGAGTTGGTGACCCTCTTCGCCGTCCCCTTGAGGAATCCCACAGCCTCCTGGAAGTCGCCGGTGCCCTCCAAGAGCACCTGCTCGCCCTCCACGTCCACACCGAACTCGCTGGCCGACCCGGTATAGGTGACGGACCCAACCTTCCAGTCGGTGTCCAGCTCGAAGTCCACGATGCCAACGCGGGTATCCACATCGAAGTCCGCGACCTGGACCATCAAAGCTACACCAGCCAAGATGATCGATGCGATGAGGAGTACCACTAACATCGGAACCCACCATTTCGGGGGTTGGTCCTCTCCTTGATGTTTACCGTGACCAGCCATAGGCTCACTTGACTCATGAGAACTGGCTGACGGTATTTAGCCTTTGGCCATTGGTTTGGTGTCAAGTGAGACCAACGATTGCGAAAGCGTTTTAACGGTAATCAGCAGTCCAGAAGCAACCATGGCAATCGATACCAACTTCCTAATGTTCCTCCTCCCTGCCCTGCTGGCCTTCCTGGCGGCCGTGGTCGCCCTTCCCAGCAAGAGTCGCATCGAGAGGGACCCCTCTACCGCCTTCCGAGGGGGAAGGAGGGCCTTTGTCAACATAGCTGCCGTCATCGCCATCATATTGGGGGCCATCTTCGTGGGCCTCGGTAGCCTCCTGGACCTGGAACCCCTGTTCGGAAGCATCAACATGGCGCACATCGGCGGCATCAGCCTCCTCATCATGGCCGTCGTCCTCCTGGTGGCCGCGGCCAACATCCGGAAGCAGATTAGGCAGGCAGGCAAGGGAGAGGACGAGGAGGTGCTGGAGGCGACCGTCATCGCCGCACCGGGACAGTACCAGGCCCCGCCAGCACAGTACGTCGCGCCGCCTCCCAGGACGGACCTCCCACCTAGGCCCAGGTCCTCCTATGTTCCACCATCGCCGAACGGTGCCGAGCCCCCTCCGCTACCCCCCAGGGTGCCCAGGGAGGATGCGTACGAGGAGGACCACATACCCAGGCGTCGCCCTCCACCCCGGGATCCTCCACCGGGATAGGCTTTAAATCGGAGTTCGTATCTACGCGGGCCCATGTCCGAGCCTCCGAGGAGGCCCGCCCTCCTGCTCGACCACGCCAACGTGATCACCATGGACCCCAGCAGGCCCAGGGCCGAGGCCGTCCTGTGCAGGGACGGCCGCATCGTGGCCGTGGGCGGGAACGACGAGCTGGAGGAGCTGATGGACGAGGACGACCTCCACTTCGACTGCGGGGAGCTGACCCTGGTCCCCGGTTTCATCGATTCCCACTCCCACTTCTTGGCCATGGGCCTCGGCGCCGTGCGCGTTGACCTGTCCACCGTCCGTCACAGGGACGGCATCCTCGAGGCGCTCACCCATCGGGCGGAGCTGGTGGACGAGGGCGACTGGGTCTTCGGGGTGGACTTCGACGAGACCCAGTGGATCGGTCCTCGCCAGCTCCCGACCCGGGAGGAGCTGGACAGGAAGGTGTCCGACCGCCATCCGGTGGTGGTCAGGCGCATCTGCGGCCACATCGCGGTGGCCAACACCATGGCCCTCGAGAGGATCGGCGACGAGTGGTCAGAGGTCGACCCCGACACCGGCCTGCTCCTCGAGGAGGTGGTGCTCCGTCTCTCGGAGGTCGTGGGCGTCACCGACGAGGAGGCCAGGGGCGCCATCGCCCTGGCGACCCAGCGGGCCCACGAGGAGGGCGTGACCGCAGTGGTGGACATGGCCGACCTGCGCACCCTCAGGTTATACCGGGAGCTGGCCGAGGCGGACCAGCTGAAGGTCCGCGTGTTCTGCGCGGTGCAGGCCCGGGACCTCAGGAACCTGACCACATCGGACGCCGAGCCCGTCGGCGGGGAGGACGGCGACATGCTCCGGCTGGTGGCCATCAAGGCCTTCCTCGACGGCTCCCTGGGTGCCCGGACGGCGGCCCTGTCCGAGCCCTACGCCGACGACCCCGGGGACCCGGGGAACACGGGGATGGTGCTGTACACGCCCGAGGAGCTGCTGGGCCTGGTGAGGGAGGCGGAGGCCACGGGCCTCCCGCTGTTCCTCCACGCCATCGGCGACCGGGCGGTGGGGGCCGCGCTGGACGCCTTCGAGGCGGGAGCCGCCCCCGGCAACCCCCTGCGCCACCGCATCGAGCACCTGGAGTACGCCAGCCCGGAGCAGCTGGACAGGATGAAGGACCTCGGGATGGTGGCCTCGATGCAGCCCAACTTCATTGTCCAGTGGTCAGGACCGGGAAAGATGAACGAGGATCGGCTGGGTCCCGAGCGGGCCCGCAGGTCCGAGGCTCTGCGGGACGTGTGGGGGAGGGGGATACCCCTGGCCTTCGGCTCCGACTGCATGCCCTTCGGCCCCCTCTACGGGCTCCAGGGCGCGGTACACCATCCCGTGGAGGAGCAGCAGCTCCCCCCGGTGGTGGCCCTCAGGGCCTACACCCAGGGCTCCGCCTGGGCGGTGCACGCCGAGGACGAGCTGGGCACCATCGAGCCGGGCAAGCTGGCGGACATGGCCCTCCTGGACGAGGACCCCGAGGCCTTCCCCGACCTCCGGGAGGCCCATTCAGTGGCGACCACGATCGGGGGGAAGATGGTCTACGTCGACCCGACCAGGTTCAACAGGGCGGTCCACCGGAACGCACAGAGGGCGCTGGAGGAGGCCCTCATGGACACCGACCTGCCCCAGCTGGACCTGGAGGGCCCCCGGGAGGACGATGTGGAGGATGACTAGCCCTGACCCCCCTCCGGAGGGCGCTGGGGCCCCGACGGGCCTCAAGGTCGCGGCGGCGCAGTTCGAACCCCGCCCAGGGGACGTTCGTTGGAACATATCGCAGGAGATCGAGCTGGCCGCCCAGGCGGGGGTCAGGGGCGCCGACCTGGTGGTGCTGCCCGAGCTGGGGACCACGGGGTACTACATGTTCGACAGGTTCCGCGACCTGGCGGAGCCCCTGGACGGCCCCACCATCACCATCATCGCGGAGCTGGCCCGGAGGTGGGACTTCCACGTGGTGGTGGGCCTGGCGGAGAGGGGAGACGATGACCAGGTCTTCAACTCGGCGGTACTGGTGGGCCCCGAAGGCGTGAGGGGAGTGTACCGCAAGGCCCACCTGTGGGACAGGGAGAGGGATGTCTTCGTCCCCGGCACCGACCCGCCCCTCGTCGATGCGGGAGAGCCCCTGGGCACCCTGGGCCTGCTGGTGTGCTACGACCTGGAGTTCCCCGAGACAGCGGAAGCCGTTGCCGCCGGTGGTGCGGTGTTGCTCGCGGCGCCTGCCGCCTTCGGCAACCTGACCCTGTGGAGGGCCACCCTGGGGTCGAGGGCCCGCGACCTGGGCATCCCCGTGGTGGCCGCCAACCGGCTCGGCCTCGAGGGCGACACCAGGTTCTGCGGTCACAGCATGGTGATGGACGCCGGCGGCGAGGTGCTGGCGGACGCGGGGACGTCGATGGGCCTGGCCATGGCCGATATCGAGGTCGTGCCGCGGGGCAGGGGAAGCAGCCGCCCCGGGGGCGGTAAGAGGGACGTCAGGCTCATCCATCCAGAGTTTGGATGAAGACCTCCAGGCGCTCGGTGCCCTCGGCCACCGCGATGCGGTCGAGCTCGGGGGCGAGGACGCCCATCATGACGGTGTCGACCCACCCGCCGTCCAGCAGGAGCCCATCCCTCCGCAGGCCCTCCTTCCGGAATCCCAGGGCCTCGTAGGAACGGATGGCACGGAGGTTCTCCTCCAACACGCCGAGGCTGGCCCTGTGGATATGGAGGTCGTCGAAGGCGTGCATCAGGAGGCGCCCGAAGGCGGCCCGGCCCAGGCCCGTCCCCCAGTAACGGGGGTCGTTGATGAGGATGCCCGTCTCGATGGCGTGGCGATGGCCCCAGTCTATCTGGTCCATGAAGGTGTAGCCCACCAGCCGCTCCTCCAGGTCGATGGCCATGTACAGCGCCCCCGGGTCGCGGCTGGCCGAATCGATGAGGCCCCGGAGGAACTTGGCGTCCCGGGATCCGGGCAGACCGAGGAGGCGGATGAGGGCCGGGTCCATGAATGCGCGTTCCAGGCCCTCTGCGTCCCTCTGCTCCAGCTGCCGCAACGTGACGGGCCCGATGTCGAGGGTCTGCCCCTGCATGTCCGGGGGGATGGGCAATCTCGGTCAATAAGGTTGTCCCCCAGCATGTCGGTGGTTCTTTATGGCCGCTACCCCATCCAGTGGGCGATGGAGTGCAACAAGGAGCGCAACCTCCAGGGCTGCAACTGCACCTACGACCCCTGCTCCCGCAAGGGCATCTGCTGCGAGTGCATCCGGTACCACAAGCAGATGCGGGAGCTCCCGGGCTGTGTGTTCCCCGATGACGCAGAGCGGACCTGGGACAGGTCCTACGAGCACTTCGCTCGCCTCGTGGGAGAGGGAAGGGTCTGAAGGGCCACGAGGGCCGGTCGGGCCTCGCCGAGCGGTAACGTTTTTACCGTACCGACCTGTACCACCCCGGGGCGGTCCATATGTCCGACGGTAGAGAGCGAGTGGTCATCATCGGTTCAGGTGCTTCAGGTCTTCCCATAGCCTCCCAGGTGCGAAGGGAGACCAAGGACATCGATATCATCGTGATAACCCAGGCCAAGCACATAGCGTACAGCCCCTGCGCCCTCCCCTTCGTGCTCCACGGCGTCATCAAGGACTTCGAGTCATGCATCATGAGGACGCCCGAGGACTACGAGAACGTGGACATCAGGATCCTCACCGAGACCACGGTGGAGAGCATCGACCTGGAGAACACTCGTTTGGAGACCACCGCTGGCATCATCGAGTATGACACCCTGGTGATCGCCACGGGCTCCTTCCCCTTCATCCCCCCCATCCCCGGGGTCGACGCCGAGGGCGTGTGCATCCTCAAGACGATGGAGGACGCCCAGCGCATCGCCGAGTGCATCGCCGATGTGGAGGAAGCCATCATCGTCGGCGCCGGTGCCATCGGCCTCGAGGTGGCCTCGGCCCTGATCTACCGGGGGATCAAGGTCACGGTGGTGGAGCTCCTCCCGTACGTCCTGCCCCTCATCCTGGACCCCGACATGGCCCAGCTGGTCCACAACCACCTGGTGGACCTGGGTGCCCGGGTGATCTGCGGGGCCGCGGTGACCGAGGTGCTCAATGACGGGGAGGGCAAGGTCCGGGCCGTGAAGGTGGGGGACGAGGAGATCCCCTGCCAGATGGTCCTGATGTCCACGGGCGTCCGGCCCAGCACCGAGCTGGCCAAGGAGGCGGGCATCGAGACGGGCCCCTCGGGTGGCGTCGTCACCGACAGCAGCCTCCACGTCAAGATGGGCCGGAGCTACCTGCCCAACGTGTACGCCTCGGGCGACTGCGTCGAGGTGATCAAGGACTTCACCTACCAGCGGACCATCAGCCCCCTTGGTACCTCGGCAATGCGGTTGGCCCGGGTGGTGGCCGACAACATCATGGGCCGCAACTCGTACCTCGCCCCCTTCACGTCGCCCAACGTGTGCGTGGTGGGTGACCTGAAGGTGGGCTCCGTCGGTCTGACGACCCATGCCGCCAAGAGCTCCGGCATCGAGACCCAGTCGAGGGTGAGCACCGGCCCCTCCGCCGCCCGATACTACCCCGATAGGCACATGATAACCTCGAAGATCATCATCGACTACGCCCGGAGGATAGTGGGCGGCCAGATAATCTCTGACGGCAGCGGCGTCAAGTGCCGCATCGACACGCTGTCGGTGGCCATGGCGGCCAAGATGAAGGTGGAGGACTTCGCCCAGGTCGAGACGTGCTACGCGCCCCCAGTGTCGGCCATCACGGATCCCTTGACGATGACGGCGCGGAGCTTCTTCGACGTGTGCTAGGCCGTTCCCTTTTTAAAGGACGGCCAGCGCAGGCGAAAAATTTCTTATATTATGACCGAATTCCCTACGTTAACCGGTGTCGACATGATCGAGCCCCTTTGCAACATCACGATATCCAAGAACGACGGCGACTTCATGGCCAAGGTGCAAACTGAGCTCGGCGGACTGCGCGAGTACGCTGGGGAGAGCTTCGAGGAACTCCTCGAGCAGCTCTTCTTGGACCTGCAGGAGGAGTTCGAGTCCTTCTAGGCCGGTTCGCTCCCCCCGCTCCAAAAGCTATTTGAGGCGCCAATCCCCTCCATTTGCCTGTCCAAAGGGGAGTTTTTCCATGGCAGAGAAAGAGGAATCTGGCTCTGAGTACGAGGACGTTGTCACCTCCTACTACGGCGAGGAACCGGTCACCGCGATAGTGACCCTGAAGGTGGACACCAAGGAGGTGGACAACATCGCTATGCGGGTGAGCGAGGCACCCAACGTGGATGACACGTTCCTCGTCACCGGCGACACCGACATCATCCTCAAGGCGACCTTCGACCGGTACTCCGACCTCAAGAACTTCGTTGTCAGCACCGTGGGTCGCATACCTGGAGTGAAGGAGACGGCCACCTGGATGGTGGTCACCACCTACAAGGAAGCGGGCAAGTCGAAGTTCAAATGATGCGATGCTGGCGAGGCGGACCCCTTCCGGTCCCTCAGTGGCCCATGATGATCCCGTGGATTATCTGGTACGTCTCCTTGACGTCGCCCTTGTCGAAACGGTAGACGTCCTTGTCCAGGGACCTCCCCGTCTCCTTGTCCCAGAGGCGCATGGTGTCCGGCGATATCTCATCGCCCACGATGAGCCTGCCCTTGTACCTGCCGATCTCTATCTTGAAGTCGGCCAAGGTCAACCCCATACCGTCAAAGTACGGGACCAGCACCTCGTTGACGCGGAGGCCCATCTCGCGCATCTCCCGCTGCTCCTGGAGGTTGGCGACCCCCAGGGCCAGGGCGATGTCGGTGTTGACCAGCGGGTCGTGGTACGCATCGTTCTTCAGGTCCATGTTGACGATGGGATGGGGCAGTTCCATGCCCTGCTCGAAGGGGTACCTCTTCACCAGCGAGCCGGCGGCGTAGTTGCGGACGATGACCTCGAGCATCACGATGTCCACCTTGCGGCAGAGCATCTCGTTGTCCGAGATGATGCGCACGAAATGGTTATCGATGGCGTGCTCCGTGAGCACACCGAAGAGCTTGGCCGAGATCTGACAGTTGACGATGCCCTTCCCCGCCACCTGGTCGTGCTTCACGGCATCGAAGGCGGTGATGTCGTCACGGAACTCCACCAGCACGTGGTCCTCGTCCCAGTCGTAGACGGTCTTGGCCTTCCCCGAGTGGAGCTTTTGACCCTTTGGAATAGAACATCCCTCCTATCCAAGGGCGCTACGTCCTATGGGTACTTATGGCTTTCCACCCGTGAGGCAATCTAGAGCACGACCCGACCCTTGATCCATCCTTCGACGAGGCCATCTGGTCGATGTCAGACATGCCAGCGACTGTGTGCCACGAAGCTATACAAGAGATGAGGGAAGGCCCCTCGGAGCCGGCTTGCAGGAGCAGGTTCCAAATCACCTCAAGCTGCATGGGTCAAGAGCCTGTGTGGTGAGCGTTGAGGAAAAGGCATGGCAAAGACCGTGTCAGATGAGGTACAGGGAGACGAGGAATACGAACCACCGAAGAGGTGTCGAAAGCGTATGGACGATGTCAAAACTGGGGGCAGTCGTTACTCCAGGACAAGCCCAGGGGAAACCTGTCTACTGCCTGGGCGGCATCCGGCATAAAGGTGGCGTGAACCTGTACCAGGCTCTTGTATGGAACGTGGGAACCTGTCGCCCTGATGCGAAGGGAGAAACTCAAGTGGTGGCCCCATGAGAGTGAGAGTACCGATGCAGGGCACAGGGGCGGAACAACTCGTAGTAGTGATGAACTCCCGTAATGGGGAGGGAGCGAAGGGGTTGTATCATCTGTTCTTACTGGCTGGTCAACCAGGATTGGGCAAAGGCAAGCATGTCATAGAGCGACCTAATGCGGTCCATGTGGCCACGCGCAAGGCTGGGATGAGCCAATGAGTAAGATAAAGCCGTTTTAATCAACGGTTGGATGATGGGAGCCGGATGAGTCGAGAGGCTCACGTCCGGTTCT
>CBDUQW010000063.1:0-19666 GCA_965369625.1 uncultured Thermoplasmata archaeon | reverse complement strand
ACTACTGGCTCGAAGAAACAAGGGCGAAAGGAGTATTTAAACTCCGAAATTCAGGATACCAGGGAGATTCATCACAATCCTAGGCCCAGAGGGGTTCCTGGATGCGGTTGTGTACGTTCCTGTTCATGGTCCTCGCCATTGCGGCGGCCATCGTGATGCTATCATCCAGCCCGGCTTCTGCAGAGACCTTCAGCGCGACGATCATGGAGGATGACTTCGACCAGGACATCGGACAACCGTACTGGTACAAGCCCGACAGGGCCCTCTGGAAGGTCCAAGCGCCAGGAAAGGACAGCGAGGTGGGGGTCTTCCAGGGGAACCTGTGGATACGGCCCGACCACGAGACGTGGATCGGCGTGGAGACCGCACTGGACCTTCGGACCAACATATTCTCCGTCTCGGTGGACTGGAAGTACACTGGGGAAGGGGGCATCCCCCTCGCCCTGACCATCGTCACCTGGTCCGGCATGACCGAGGAGGTGGCCGTGGTGTTCGCCTACAGCGGCTCGGGTGGAGGCTGGGGGTTCATGGGCGACCCCGAGGACCATCGCACATGGGTGTGGTCCGCCGAGCAGACGGCCGAGACCGGCGTCTGGTACCACATCTACCTCGAGTTCATCCTCGATTCCGCCTCGGTTGAGGTCACCGAGAGGGGCGCAGAGGACCCCGTCTACACGGGGACGTACACCGACGCCACCCTGTCGTCCTTCACCAGGGTGCGTCTGGGGTCCGGCGGGAGCGCCTTCTCCGGGGAGGCGGACTTCGACAACTTCAAGCTCGAGGACAGGAGGCTCCCTGACCTTAGACCCATCATCGTCTAGGTCCTCCCTGTCCAGTACATGACAGAGGGGTATGCGCACAACATCGTGTTCACCGACCTCATCAACCATCCCAGCGGGAACCCGCACAAGGTGGAGATAGAGTCCAGCGACCCTCACGTGGCCATCATCCAGGACTTCAACCACCTGGTGTCCTTCATCTTCGAGAAGGGAGAGACCAGGGTCGATGTGCTCCTCGAGTTCACGGATGGGACGATGCGGACCTCGTACCTGGTCCACTTCGAGATCATCCCGGGGAACGACCCGCCCGAGATTGACATCCGCAGCCCCGTCGACGGTCACGAGTACCCGATGAACTACAAGATACTGCTGGAGATATTCATCGAGGACCCAGATGACACGGAGTGGGAGATATCCTGGTTGGTCATCGGCACCCACAACGTCTACAGAAGGATGTTCATCGGCAACATAACCGACCCCCTGTACCGCTTCGTCCTGGCTGACATCTACGTGGGAGCCTACCAGGTGACCGTGGCCGTCAGGGACCAGGAGCACAACGTTTCCGCCACAGCCAGATTCAGCATCACGACCGACATCGCTGGACAGGAGACCTCCAATGAGATATCAGAATCCTTCGCGTGCATCGTCTGCGTGGTGCTGTTCCTCGCTGTCGCCGTACCCATAATCTACTTCTGGTACATCCGCAAGAAGCAGGGAGGCACCCTCTTCACCCGCGGCGGCAAGGAGCATCGGACCGGGGGTCCCCTGTACTCGCCCCCCACGGCACCACCCACGGCACCACCCACGGCACCACCCACGACCTGAAATCCCCACAGGTGACCACGAAGGAGGTGGAGGAACCATGGATCCCCAAGTACGAGGTCTCCGTCGACAAGCTCCCCCAGGACGTCTACACCTACGTGGACTCGGACGGCCGGCGGGTGAACGTGCACGGCCTCCCGACGACGAAGCCCTCTCCAGAACCCCGTCGACCCAAGCGAAGGCCTCCACCCCCTCCACCTCCAGAGGTCACCGGGACCCCCAAGGCGGTGCCGGTCCTCACCTCGGACCCCATCATCGTCGACTCCGACGACTGGAGGGTCGGCTCCATCGACGAGTTCGTGGACCTCATACCCGAGCTGCCCGGGGGTTTCCCCAAGCCCCTTTGGGGCATCGACTGGAGGGTCCTGGGCAGGGAGGTGGTGACCACCTCGCAGATGCGCCACGACGGACTCCCCGTGTGCTTCGTGGGGGGCAAGGTCTTCCACGCCGACAAGCGGGACATGGACACCTTCATGCAAGAGGTGGAGGGCTAAGCCCCCCGTACAATCAAGGGCCAAATCCTATCATGTACCCGGTGCTCATGGGCATCGGGAATACCCGATTGATTCTACCCAGGTGATGCTGATGCGGTTCCACAAACTTACGTTAGTGCTGATATTCGCGACCGTTCTGGTCCTCGCGGGGCAGGTCACGGCCGACCACGAGGACGCGACCGACGAGGACGAGGGCGTCTTCCACGGTTGGGGCGCCGGACCCATGTTCGTCGTGTCCATCTTCGTGTACTGGGCCCTGGCGATACCGATCGCACTCCTGGTCTACACCGACGCCACCGAGAGGAAGATGAACGGGACCCGGTGGTTCTGGTTCATCATGGTCCCCTTCGTCGGCGTCATCTCCGTCCTCGCCTACGTTCGGGCACGGAGGGGCCATCCCCGGGTCGACGTGTTCGACCCCTGGGCGGAGGGCGACCGCGCGATGGAGCTGAGGAAGGCGAGGGGCGAGAACGGCTGAGGTCCGACCGGTCAATGCACGACCGGGTCCATCAGAAGGACACGACCCGGTCCGAATCGACCACCCACTGGGACAGGTCGTCCATCCTGCTCATCTCGGTGCCCTCGATCAGCTGCAGGTCCCTGATGCCCCTGGCCGAGGCACAGCCCCCGCAGATGCGCACCTGGCCGCCCTTGCCCAGGACCGCCTTGAGCATCTTGCCGATGTTGTAGTAACCGTCGGGGGTCCTCTGGTCGCGCAGGGCGCAGGTCACCGCGTCGGCCATCAGGAACACATGGACGTCCACGTCCGACTGCGTCCGCTGCAGGTTCATAGCCAGTCGGAGTCCGTTGTACGCCTTCTCGGTCCCGTAGGGTGCGTCGTTGATAAGGACGAGGATCTGCATCTTCACCGCTCTCCTTCCTAGATTGCTCGAAGGGACAGTTGTTGATAACCCTTACTCCTGATACGGGATATCTTGAAATATCGGTTCACCCTAGTGGCATGCATGGTCGAGGACGACGAATGGCGGGAGCGCTACTCCCGCCAGACGGTTCTGGCACCCATAGGGGAGGAGGGCCAGAGGCGCCTGGGAGGGACCACCGTGGCCGTGGTCGGCGCGGGCGCCCTCGGCAGCAACTCCGCCGAGCTCCTGGTCCGGATGGGATTCGGCCACGTCCGCATAATCGACAGGGACGTGCTGGAGCTGTCCAACCTCCACAGGACCAGGGTGCTGGGCGACGTCCACGTCGGCATGCCCAAGGCCCACGCCCTGGCAGAGGAGCTGCAACGCCTCTTCCCGGGGGCGAGCATCGAGGGTGTGGACGAGGACCTGACGGCGGGCAACGCCCTGGCGCTGCTCGAGGGGGCCGACGTGGTCCTCGACGGCCTGGACAACATGTCCACCCGCTACGTGGTCAACGACGCCTGCCTGGAACTGGGGGTCCCGTGGGTCTACGGGGGCGTGGTGGCCACGGGGGGTCTGGTGGCGCCCCTCCTTCCCGAGGGCCCCTGCCTGAGATGCCTGTTCCCGCATCCCCCGGAGCCGGGCTCGCTTCCCACATGCGAGAGCGCGGGCATCCACCCCAGCGCCCCCGCCGTGGTCGCCTCGGTCCAGGTGGCCATGGCGTCGCGCCTGGCCCTGGACGAGCTGGACGGCCCACGGCTCCTTGCCCTCGACATCTGGTCCGACGAATGGAGGGTGATCGACATCGGCGCCCGACCCGAGTGTCCCGCATGCGCCGGAGGGGCCAGGGAGTTCCTCACCGGGGGGCCCGGGGAGACCGTGACCTCGCTCTGCGGTCAGGACGCCGTCCAGATAGACCCGGGCCAGCATGCCCGCGTGGACATGGAGGCCAAGGCCCGGGAGTGGGAGAAGGTGGGGCAGGTCACGAGGAGAGGTCCGATGCTCGTGCTGGACCTGGGCGAGGTGCGCATCCAGCTGTTCCCAACGGGCCGGGCCCTGGTGAAGGGCACCGCCGAGGTCGCGGTGGCCAAGTCCCTCTACGCGCGATACGTGGGCCACTAGGAGGCGTGATGCATGGTCAGGTACGTGGCGCTCATCTCCGGTGGCATCGATTCCCCCGTGGCGGCACATCTCATGCTGAAGAGGGGTATCCAGCTGGTGCTGGTTCACTTCGACAACCGCCCCTTCACCGACGATGCCGAGGTCGAGAAGGTACGCAAGCTGATCGCCAGGCTCCGGGAGCTCCACGGGGACATCCCGGCATTCCTGGTCCCCCACGGGGAGACCGCCCAGCTGGCAGCGGCCAGGGGAGCCCCCCGAAGGCTGGGCTGCGTCCTGTGCAGGAGGATGATGTTCCGGGTGGCCACGGCCATCGCCCGCCAGGAGGGCGCCGAGGGCATCGTCACCGGCGAGTCCCTGGGCCAGGTGGCCTCCCAGACCCTGGCCAACATCAGGGTGGAGACGACCGCCCTGGGAGGCCTGCCCGCGGTGCGTCCCCTCATCGGTTTCGACAAGGCCGAGATAGTCGAGATCGCCAGGGACATAGGCACCTTCGACCTATCCACCAGCTCCGGCCTCTGCTGCACCATCGTCCCCAGCAAGCCCTCCGTCGCTGCCAGTCCCTCGGACGTCGAGGCGGCCGAGACCCCGCTGGACGTGGACGCCCTCGTGGACGCTGCCATCGGGGGGATGGAGCCATGGTGACCCTCGCCACCGTCAGCCCGTGCAAGGGGTCCTCGGGAACGGAGGTCCTGCTGGAGGAGCGTCTCGACCTGAGCATCCCGACCGCAGTCCAGCAGCTCCAGGAGGAGGGGTTCGACGTGACGGACGCCAGCGTCCTCTTGATAGTCCGGGACAAGCCCCAGGTCACCCTCTACCCCTCGGGCAGGATGCTCGTCCACACCGACGACCTGGGGAGGGCGAGGGAGAGGGCGGTCCAGGTCCTCGCCGCCCTCGGTCTGGACTAGGCGGACGCATCGGGACATCGTCATTATATACGGGGCGGGTTCATCCCTCCGTGGGGCCCATTCCCGAGGAGCTTCGCCGCCATGCTGGACACGGGGTCGATAAGGAAGGACTTCCCTCTCCTCCAGCGTGACTGGGCCCCCAGACCCCCGCTGGTCTACCTTGACAGCGGATGCATGAGCCTCAAGCCCCGCCAGGTGATAGACGCGGTCCGGGAGTACTACGAGCAACACTCGGCCTGCTCGGGCCGCAGCGTGCACTCCCTGGCCTCCCAGGTGACCAGGCGTGTGGACAGCGCCCGACAGGCGGTCGCCAGGTTCATCGGCGCCCGCCGGCCCGAGGAGGTGGTCCTCCTCAGGAACACCACCGAGGCCATCAACCTCGTCGCCAACAGCCTCGGTCTCGTCAAGGGCGACGTCGTCGTCCTCACGGACAAGGAGCACAACTCCAACCTGGTGCCATGGCTCCGGCTGGCGGAGACGGTGGGCGTGAAGGTCCGCATGGTCCCGTCCGAGGAGGACGGCACCTTCTCCACGGACCTCCTCCAGGAGGCCCTCGCCCCCGGTGACGTGCGCCTGGTCTCCATGGCCCACACGAACAACCTGGACGGTCAGACCATCCCTCTCCGGGAGGTGGCCGAGGCCGCCCACGACCGGGGAGCCCTCGTCATAGCGGACGCCGCACAGAGCGTCCCGTCGAGGCCCATCGACGTGGGCAGGTTGGGAGTGGACCTCTTGGCCTTCTCCGTCCACAAGATGCTGGGCCCCACGGGGGTCGGCGTCCTCTGGGGCCGGTACGACCTCCTCGCCGACCTTCCCCCCTACAACGTGGGTGGCAACACCGTTGCCTCGGTGACGCGCGAGGCCGCGACCTACCTCCCCCCGCCGGCCAGGTTCGAGGCCGGGCTCCAGGACTATGCGGGGATCTACGGGGCCGAGCAGGCGGTCAGGTACCTAGAGGGCCTCGGGATGGAGGAGGTCCTCGCCCACGAGGTGGCCCTCAACCGACTTGCCACCGCCGCCGTGGTCGACATACCTGGCGTGACCCTCATCGGCCCCCTGGAGGCCGAGCTGCGGGGTGGCGTCCTCACCATGGCCGTGGACGACGTGGGCAGTCACGAGCTGGGGATGGCGATGGACGAGATGGGAAACGTCGCGGTACGGACGGGTCAGCACTGCAACCACGCGTGGTTCGCCGACAGGGGCCTGGAGGGCGCGGTGAGGGCCACCTTCTACGTGTACAACGACGAGGCGGACGTGGAGAGGTTCGCCGCCACCCTCTCCGGGGCCCTGGAGGCCCTGCGGTCGATATAGGGTGACCCCGAGGCAAACCGTTAAGACACCCCACAGGGATTCGGGGCGGAGGTCGATAAAGGTGCTGGAGGCCGTACTCAAGGTCGAGGCCCCCGACGATTGGCGGCGTGAGCTCATCAGGAAGTACCACGCCGACATCAGCATGCTGGACTGCCACGAGCGCGAGGAGGGTGGCTGCAAGAACCTGGTGGACATCAAGGCCGACGCCGAGCACCTGGCCCTCGTGCTCGAGGACATGGAGGCGAACCCCACCGTGTCGGACATCGACCTGGACCAGGTGGAACCCGGGACCCTGCGAGGGGCGGTCACCAGCAACGTGTGCCTGGGTTGTTGCACCCTCGTCTCCTCGGAGACGTTCCTGGTGGGCGTGAAGATGGACGAGGAGGGCATAATCCTCCAACGCATCATCACCAAGGACCGGGAGACGGTGCGCCAGTCCATCGCCAAGCTGGAGGGCCTTGGCCACAGCGTCACCCTGGAGAAGCTGACCACGCTGGAGGTCGACATGTACATGACCGGCTACCAGGAGGACGTGCTCATGATCGCCTACGAACGGGGCTACTTCGACTCCCCCCGTCGCACCGACCTCAAGGAGCTGGCCGCCCTCTTCGGGGTGAGCATAGCCACCATGTCCGAGATAATCAGGAAGGCCCAGCGCAAGGTGCTGGCCGAGCACTTTACGGATGACGCCTGAACATGGGCCTCGTCTCCCGGCCCTCAAGGATGCAGGGGACCCTTCGGATGACCAAGGTTCCCAGGGACCCGTAGGGGGACACACCGGTCCTCACTTCTTCCGTCGTAGGATGGTCACGACGATGATGACGGCGAACATGACCAGGAACAATGCGATGAAGAAGAAGCCCGTGGACCTGAGCCAGTCGGACTCCTCCACGGGGTTCCAGTTCACCACGTACCTCACCGTGGCCGACGCGTTCCCTGGCTGCGTTCCTTGGTCGGTGTTGTCGATGACCAGGTAGAACTTGCCGTTCTCGTCCCATAGGAAGGACTTGTCGACGTTCTTGGTGTTCAGCACGGAGTATTCCTGGTAGTACTCGAAGGGTTCCTCGCCCACGTACTTGTCGTACTCCACCTCGTTCAACCAGAACACGTCGATGGCTGGCCCCTCCGACACCACCACGAAGTACCGGACGTCCAGGTCGCCATCGCCGGAGTTGTCGATGAGGATGTCCATGTGGTCCCCCGCCTCGATGACCTTGGTGTCGTCCTCTCTACCGGCCCCCGTCGGTCCCGCCACCAGGAGGATCAGGAGGAACGCGACCACGGCCACCGTTGCCAGTCTTCCCATGCGGTCCCGCTATCGCGCTGCTGGCTATTAGTGATTGCCCCGGGGAGGGGTACCCACCCCCCGCCGAACCATCCGGTCACGTTTATAACCCGTCGCCGCACCTCTCATTCCGCCGGTACCCATGGGGCCTCCCCTCACTCCCCATGGGACCGGCGCTACGGTGGCGGGTAGCGAGGGGCCCTGGTCACAGGTCCTGTCCATCAACAGAACAGATGCCTCGGACCAAACGGTCCTGTCACCTTTATAAGGGCGGCCCACCACTACGGAGTGTCGGTACCCGGAGGGCATGCCGTCTCGCCCCCGGGGGACCCGACAACTTGGTGGTGGGTAGTTTGAGTTCCAGCAGAATGCTGAGCGTTCTCCTGATGTCCCTGGCCCTGGCCCTTGTCATCATCTTCCTCAGGTGCGACATCCTACAGCCCGTCAACGCCGCGGTGGACCAGAGCCCTCCCGTCGCCGACGCCGGGGAGGACCTGCGGGTGATTGGCCCGGCAATGGTCCAGCTCGATGGCACGGGCTCCTCGGACGACATCGGGATCGAGAACCACTCGTGGGAGTTCGTCCAAGGCGAAGGGACGGTAAAGCTGGAGGGCCCCGAGCCCACCTACTTCTTCCAGCACCACGGTGAGGTCGTCATCACACTGACGGTCACCGACGAGGTGGGAAGGACCGACACCGACGAGGTCGTCATCACCGTCGTCACCACACCCGGCGAGATCACCCGGTTGAGGGTCATCGGTCGCAGCAACTGGGTCGAGTTGGACTGGGACCCCCCCGTCCACGACGGCGGCTCCCCCGTCGAGGGCTCCATCGTCTACCGTGGCAACACCCCCGACACCATGGAGCCCTACTTCTCCGACTGGTGGATCCGCTACTGGTCGTGGGACTACCTTGCCAAGAACGGGCAGACCTACTACTACGCCGTGGCCGCCATCAACGAGGCGGGCATGGGCCCCCTTTCCGAGGTCGTCAACTGCACCCCCATGGCGGTGCCCGACTCGCCCCAGAACCTCACCATCGAGGTCGTGGACGGCGAGGTCCACCTCGAGTGGGACCCACCCCTCTGGTCCACGGGCCGCGTCAACGTCACCGGCTACCAGGTGCACCGGGGCACCGACCCGGACTGGCTGTACGACACCTGGGACGTGGAGATGAACACCACCTTCGTGGACGACACCGCCGAGGAGGGCGTGACCTACTACTACGCCGTGGGCGCCATCAGCGACTTCGGCGGCAGCACCGTGACCGAGCTGGCCAACGTCACCGTGGGCGAGGTCCAGGGTGAGGAGGAGGACGGCGACGGGGAGGTCCCCGTGACAGCATGGTACGCCATCGTCCTGATGGCCGCGCTGTTCGGCATCATCATCGCCGTCTTCATCCGGGGCCAGCGGAAGCGGGACTGAAGCGAGCCTCCAACGGCCCATCACATAACCTATTAATAGCGTGATGCCTCATGATGAAAAGGGGTAATTCATGTCGAAAAGGGGACATTGGGACGAAGCGCGTGGGCCCTTCATACTCGTTGCCCTTGCAGCGATACTTATATTGCTCGCCATCGGCGCCTGTGCGAACCTGGCCCTCGCATCCGACGACGGCCCTCCCCTAACCGTGACCTCCCCGGAGGAGGACCTCCTGATCAACTTCACAGATCTCCAGGTAACCGGCTCATCCAGCGCAGGGGTCCTCGTGAAGGTCCTGGTGGAGAACTCCACGGGCACCGGCTACTACCAGGCGATTACCAACGCTGAAGGGGCGTTCAGCCTGATGGTGGACCTGGCTGAGGGATTCAACCACCTGGTCATCAACGCATCAGAGGAGCACACGGCGAACAGCACCATCGTCGAGAGGGATGTCAAGGTGGACCTGACCCCGCCCCGACTTGAGATCGCGTCGCCCAAAAAATGGCCCACATACACGAGGTTCCATATGGTCGCGGTGGTCTTCACCTACGACATGGACCCGAACAACCCCATGGGCCAGGACAGGGGGATGGGTCAGAGGGTGTACAACCTGACCGAGGGGGAGAACCTCATCGAGGTCGTACTCACAGACGAGGCCGGGAACCAAGCGATGGAGCAGATCTACGTCATCGCCGACTGGACACCTCCCGCGGTGTCCATCGAGAGACCCTGGCCGGACCCCTACCTCACGAACAACGGAACGGTGAGATTCTCCGGCAGGGTCGGTGCCGGTGCCGTCAACGTGTGGCTCGAGCACAAGGGTGGATCCATCCAGATCTCGACCATCGACGGCGACATGGACATCTGCGCCACGTGGGAGCACTTCCTGGAGCTGGGTCCGGAAGACCTGGACCAGCTTATCATCGTAAAGGCGGTCGACCACGTCGGCAACGAGGCGACGGACTCAGTCCACATCATCTACGACATAGTGCCACCCTTCCTCCAGATCGACACCGTCCCCACAGATATCGATCAGCCGATATTCTATATCAATGGGACAACGGACATAGAGATTGAGTTCATTCGAATCGGGCCTGCGTTGTTCCCGGTCATCGATGGTGAATTCTCTGTATTCTACAACCTCCTCATCAAGGGTCGTAACACCATCATTGTGGAGGTCTATGATGAGGCAGGCAATGCGGCCCGCGAGGAACTGGTGGTATACTACGAGCGGGACCCGCCGTCATTGAAGGTGGACAGGCCGGAGAAGATAGGCGGCGGGAAGGTGAGGATAAAGGGGACCACCGACAAGAACGTGGTCACACTGAAGGTCGAGGGCGTGGAGTACCCCGTCGTCCTCGGCAAGTTCGACGTGGAGGTCAACGTCACCGACGACGACATGTATCTGGTCGAGGTCTGGGACCCCGCGGGCAACACAGCCTCAAGGGAGGTCTCGTCGGTCGACCAGTCCACACCGGGTCCAGGTGCAGGTGTGTCCCTGATCGCCATGATCCTCGCAATCGTCCTTGCCACCAGGCGCAAGAGGGATTAACGAGGCATCACCTTCCCTCGCTGACATGACCGACCCCATACACATCGACGGCGGTACCGGCGAGGGTGGAGGCCAGGTCCTCCGCGTCTCCGCCGCGCTGTCGGCAGCCACCGGGCAGCCCCTCCGCATCACCAACATCAGGGCCAACAGGAAGAACCCGGGCCTGCGGCCCCAGCACGTGGCCGCCGTCGACGCCGTGGCCCAGCTCACCGACGCCGAGGTCGGGGGCCTCTCCATCGGCAGCAGCGAGCTCACCTTCACCCCGGACCATCTCGCCCGCGGGGGCGCCAAGGTGGACGTGGGCACCGCCGGCTCCGTGACCTTGGTCCTCCAGGCCGTACTGGGCGCCCTCTCGGCCCCGGGGGCGGGACCTGCCGAGGTCACCATCAGGGGCGGCACCGACGTCATCATGGCACCGTCCTGGGACTACTTCGCCAACGTCCTGGTCCCCACCCTGGGCCGCGCGGGCCTGGACATGGACATGGAGTGCCGGCGGCGGGGCTTCTTCCCCAAGGGGGGAGGCCGGGTCGTGCTGCGCACCGAGGAGCTGGAGAGGCCCCTCTCCCCCATCGTCCCCGAGAGGACCCAGGACCCCGCCATCGAGGGCGCCATCGTCTGGTCGGGCCTGCCGGACCACATCCCCCAGCGCATCGACCACGCCGTCCGGAAGGAGCTGGTGGACCTGGACGTGGGAAGGATACGCAAGAAGCACGTGGAGGCGGACAGCCCAGGCGTGGTGGCGACCCTCTGGGCCGACATGGGGGACGCCGTCCTCGGCACCTCCATGGTGGGCAGGCGGGGGCTGCCATCGGAGCGGATCGGGGAGGAATTGGCCAGGGAGCTGAAAGCGGACATCGAGGAAGGCGCGACGGCAGACATCCACCTCCTGGACCAGTTGGTCGTCCACTCGCACCTGGCGGCGCCTGGCAGCAGGCAGCTGGCCCGGGAGGTCAGCGAGCATGCACGGACGGCCATGGAAGTGACCTCTGCCTTCATCTGACCGTCACCGGGTCAAGGGACGGTCCGTGACGGAACGGGCAGCTGGTGAAGAAGAAAACGAATTGATAACCACCATTATATAATGGCGATTATCAACAATGACAGTCGTTCATAAGATTGAATGAAAGTGTTGTGGCCAGTTCGGTCATACTCTCCATCGATGAGCGGTATTGACCAGGTCTTCTGCGCCCATAACATCCACGCCAGCGACCTCCTTGCTGGTCGTGACCTTTGGAACGATGAAAACCTTTCGGCAGCCCATGTCCTCGACCTTGTCTGAAAAATCCCTGACGTCCTTCTTCGAGTATTTACCCCATCGGACCTCTCCTACGATCCTAGGCCATCTCTTTCTCCCCGAGGTCACAATGAAATCCAGTTCGGGGTCGAAGGAGTACTCCAGTTGACCCCCCTCGGTCTGGGCGAATAGGGTCCCAACGAACCGCTGGACGGCCCTGGAGGTGGCCCCCTTGAGATTGTCTCGGAGCTCATCCCAGGGCCTCTCCTCCTCATCGATGCGGTGCTTGTCAACAAGATTGTAGAAGGTGTCCATGATGTTCGACGACAGCATGTAGGCCCTCCTCCTCTTCTTGCCTAGTATGTTGACCTGGTCGACAAGCCCCATCTCACGCAGGTTGGAGAGGTATTGCATCACCTCTGTGGCAGAACCCGTTCTGAGGATTCCAGTCTCGTGAAGTCTTTGAGCGACATCACCGGGGCTCCAGATGCGAGAACCCAACGCCCTTATGATCCCCTCGTATACCTGGCTGAGCGTCCTTTCGGATTCAATGAACACCTCACCGATGAGAGCTGGGACGGCGATCCTCGAGGTCCTTAGAGCTGCTTTGAGGAACGAATCCAGGCTCTTCAGGTCTCCGAGTATCTGCGTTAGCCAAGGATCTCGAAGGTATGATGCCAAAGGTATTGCGGTCTCTGGAGGATATGCCCCAAGACTTCTGAGGACGTCCACCGGCCTGACGAGCCCGAGCTTGAAGGGAGAGGCCAATCCCAACAGAGGTGATGAAGTTCCGATCACCCGCTCCACGACCTTCATGCTCGAACCCGAGAGTATCAACCGACCGTTGGGATGGAAGGTCCCAACCTCGTCAATAAACCTCTCGGGGAGCCTTTGGAACTCGTCCACGATGACCGTTCTTCCTTCCTTCAGAGCGGGTCCTACCATGTTCACCAATGCCTCGAAGGAGGAGATCCGTTCCATGGGAAGTCCAGTCGCGTAGGAGGACCCATCCCTGCTGACGGTCACGTAGACGTCATGCCGTATCTTGTTGCGGAGGATGAAGGTCTTTCCCACTTTCCTCCGCCCATAGAGAAGGACCCAACCGCCGATGTCCTCGAGCTCCTCCACCTCCGAGCGCTCGATAGCTAACATGGTATCTAAAGTGGGTGCCACACGTATAAATAACTATTGATAACCACCATTATATAATGACCATTATCATAAAAACCTCGTAATATTTCGGCCTCTCCAATACCCTGTAGGGCGGAAAAGGCCTCGACCTCTCGGGCGGCAACCTCCTTCACTTCATCATCAACGGTATCGTGGCCGTCATCGTCATCCTGCTGGGGTTCATGACCCTCTACCTGGGCTGGGCGAACTCCAAGGAGAAGGAGGTCGGCAAGTGGCACGGCAAGGTGTCCTAGGTCCTGTTCGTTCTCTGGTGGGGCGCCTTCCTCAGCGGTGAGATGTTCTACCTGGTGTACTACCACCGTTAAGCGGAAGTTCATCCCCGGGTCTGCCGCTTGGTCTCCTGGTAACCCTGGTTCGACCGCTCCAGGTCGTCCTCCCAGCTCACCAGGGGCCGGCTGACGACTGCCAGGTCGTCGGACGACATCCTCCCCTCGGAGATGAGCTGCCTTCCCAGCCGGCGGGCCGACTCCAGGACGTCCGCAGCCTCAGGCCGGGCCATCTCGTAGGCGTGGGGCCGCAGCAGCGCCCCGGCGAACTCGGTCCCCGTGTCCTTCGCGATCTCCTTGACGATCTCCACCAGCAGGTCCATGTTCCCCACCTCCCACCAGCCGGAGACAGCCACCAGGACTATCCTCTTGATCCTCACGTCCTCTTGGAAGCGGGCCACCGTGCGGCCGTCCTTGGCCTCCAGGACGGGCTCTATCAGGGGGCACAGCCGGTTGATGAACGCCTGCAGGGGCGCGGGCGTCGGGATGTAGCGGGGGATGCCCAGCACCAGGATGTCCGAGGCCCTGAGCATGGGATACATCTCCTGCATCTCGTCCTTCTGGATGCAGACCCCCGGGTGCTTGGTCCAGCAATCGAAGTCGCCCAAGCAGTCCTCGATGTCCAGGTCCCGGGAGTACACCAGCTCCACCTCGGCCCCAGCCTCCTTCATGCCTTCGAGGAAGGGGGTGAGGAGCTTCTCCATGTTGCCCCTGCCCTTCCGATTGCTGCCATTCACCGCGAAGACCTTGGTCATCTCATCCCCCCCGGAAGCAGGGTAGCCAATGACCTCGATGGAATGAATAGATTGCTATGCCCTTGCGTACCTCCTCTTGATCACTCGTCATCCTGGTCGCGACGCCTCATCGAGGGTAGCACGAAGAGGACCAGGCCCAGCAGGGCGATTACGCCCAGCATGGTGGCGAGGGCTACGTAGCCGGCCCCGGAGAGGATGGGTTGGTCGCGCCCCTCTGCCCCGTTGGGGATGACGGGACCCACTAGGTCCTCGGGCTCGAGGGTGACGTCCTGGACGGTCTGCTCGCCCACGGCTACCTGCATGGACCTGCCCTCGTACCCGTCGGCCTCGACGGAGAGGTCCTTCATGCAGTAGCAGATGGGTACGTCCGTGAAGACGTAGAAGCCGTCAGCGTTGGTGGTCGCCGTTCGCACTACGTCGTGGTACTTGAGCGTGACCTCGGCGCCCGCGATGGGTAGGCCGGTGTCCGCGTCGGTCACGATGCCGGAGAGGGTGCCGTGCGATCCGGTCGGTCCACCGTCCTCTGGCTCGAGGGTGAAGTCCTCAACGGTGTTCTCGCCCACGGCAACCTGCCTCTCCTCGCCGACGTACCCGTCGGCCTCGACGGAGAGGTCCTTCATGCAGAAGCAGAGGGGAACGTCCGGGATCACGTAGAGGCCATCGGCGTTGGTGATCACCGTTCGCACTGCGTCGTGGTACTTGAGCGTGACCTCGGCGCCCTCGATGGGCAGGTCGGTGTCCGCATCGGTCACGATGCCGGACAGGGTGCCGTACAACCCGGTCGATCCACCGTCCTCGGGCTCGAGGGCGAAGTTCTCCACGGTGTCCTCGCCCACGGCTACCTGCCTCTCCTCGCCGACGTACCCGTCGGCCTCGATGGAGAGGTCCTTCATGCAGCGGCAGATGGGGACCTCCGGAAAGACGTACACTCCCTCGGCATCGGTGGTCGTCGTCAGGGTGTTATCATGGTATTCCAGCGTTACCGTCGCGCCCGCGATGGGCAGGCCGGTGTCGGCGTCGGTGACATGCCCGCTCAAGGAGCCCGTGGGAGGCATCCCTTCCTCGTTCTCAAGCTCGAAGTCCACCACGGTGATCCCCGAGACGCCGACCGACTTGGTCTGGGGCCTGTAATGGTCAGCATTCGCAGTGATGTTCTTGAGGCAGAAGCACTCGGGAACCCGGTCGAACCTATACTCACCCTCGGCGTCGGTGAACACCGTCCTGATCGTTCCGTGGTATTCAAGGTCGACACGGGCGCCCTCGATGGGCGTGCCGTCGTAATCGTAGGACACGGTTCCCATGATGGTGCCCATGTAGGGCTCCAGCTCCTCGGTCATGAGTTCGAAGTCCACCACGGTGATACCCGAGACCCCGACATCCTTGGACTCGGGTCTGTACCCGTCCTTGGTGACCTCGATGTTCTTGAGGCAGAAGCACTCGGGGACGTTCGTGAACTTGTATCCTCCCGTCGCATCGGTGACGTCGGTCCTGACGATGCCGTGGTAGGATATGGTGACCAGGGCTCCCTCGATGGGCTCGCCGTCGTTGATGTCGGTCACCGTTCCCATGACGGTCGCCGTCCCTACGTTCGGGAGGGCGAAGGCGGGTCCCAGGGACAGCAGCAACATCGCGATCATGGAGACCGCGACGAGGGCGATCGAAGGCCTTCGGGACACATTTCGGATGTTGACGTTCATTTGCACCACGCTCCAATACTTGTGGTCCTTTCATGGACGCCGCTATAAAAAGGAAGTCTGGAACGCTTTCAGGACAATTATAAAAGCATTATGGAATGGTCGAGGCCTGGCACTCTGGTGCGAAGCAGGCCGTCTCCCTGCCCCGAGGCTCCATGTAGACGAGCCCCGCCTGGTTCAGGATCCTCATATGGTAGTTCACCACCTTCCGGGTCACGTTGATCCGGTCGGCGATCCGGCTCTGGGAGATGCCCTGGTCGGTCCGGATCACGCCGATGATGTTCTCTTGGATGTCGGACAGGAAGAACCTCATCTCCGTCATCCTGTCCGCCGGGAAGAACCGCCTGTACATGCCATCCTGGCGGGACCTCAGGTACTCGCCCTTCTCAAGGCGGTTGACGTGGTACGAAAGCATGCCGCTGGGAAGCTCCAGGTCCGTCATGATGGCGCGGTAGTGCTGCCCGGGGTTCTCCTGCACGTACTCGTAGATGCGCCTGCGGACCGCGTGGTCCAGCAGCCTGTCCCGCCGGATCTTGGAGTAGAGGACCATGCCGGCGAAGCCCACGATGATCATGATGGCGATGTACTGGAGGTAGGGCGCATCGGGAGCAGGGGTGGGAGTTGGATCGGGATCCGGGTCCACGATGGAGCCCAGGGTGAAGTCGATGTTCACATCAGGCGGTTGGTACGTCCCTTCTTCGATATAGAAGTCCTTCGACCTGCCCTGGTAATCATCCGCGCTCACCGAGATGGTGAACCAGCCATAGTCGTCGATGGGGACGAAGTATCCACCGTCGGTGTCCGTGACCGCCGTTCCCACGATCGTCGCGTTGTCACGGTAGGATACGGTCACATCGGCCCCGACGATGGGTTCCAACGTCTGGTCATCCCTGACCTTCCCCGCGATGCCGCCCTCTTCTGCGCTGGCGCTGGGTACGAGGAGCAGCAGGACCGCCACGACGATCATCGCCGCGGCCACAGGCGTCGGGGAAAGCAGAAGCCTTGCCATTGTATCTACAGGGGATTTTAAGGTAGAGCCACATATAAAGGAATTCTGGTGCACTTTTGCGACAGACGCGGGCCAGTCGCGGGCATGGCAATGCTTAACTACGCATCCATCCATCGAATTCCTGCACAATCGGGGGCATGGGTTGCAGCGGTCCTGTTATATCCGGAACGGAAGGCTGGAGCGAGACAGGGGCATCGACCGAGGGGAGATGCTGGTCTGGACCGAGGAGCAATGGCGCAAGAGGTTCATGGAGCAGTACAACCGGATCATGCAGCGAATGGTCATCTTCCTGGTCCTGCTCTATCTGGTGATCGTAATGATCTTCGTGACAATGGGCCTCCTAATGGCCACCAGGGAGACTTTCTTGGTCTTCGTGATAATAATAGTATTCATCACCCTGACCTTCGGCCTCATCACGCCCATCTCCCTCTTCCTGTCCAAGCGAGAGATTGCCAAGGCACCCGCCACTGGATTGTACAAGTACGGGCTCCAGCTGACGCCCTTCTACTTCATTCCCTACTTCGAGATGGCGCGGACCGAGCGCCAGTGGCGGGGATGGCCCAAGAAGGCCGAGGCCATCGTCATCCACCCCAGGTACGACAGGAGGAGCTGGTTCGACCGGGCCAGCTTCCCATGGGCCGTCAAGATGTCGTTCCTGGATGAAGAGGGCGCCCGCGAGCTGGAGGACATCGTTTCTGGGGATGATGGCCTCAAGACACCTCCCAAGCTGGTCGTCTACGAGTGACACCTGCCATCGCAGCCTTTATCTGGGACCTCGCCCAATGGGGGCGACCATGCCCCGAACCGTCCGCATCAGGGTGGCCGCCATAGAGGGTGTGTGCGAGGTCCACCAGGTGAACGACCAGTTCATCGTCCGCGGCTCCGCCCTGGAATCCAACGTGCCAGTGTGCGTCCACGCCCTACCCTCGCTGCTCCACTACGCCATGATGCTCAGGGAGGGAGCCGACCCCGTGAAGATCGGCCTGGCTACGGCCGGCAAGACCGCCCGCATCGCGTGCCCGGACCCTGGGCCGCCGCTGACCAACGGAGGCTGCGCCATCTTCGAGATGGAGCTGATGGGCAAGACGGGAACGGCGAGACACAGCTACGTGGACGATTAGGCGCCGGGAGAACGCCTGGCCGCTATGCCATAAGTATCCACGCGTAGTAGTTCCACCACACGAACACCATCAATGCGCCGAAGGTGGTCACGCCAGCGTAGAGCACTGGTCGGGGGATGCGCTGGTCGATCCACTCCAGCACCGCCATGGGACTCTCGCCCGTCCGCTTGTAGTTGTCCCAGATCCAGTAGGCCGGGACCAGGAAGGCGTAGACCTTGATGACGGCCAGGATGGCAAGGTCGTCCAAGGTCCAGATGACGAACTCGTGGGTGGACAGGGGCCACAGCCACATTATTCCCCACTGGGTCGCCACGGTGTCAAGCACCAGGTGGGACATCAGGACCGTTATGGAGATGAGGAAGACGAGACGGTTCCGGGTCACCGCCCACATGAGGCCCGAGAGGGCCACCGCGAAGACGGGTGTGTGCACCCAGCCGTGGTGCGCGACGCCGGGTATGATCTGGTCAAGGTCCATGACGATCCCCAGGAGCATACCGAGGGCCAGGTACTGGGGTTTGGGAGAGAAGCCCCTGGCGATAAGGTATCCCCACAATAGGTGGGTGATGGGGTTCGTCATGGCCTGCGAATCTACGCACAGGTGGTATTTAAAGTTAACGGTCCACGGGGGAGTCGTCCGAACGCTAATCGGGAGGTTCAGGCTGTGGGCCCAGTTTGGTCTTCCCATCACCCTGCGGCTGCAACCCATCATCACGGGCCTTCAGGTCCGGCGGCTCGGGTTGGGGGCTCAGCTCGGTCACACCCTCGCCGTGGGTCAGGACCCTGCTGCCATCGATCGCGGAGTCAGGAGGTTCGGGTTGGGGGCTCAGCTCCGTTACGCTCTCTCCAGTGGGTACGGGTTCTGAAGGGTACGTAGTCGTTCCCGGTGCGGGCGGTTCACCCGAACCCGTATAGCCCGAGTCAGAGGGAGTACCTGCCGGGGAGTCCGGCGGTTCGGGCTGTGGCCCCAGCTCTGCCGCACCCTCTCCAGGTGGCGGGACGGTGGTCGGGACTGGTGAGGTGTCCATCTCCTCCACGGGGACCGGTTCGTGGACGCGGGCACCCTCCCAGGTCTCGCCCTCGGCAGGAGCGGGGGGCGTCTCGTGCACCATGGCACCCTCGAAGGTCTCGCCCTCGCCGGGAGGTGGGCTCCCCGACCCGCCCTCGCCCCTGGTCCCCTCAGCAGTGCTCTCCTTGCGGGCCCTCATGGCCGCCATCACCAGCCAGATGGCGGCGATGCCGATGACCCCGAAGACCACCAGCAGGATGAGGCACCACAGGATGGGGAGGCCCCACCAGAGGGAGCCGGAGACGTCCCACTCCACATCGTAGTCGAAGGTGGTGATGTCGAAGGACTGCCATCCCGCGTTCTCGATGACCACGTAGAAGGTGCCCTCCTTGGTCCATGTCCATTCCTTCTCGGCACCGTCGGTGTCCTTCACAGAGTAGAGCTCGAAGTACGAGAAGTTCTGGAAGGCCACGAAGTCGTCGTATCCCTCCTCGTCCATGAAGTAGATGTTGACGTTGACGCCGTCGGTGACCTCCACGTCGTAGGATATCCTCAGCCGGTCGCCGTCGGTGTTGTTGATCTCCACCGCGAAGTGGTCGAGCCAGCCAAGGGTCTTCTCACCCGACTCCTCGCCGGCCTGGACAGGCACGGCGACGAGCAGCAGGGCTATCAGTGCCGCAGCAAGGTATAGGGTCCGCCTCATCGGTTCATCCCCCCCGGGAACTCCTGGCGTAATTGGGGCTCACCGCTATAAAGGGTTATCCGTGGAGCCGAGCTGGCATGGCTATAGCGTCAAGAATCCGTTGGATTTGATCCGAGCAACTCATAGGGCTTTA
>CBDUQW010000062.1:0-19867 GCA_965369625.1 uncultured Thermoplasmata archaeon | reverse complement strand
CAATGATGAGGCCTAAACATGACTTACGGACCACACAGCACCCCCTCCCCCCCGAAAGGTTCATTCCCCCAGATGACGTGACGACCTTCGTGGCGAGCGACTCCGACAAGATTTCCGATTGGCGGGATTCCATCGCCCCCGCGACGGCCAAGGACGTCCGGTCCATCATCAAGCTGGTGGAGGAGGCCGGCTGGGCCTACACCCGTGCCGAGGTGGAGCGCCTCATCGCCGTCCAGCCAGGTGGCATGCTCCTCCTCAGGTCCCATGGGCTGCGACACGAGGCGCTCGGTTGCGTGTACGCCTCGGTCTGGGGCCGGCTGGGCTTCGTCGGATTGATGCTGGTGAAGGAGAGCCATCGGGGTCGGGGCATGGGCAGGGCGCTGATGATGGATGCCCTCGAGCATGTCCGCAACGGAGGGGCGACCTCGGTGGGCCTCGACGCGGTGGGCCCCGCCATCAGCTTCTACTCGGGTATGGGCTTCAGGTCCGAGTGGGCCTCTCACCGGTACGGCCTGGAGACGGCCAGGTTCGACCTGCCCGAGGCACCCACCGATGTCCGTATCGGCGAGGATGTGGACCTGTCCCGCGCCATCGAGCTGGACAGGGCATTGTCCGGCGTAGACAGGGGGAAGCTCCTCGAGAGGTTGCACGCCGACGATGACTGCAAGCTCCTCGCCTTTCCCGCGGACAAGGAGGTCGTGGCCTTCGGCATGCTCCGCCGCAGCAAGGGCTGCCTGAGGTTGGGCCCCCTCGTCGCGGTGCCGGGAGAGAGGGGCGCGGTGGCCGCAAAGGCGGTGCTCGCGAGGGCGGTGCACCAGACCTACCCTCGGATGATGACCGTCAACGTGCCTGAGTACAACGAGGAGATGGTGGAGGTCCTGACGTCCTTCGGAGCCGTGTCCTACTCACCCTGCATGAGGATGTACGTCGGCGACCCCGGTCCTGCCAGGAGACCCGAGGGGATCTGGGCCCTCGGTGCCGCCGAGAAGGGCTAGGATATCGAGGTCATGGCCTCCAGGACCTGGGAGCCATCCGGGGAGAATACGAACATGAACTTCTGCTGGGTCTTCTTCACCCAGTCGAAGCGGGGCTTGTACTTCTTGATGTAGTCCAGGTACCTGTCGTTGGACACCACCACCACCGAATCGCCCTGGGACCGGTGGTACTCGGCGGTCAGCAGGATGAACTCGTCGGCGTCGGTCTGGGCCGGGGCCTGTAGCACCACCCTGTCGTTGATCATCACCTCCAGGTCATCCTTCCTGTCGATGTGGTGTCGCAGGTTGGCGTCGACGATCACGGTGACGGCCGCCCCCTTGGTCTCCATGAGCTTGTCCTTCAGCAGCACGATCTGGTCCAGGCGGCCCCCCTCCTTGAAGGTGTGCGCCTCCATGGCAACGTTGGACCCGTCTATGATGTAGCGGACCGTCGGCTTCGGTGCCGTCTCGGGCTCACCCTTCTCAGAGGCCTTCTTACGGGGCCCCCTCTTGCGGCCCTTCTTCGGAGCCTCGTCCTCCTTCTCGCCCTTCTTGGGCCTCTCCTCGGATGGTTCGGCCTTGGTAGTGCTCCTCCCCCTCGCGCCCCTGGTCCTCCTCTTCTTGGGCGTGGGCTCCTTGGCCACGAGGGCCTTTTCGGGTTTGGTCCGCTCCTTCTTGGGCGCGGGCTCCTTCCCCTTCCTCCCCCCCGTCTTCTTGGCCTGGGTGGCCTCGGCGGGTTTGGCCTTGGCAGCCTCCTCCGGAGGCCACACCTCGTCGAGGTACCTGGCCTTCGTCAGCTTGTCCAGCTTGGTGTACCTGGGACCCGATATGGGCGGGTTCCTCCCCTTCTTCACCCGTCGCTTGAGCTCGACGATGGGGTCCAGGTGGTAGACCTTGAGGGGCTGGTCCTCCTTGAGGAGGATGGACGAGCCGCCCGGGAACACCTCCTGGAACGACATGTTCTTGGAGATGCTCTTGACCTTGGCGTAGTGGGTTATCGCGGAGGTGGGTGCGCCCCTGTAGAAGGCGATGTGGGTGACATCGGAGGTGCTGCGGTTGATGGGCACGGCATAGACATGGAGCTTCCGTGCCGCGGCGAAGGCCTCCTCCCGGACGGGTACGACCAGCACCTCCCGTCCCCTTCTCGACCTGGTCACATCCATCTTACCGCCTGCGCGCCTTAAAAGGGTTTGGGGGACGAGATGCCCAGTTCTTGATACACCGACGGGCGATAATCTCCGAAAGCTTTTTTGGGGGGACCCTTCATGGGGTATCCCCCACCCCCCGTTGCCCCAGAGGCACGGATGCAGGAGAGCGGATGCCGATGATGGTCTACAGACCCCAGAGAGATGATGAGACGGAGGAGGCCATCAAGCTCATCTCCACGGTGTACAAGGAGGTCTTGGGGCGTGAGATCAACAAGTTCGTCCGCGACGAGGTCTACCGGATGCTCGAGGAGTACGACCCCGAGCAGGACCTCTTCCTCATAGCCGAACACGATGGGAAGCTCGTGGGCACGGTGATCATGGAGCACAGCAACCCAGAACCGGGATGCTGCAACATGCAGTTCCTGGCCGTGCGACCAGACCACCGAGGCCACGGCCATGGCAGGTCCTTGGTCACGAAGGGTCTGGAGTTCGCCAAGGAGGCGGGTTACGAGAAGGTGGAGCTCAACGCCACCGCCGACTTCGACTTTGCCCTGCACATGTACGAGCGCATGGGCTTCCAGCACGTTGACACCTATCTCTGGCAAGAGAACGAGGTGTTGACCTTCGACAAGTTCCTCTAGGTCCTCCCCGTAGGGGGCCGGTGATACCCGGTCTGCCCGTTCAGGCTGGCGAATCGTTCCTCAGCAACAGCCCCTGATGCAAGGATATCTGGTGCATCACGTAGGTATCGATGGACCCCCGCTTCCGACGGACCATCAGGACCTCGGCCCCCCTTCGCGTCAACTGCAGGTTCAGCCCAGATTCGTGGTCGTTGAACTCCACGAGGCCCTGCTCGCTCAGGTTCGCCAATATGTCCAGAAACCCGTCCAGTCGCGTCTGCCTGGCAAATTCCCCCGTAAGATCGAGGTTGTCTCCCATCCCTTCTATTTGCACTGGTTCACCTCTTTTCTCTCTTGCCGTTGAGGAGGCCGTCCGGCCCCTGTGACTGTATCCTGTTGAGCACCTTGACAACCCTGGTCCGAAGCCTCCTGGCCCAGTTGTCCTGCACCCAAAGTTGAGGGTCCCATCCCCCCACCTCGACGAGGCGGCGGCCCACCAGGTTGGTGATCCGGTCGTCGAGCATCCGGCTCTCCACCGGCACCTCCGTGAGGGCTCGGGCACCGTTCGATGTGATGGTGTAGAAGGTCCTCCTGCCCAGGCGTCGTTTGTACACCAGACCCTCCTGGTTCAGCTCCACCAGTGTGGTGGCCAACGTCGCGCGGGAGGACCCCACCGTGCCGAGGAGCTCCCCGAAGGTCAGCTCACCTTCGGTCGCCAGCTCGTCCAGCAACGAAACGGCGAAGGTCCTCCTCTCCAGGGTCTCTTCCTGCACACGCATCACCATAAGTTCAATAAAAGTATAACCGGTATATAATTAGTATAATATTTAAATGTTATCAAGGTGGCCTCGTGAATTGGTAATGGGAAGGGTGCCAGGGCTAGGCCTTGATGAATGGCTCCCTGGGAGGGCGGGTGCCTGATCCCCTCCGACGTCTATCGGCGCCTGGCACGGGCCGTCATGGAGGTGGCCATGAGCGCACCTGCCAAGGCCAGGACGGCAAGGACGGTCCCGAAGCCCGGGCTCTCGTCGTCCTCCTGCTTGGGAACGATGAAGGCGATCTCGACCATTCTCGACTCGGACTCGCCATCGAAGGCCTTGACCTGGAGGTAGTGGGTACCAGGCTCCATACCCTTGACGGGCATCTCGTAGCTCCACACGTTGGTGCCGGTGGCGTTGATCCAGTCACCGTCGTCGATGCTGATACGGACCCACTCGATGTTGTCCAGGTCATCGGAGGCCCGGCCCGACGCCTTGAGCACGTTGCCCACCTTCTGCTCATCGACGGGGAAGGTGATGGTGACCACGGG
Source organism: uncultured Thermoplasmata archaeon (assembly GCA_965369625.1). GTDB lineage: Archaea > Thermoplasmatota > DTKX01 > DTKX01. The sequence goes on along the minus strand of CBDUQW010000062.1, from coordinate 15,816 downwards.
GGGTGCGTTGACGTCGAACACGATGATCTCGTAGTAGAACCAGTCAGAGACGTCGTCGTCGTCCTTGACGGTCACGTTCACCCAGTACCACCCCACGTGGTAGTCCTGGGGGGTGCCTGACACGATACCCTCGACAATGTCGATCTCGAGCCAGGTGGCGTTGGTATCCATGGACCACTCGTGTTCGTAGTAATGGCTGTCAGGGTCTTCGGCGACGAAGTCCACCGAGTACTCCTGCCCCTCCCATGCCTCGGTGGGCGGGTCGGTGACGATCTCGGGTCGCTGGCTGCGCAGATACTTCTTGAAGTCCTCGGTGAGCAGCTCGTTGCCGGACCCGTCCGTGACCCGGAACCGGTAGTAGATCTGCACACCGGTATGGGACACGGTGATCTCGCCGGTATAGTACCCGCTCTCGGGGTCGAGCGACAGCACGGTCGACTCGTAGCTGACCTCGGGTGGGTACTTGACCTCGACGAAGGCGGAGGCGATCTCTATGTTGTCGCTGAGGGTCACCCGGAACTCCGCCTTCTCCGCCTTGTGGAACTGGGACAGGGTGCTGTCCAGGTTCAGTATGGGTGCGTCGTTGTCCAGCACCTCCAGCTCGAGGACCTGAGTGACCTTCGAGTTGCCCGCCATGTCGGTGGCGTTGAATCTCAAATGCATGGGGGATGGACCCGACCTGGGTACCTTCACCTCCACGATCCAGAGGTAACCCATCATGGACATGTTGGCGAAGGTGTGCTCCCCGTCGCTGCCGAACCAGAACTCGACGGATACGTTGGACACCCGCCTGTTGTCGGTGACGGTGGCGTTGAGCCAGACCATGTCACCGGTGGTAATGTTGTAATCGGGCGCGGGTACGACGACTGGAGCGGTGATGTCCACCACGTTGACCTCCCTCTCGCCTGACCTGACGATATTGCCCTCGGCGTCCTTGGCGGTCATGGAATAGAACACCTTCTGCCCCAGGTCATCGGGGATGGAGATGTCGGCGGCCCACAGGTCGTCGCCCTGGTCGATGAGGTCGAGGCGGGTGTTCGAGCCTGTGAGGCCGAACTTGTAGGTCACCCATACCTCCACGACCTCGATGTTGTCCTCGATGGTGGCCGAGAAGTTGAGGTTGTTCCCTGCTCCGACCTTGGTTGGCGTGAGAATCTGGTTGAACACCGGTGAGTCCGCGTCGGTGATGTTCAGCTCCATGACGTCGTAGGCGATGTGCCCCAGGGGGTCGGTGACCCGGAGGGTCACCGTGAACACGCCTGCCTCGTCGATCTTGGTACCCTTCACCTTACCGTCTGGAAGCTTCCCCTCGTCATAGATGTAGATGTCGCCCGCGGGAAGCTCGATGACCCAGGTGAAGTTGGTGATCCAGGTATCGTCGGTGGACCCGGAGGCATCAAGGTCGAAGGACCGGTGCTGCCGCACCTTCAGGTCCTCGCCCACGTTGGCCACGGGGTCCTCGAAGTCAACGGGGTCCATCAAGGGGTAGTTGTCCTTCTGGGTCCCGGTGAGGGTCCATTGCTTGTCGGCTATCCCGTCCTCGGGGTCCTCGTCCTTGAAGCCGTACACGTAGATGGCCTTCCACCAGAAGTTGCCGCGACCGTTCTTGTCGTAGTTGGCCTCGCTGTGGATGGTCTCTGCCTCATACAGGCTGTTCTGGATGAAGTTGTTCTGATGGATGGTGATGGTGTAGCCCACGCAGTCCTCGAGGAGGGTGCCCTTGAAGTTGCCTCGGAAGGAGCACTGGGTGATCTCTATGTTACCGGACCTCAGGGCGTACAGACCGATGCTCCCTTCCCATGCCTTGCACCGCTTGACCAGGATGGAGGACACGGGGCTCGCGTCCTCGAAGTAGATGCCCTTGTCGGAGCAGGCCTCGAAGGTGCAGTTGATGACCTTCAGGTCCCCGGCGGCGGTGGGTGACAGCAACGACAGGGCGATGAAACCCACGCGGCTCTTGGCCCCGTAGCAGTCCTCGAAGCGGTTGCTGGCCCCGGAAGCGGTGGTCCCGTAGCAGTTGATCACCGCACTGGCGACGTGGCAACGGTAGATGACGGAGTTGCTGGTGGACCCCAGCATGGTGAAGCCCTCCTGAACGCCGTCGGCCCAGCAGTCGACGACCATCACGTTGGTGGCGTCGTGGATCTGGACCCCGAAGGTCAGGGCCCACAGGTTCGCGCCCTGGATGTATGCACCGGTTCCCCTGACCCAGATGCCGTAGGTGGCTCCCAGCATCTTGCAGTCGATCACGGTGGAACCCGTCTCGGCGTACAGGCACTTGTCGGCGTAGGAGATGGTGCAGTTGTTGAGGGCCCCACCCTGGCCCGTGGACAGGTAGTACCAGTCAGCAGCGGCTGGTTCGGTCTTGTTGGACGTGAAGTTGATGGGCTCGTCGACGGTTCCCTTCGCGATTATCTTCCCGGTGCCAGTGCAATCCAGGAAGTACTTGCCATCGAACTTGACGTCGACACCGGGCTCCACCGTGAGGGTCGCACCGTCGTGGACCAGGATGTCGGCCTTGATGATGTAGGGCGATCCCGCCGCATCCCAGGTGGTGATCACCATCACGTCGCTGGAGACGTCCGTGGCGGCAGCAGAGGTTGCAAAGGCGGCGATGACGGCGACGAGGGTCGCCAAGATCAACACCGGGAGAAGGCTTCTTCGCTTCGAAGAGGACATATTTACCATCCCTGGACCCAGCCAGGTCCGATTCTGGCGACGCTACGGTTTAGGTGATATAAAAGGCCTTCGAGGTTGTATCGTTCCTGCAGGTCTGCCATCGCGCGCTGGATGGCCCAAGGACCACAGCTGTGGACCCGGCAAGCATCGGACCCGCATCACTCAGGCCATCCGAAGAAATCATATGGGTCCACCCCGTTCACATCGCGAGGAGGACAGAGGGAGGTATGGCGAAGCAGAAGAGGTTCGAGCGGATGGGGACCTGGGAGGGCAAGGAAGGTAGGTTCATCCAGGCCTTCGGTGCCCTGTTCGGGATCATCGCGGTCATCGCCATGTCGTACAGCCTGGTCCTGGTGAGCTTCGCCGATCTCTCCATGTGGGTCTTCCTCCTCGGCATCGCCACCGACCTCCTCGTCGCCTTTGCGCTAACCTCGTTCATAATGGGCATCCTCTTCACGTACCAGTTCCGGGAGGAGGGCATCATCCCCATCAAGGAGGTCCTCAAGACCGTCCTCCAGGTCTCGTTGATCGTGGGCCTGTTCTTCACGTTCATGGTGGCCGTCGACGTGCTCGACGTGTACGAAACGGGATTGTACGACGAGGATGACGGTGGCCAGTCAGTGGTCGGCCTGGCGATCAGCCTGTTGCTGTACTTCCTGCTGACATTCCTGGGAACGGCCGCGGCAGTGGTGGTCATCATGGTCGCCGGGTTCGGCATGATGGGCACCCTCTACATGATGGAGGTGGGCATAATGCCCAAGTTCCTCGTCAAGGTCCAGGACGTCACGGCACGCGAGGGATGGCAGGACAAGGTCATGATGTGGGTGTTCAACATCCACGGCGCCCTCGACACCGGGACCGTGCTCGTGGACGAGCCCTCCCACGAGACGACCTTCCCGTGGAAGAGGTTCCGCACCGCCGTCCTTTGGCAGATCCTCTTCGGGTTCGTAGTCGCCATCTACATCAGCCTGAACCCCTGGATCAGCACGGACCTCGACTTCGACCGGCTCTTCAGGTTCGTCTCGGCCGCCATCGTCGTGGTCCCCCTCCTCGTCCTGCCATGGTTCATCCACATGCGGCTGGGGTCCAGGATCAAGGGGGCCCACAAGGACTTCGTCATATACACCGCGATACGCCAGAGGATGACCGGCCTGCTCATCACCGCAGGGACCCTCCTAATCTTCCTCAGGTTGGCCCTCGAAAGGCTTACGGTCGAGGAGATCGTGGCCCAGTTCGTCAGGTTCTCGTTCCTCCTCGTGCTCCTGATGATCGCCTTCTCCTTCATCTACTTCAACTTCATCGAGAACAAGCTGGCTGCGGAGGTCTACCGCAGGTGGACCGAGGCGTTGGAAGAGGTCGACGGCACCGCGGGCGAGGAGGGGTCCCCCGAGGTGGAGGACCCGGATTCGGAGTAACATGTATCAATGACCCCCGCCTCTGTTTCTCCGCAGGGAGGTTTCGAGATGGCGTACTTCGACAAGAGGCTCTATGAGTTCTTCGAGGGCCTGGCCCTGGAGAACAGCAAGGCCTACTTCGACAAGAACAGGAAGGTCTACGAGGAGGCGGTCAGGGAGCCCTTCAAGGAGCTGGTCGCCGACATGATAATGCGCATCCGCGAGCACGAGCCCGAGATGGACATCGAGCCCAAGGACGCCATATTCCGCATCAACAGGGACATCAGGTTCTCCAAGGACAAGACCCCCTACAAGACCCACGTCGGCGCCTACGTATCGAGGGGCGGGAGGAAGGACATCCAGTACCCTGGCTTCTACTTCCAGCTGTCCAACGAGGGTGTCATGGTGGGCGGTGGGGTCTACATGCCCGACAAGGACGGCATCCAGAGGGTCCGGACCCACATCGCCCGGGACCCTGGTGGCCTCTCGAAGGTGATGGACGACCCGGCCTTCAAGGGCACCTTCGGCGAGGTCCAGGGCGACCGCCTCAAGCGCATCCCTCCCGAGTTCAAGGAGGCCTTCGAGGTCCAGCCCTACGTCGCCAACAAGGCCTGGTACTACACCGCAAACATAGCCCCCGAGGTCATCTTGGCGGATGACCTGCCGGACCAGCTGATGGACCGATACATGACCGGTCAGGGCGTCACGGCGTATCTCCGGGACGCCCTGTCAAGGTGATGGTCACCGGGACGCCCGTTCGGCCTTCGCGGCCTTGACGTACTCGACCAGCTCCTCGGGTTCAGGGATCGTCACCACGTACTTCTTGCCCTCCTCGGTCTCAACCCGGAATCCCACATCACCCTGGAGGATGTAGCCCTTGGTGCCGTCAGGCCCGATGCGAACGCCCCAGCCCATGAAGTCCTTCAAGGCGTTGACCTTGGTGACGCTGATGTGGGTGATGGAGTCCAAGGGAAGAACGGTCCCGAAGTAGCCGAACTTGAACGACAGCATATCCAGGTCCGCCTTGACCTCGAAGTTGATGAAGATTATGGTGATTACCACCATGAACACATTGACCAAACCTATGATGGCTACAGTGGTGCTCTCCGGGATGGCGATCATCAGGTAGCCCATGAAGAGGATCATGGGCACCATGATGTAGAGTATCATCTTGAACCTCATCCGGAGGTAGTAGGTCTCTCCTGGGCGGAGCTTGCGGGTCACGCCCGCCTCGGAGGCGAGCCCGTCCATGACCTTCACGTCCTCCCCTGGTGGTCTCATCAGGGGACGGCTCAGGATCACTATAAGAGCGATGGCGCCCCCGATGATCACGATCATGTAGATGGTGCCGAAGGCTTCCTCGTCCATATCAGGGAACAGGAACGGGACGAAGGTGAGTCCGATGACGAGGGCGAAGTACACGATGGTCGCGAACCACCTCATCCTCGTGGTCCTTTGAGCCCCCTCGTCCCCTCCCCAGGGCACATCCAGGGAGGAGTACTTCATGTCGTCGGGGTCCTTGCTCGGCATGATGCTCAACGGTTCAAAGTGACAATGTCAGGCCCTTTTATCCTTTTCCCCTTTGGACGCTGGTGCTGGGCGAGGACCCAGTGGTCCATCGCCTCGACCGTTCTCAATTGGTGTTCTCACGCGCGAATGTATTTATCACCGACCCAAGAATGGATGCCGGAAAGCCCTGGCTATGCCCAAAACAGGAGGAATCCCGTGAGAATAACCCGTCCCGCCCTCGTCGTTCCCGCGCTAGTGGTGCTGAGCATGCTGATCACACCCCTGGCCGCCCTGCCGATACCGGAGGATGGCATAGCTGGCACGCTGGAGGACTACACCGCCGTCAACAACGGTCTCCCGACCATTGGCGAGTTCCTGTTCTGCACCGTGGGCGACGTCAACGGCGACGGCTTCGACGACATCGCCGCGGCGGCCTCGAACAACTCCAGGCGCTCCGACGTATTGGGCCTTAGGGTGTACACTTGCAAGGGAGGTACCAGCTGGGAGGATAACTCCAGCGGACTGCCCACCGTGGACCGGTTCGGTGGTATCGGACTGGGCGATGTTGACGAGGACGGGGACCTGGACCTGGTGGCTGGTATCGAGTTCAACGAGGGCTCTACCGAGTCAGGCATCACCGTCTGGATTAACAACGGAACGGTGAATGGCAAGCTCAGCTGGGTGCAGGGGGCTCAACCCACAACGTCCCACAAATGGATGATGGTGATCTTCGCCGACATCAACGACGATGACCACCTTGACGTGGTCGCCGGTGCCCACTCACGGGGGCTCAAGGTCTGGACCGGCAACGGGGGTGCCGGCGGCACGCTTCAGTTCACAGAGATGAGCACTGGCCTCCCGTCCAACGGCGACTACACTGGCATCGATGTGGCGGATATGAACAACGACGACGACATGGACATAGTCGCTTGCGATTACGGAGGAGGTATCGAGGCACACCTGTACACCGGCGATGGTGCGGGGAACTGGACAAGTCGCGATTCCTCCTTCCCAACGGGCTCAGAGGCGACCCTGGGGATCGCCGCTGGCGATGTGGACAACGACGGCAACATGGACATCGTCTACGGTCGCCGGAACAACGCTGTGAAGTGCCTTTTGGGAAATGGCGGAGGGACTGACGGTGCCAGCTTCTGCTGGACGGCCGCCGACACCGGGCTTAGCACATCCTACAGGTACTCCCAGGTGACCCTGGCGGATGTGGACATCGATGGCGACCTGGACCTCATGGCAGCCTGTGCAGGGCTGGGCCTTCAACTGTACCTTGGGAACGGAGGAGCAGGTGGTGCGATGAGCTGGACGCTGACCACGGCCGGGCTCCCAACGAGCGGACATTACTATGGCGCTGCCTTCGGTGATTTCAACAAGGACAGGGTGCTGGATGTGTTCGGGTCGTTGATCTTCAGGAGCAATGTTGGAGGCTTGGTTGCTTATAAGGGAACAGTCACTGGTGCATCCTTCCCCACGGCCACGACCGTCTGGGAAGGCACCGATGTCAATGAGACCACAATAAACCTCGGAGAGAACATCTCCCTGGATGGTCGCCTAAGCTTCGACGCGGAGGACGCGCCCGATGGCGACTCGACGGGAGCGAACCTCACCTACGAATGGAACCTGACAGTGACCCCGCTGGGCTCTGTTATGACCGATTCGGATCTGGTCCCCTCGGACTCCGTGGCATCACCCAACTTCACCCCCGACGTCGTCGGGAACTACACCTTCACCCTGGCCGTCCTGGACACAGACGCTCACTGGTCCATCGACGAGGCCTTCCTCGAGCTGGAGGTCCTCAAGGCGAACGAGGCTCCCGTTGCGGACGCAGGGGAGGATCAGACCGTGGAGACGGGGACCAATGTCGAGGTCAACGGCACGGCATCGTACGACCCCGATGGAGAGTTGGTCGGATGGCAGTGGAACGCATCCATCTCGAACCCCTCGGTGGTGGCCCTGGCCGGCAATAACACCACGGTAGCGACCTTCACGGCGCCCGATGTCACTGGCGTCTACTCCTTCACCCTGGTGGTGCTCGATGACAACGGCACCTGGAGCGAGGAGGATGAGGTCAATGTCACGGTCGAACTGCCACCGAACCTGCTCCCCGTGGCGGTGGCCACGGCACCACCCGCTATCCAGCTGGGTGACACCATAGAGTTGAACGGCTCGCCCTCCTACGACCCAGACGGCGAGATCGTCGAGTGGGTATGGAACTGCACCAGCAATTCGTCGCTGCCTGTCTCAGATGGGAATGCAGCGGCTGCAAGTGCGACACCCGAGGTGCCTGGTACCTACACGTTCACCCTCACTGTCCGCGACGACAGGGACGGTTGGAGCGAGCCAGCGATCGTCTCGGTGCTGGTCGTGGCCCCCGAGGTAAACCTGCCTCCTGTGGCGGTCATCTCAGGCGATCCATTGGTGGACTGGGTCGTGAACGACACCCTTTCCCTCGACGGCAGCGGCTCATCCGATGCCGACGGCGCCATAGTCGAGTACCTATGGAACTGCACCTCCCATCCCACCCTTGTGTTCGAGGGTCAGAACACCACCACCCTCTCGTTCACGCCTGATGAGCCAGGCGAGTACATCATCACCCTGGCCGTGAGGGACGACAACGGGTCCTGGTCGCTGGGCGAGGACACCGTCGCTGTGACCGTCCGTGTGCCCCCTCCGCCCCCACCACCGCCAAACGAACCACCCGTGGCCGTGATAACCGGTCCAGAGGACCCAGTAATGACGGGAACGGCGGTGGCCCTGGATGGTTCCTCATCGTACGACGAGGACGGTCAGGTGGTCGACTTCGGATGGCGATGCACGAGCCACGGTGGGCTCGAGATCTCCGGGCTCAACACTAGCGATATCAGTTTCATCGCTTTCGAGGAGACCGAATACTCCATCGAGCTACGTGTGCTGGACGATAACGGGTCTTGGTCCGATCCGACCGTCTTCGTTGTAACCGCCGAGGAGGAGGTGGTCGAGGTGAACCATCCCCCCACCGTGTCCATCCAGCGACCCGTCACCGATGAGATTGAATCTGATGGTGACGGTAGCTTCGTGGTGGAATGGTCCGGGTCCGACCCTGATGGGGACGACCACCTCTTCAGGATCAGGATCCTCGTTGGCGATGATGTTATCTACACCGACGGTCCCTTCGATTATGGTGTGGGAGGGGCCTTCGTATGGCTGGATACGGATTTTCTGGCGGATGCCACCCTCGTCCTCGAGGTTACTATCACCGAGGTGGGGACCGAGGAGCTCCTCTCGACGACGAACCGATCCATCCCGTTCACCGTCATCTGGACCGGGGTCGGACCGGGTCCCCAACCCGAACCGGAGCCCGTTTCCGAGGAGATGTCCAGTGGATTCCCCCTGCTCTGGGTCATCATCGCCCTGGCCATAGCCATTCCCCTCATAGTGGTGGTGGTGCTCCTCTCGGTGAACAGGGAGGGGCAGTACCCGATACCGCCACCCATGGGTCAGGCGGGTGCGGTGCCACCCGGGGCGACCCTGGGCCAGTGCCCGAGATGCGGTGGTCCCATCGACTACGACAACTCCTTCGGTCAACCATATTGTCCTGTCTGTGACAAGTACCTCTGAGGTATCGCCCAATCAATCGATGCACGTGTGCCGACTGGACCGAAGTGTTTTTCATATCCAGCGGATAATATATGCCCTTGACCTAATGGGGGTCTTGGGATGGTCAACGCAGCACCACAGCCCCGAACGGGGCAGCAAATGGGCATGCAACCGATCAGGTTGGAGAAGAAGTGGTTCCAGGGTATGTCATGGATAAAGCTCGGGGTGAGCCTCTTCCTTCTCTTCCCGTTCTTTGCCATTTCTCTCATGCTCATGGGAGAGGATGCGCCCATGGAGTTCATCTTGTTCATCCTGATCTGTGCAATGCCCCTCCTCCTCTACATCCTCATCCTCGTCCTCAGGACACGTCCCGCTGCCTTCGAGATGGATATCAACGGCGTCCGGCTCTATAGGGGGTCGGATCTGGTGAAGGAGGTCCCTTTCGGCCAGGGAGTCAAGGTCGGCGTGGTCCGCGTGGGCTACTGGGATGACCTGTCACCGGGCCTGTTGAGGGTCGCAGGCGCGACCGAGGATGACATGAGCCTGTACGACAGGAGGGGATATGGTCCCCTCTTCGGATACAGGTTCCGTGGAGGGGGGAAGAGGATCAAGATATCAAGGCGGCATGGATGGGACCTGGCGGGGATACAGTGGATGTGGTTTCCCCTGATGAACGAGGTCGAGCGCCACGGAATGATAATGGACCGTTCCATGCAGAAGTATCTGAAGAAGCGCCAGGAGATGGGATTGCCCACACTCGTGAGCCCTACTTCATGAGGTTGCGGTACATCCTGCGGACCAGGGTGCGCTTGAGGGGGTTGTAGTCCTCGGTGGCGGTGAGGATGGCCTGCTCCTCTTGGACCTTCCGGTCCATGTCGTAGCCCGCGTAGATGTGCCTGGCCGAGTGCATCATCTTGTTCCTCTCGTCCTTGGGGAGGGTGGTCATGATGTCGGTCCGGGTCTTGATGATGACGGTCCGCTGGGCCTCGTTGAGGTCGGACACGTTGTCGAACATGTCCGTCATCGCATCGTCCCGTTCCTCTGCGGACTTCGCCAGGTACTCACCGATGTCCTTGACCAGCACGTCGGACCGCTCCTCCTCGGTCTGCTTGGAGATGGCCGCCATCTGCCGCACCATCAGGTCGATCTCCTCGGCCTTGGCGACGTGGTCGACGCATGACTGGCATTGGATCAGATGGCTGTCGATCGACTCATCGGCCTCGAGGGCGCAAGTCTCGCACTCCTCAGCTAGGTGCTCCAGGTCCTCCCGCGCGGACATAATCAATCACCAGTAGACACCCAATAATGGGTGAGCAATTAAAGTATCCCCATATTTGTACGTTCCTGGGAACGACCAAGGACATCGGCCGTGAGCTTACGGCGCCTTGCCGCTCTCGCAGAAGTACAGGGTATCCAGGCCGTACTTCTTGTAGACGTCGCACTTGACGCACGTGCAACCCTTCTTCTCTATGGGCTGGGTGTTCGCCTTGCCCCTGGCGCAGTAAAGGAAGGGCGTCGGCGGTGAAGGGAGGCTTGGACAGATCCCGCAGTACTCCATGCAGATGGCCAGGTTCTCGGGGGTGTCATCGACAGGCATGTTACCCACCTATCTCGTTCCATAGCATTGATGGTATGAATAAACTTTCGGCCCAGTAAGGCCTAGGGACGATATTCCAAGATGAACCCTAGCGAGGCCAGTGAGATGTGATGTCATCGAAGGCCGCCGTCGGCCGACGATGAGGTCCCGGGGGTCACGGTCGGGAGGGGAAGCCCCCAGCTACGATGTCCAGGGACTACTCGACATCCTCCCTCGTCTTGTGCTTCCTCATCCAGTAGGCGGTGACCACGGCACCCACGACCAGTAGGGCCAGCAGTATGAGGATGTACGAGACCCCCGAGACGCTGAAGCTCCTCTCCAGGTCGATGTCGTGATGGGATGTGATGACGTTTCCAGCGGCATCCTCCGCCCTCACGTCGAACCGGTTGCGACCCTCCTTGAGGGGCACTTTCTCCTCTCCCGTGTAAGGCCCCCACTCGCCCCCGTTGATCCTCCATTGGACGGAGGGTCCGTCATCCTGGTCGTCGGTGACCGATATGTTCAGTCTCACCATCTCGTCATCGGTGGTCTTGGACCTGGGGGAGACCCATTCGATCTGGGGTGGAAGGAGGTCCATCAGGATGGTGCCCTCTACAGTAAGGGACGTAACATTGTGGGGCCCCAGCAACTCACCGTAGATGGTCTTGAGGCCTCCTGGGCCGTCGATCGCCATGTTCACCGTCCCGTCCAGCGGGACCCATTCTGACGACGTCAGGCCGTCAACCGTCAGCGAGAGACGGTAATGGGTGGCATCGCTTCCTCCGGTCCAGACCATCCCCATCTCTGGGTTCGTCGTGTTCGTCCACTCCGACCCGTCCCCGGTCACGACCCTACCTTCTGGGCGTTCGGAGACGTACCAGATGGTGTCCTCGATGGTGCTCCTGCGCCCCGCCGAGTCCTCCACCCTCAAAAAGACCGTCTTCAGGCCATCCACGCCGGACAGGGTGAGATGGCCCGTCCGGTCCGAGACCGAGACGACACCCTCCAGGTCCTGCCAGTCCGCCCCGATGAACTCAGGGTCCGGGGAGATAATGACCCTTGAAAGGCCGTTCTCATCCGAGGCCGACCAGGTGACGGTGATCTCCAGGTCCACCGTGGCCTCGTCGCCATCGTTGATGGTGAGCTGGATCATGGGGTCAGTAAGGTCCAGTACCGTCGAGGCGGTCATGACCAGGGTGTTGCCTGCTTTGTCCATCGCCTCGATGTACACGATGCACTTCCCCTCGTCCGACCCCAGGTCCCACGGCATCAGTCCCATGTAGGGTACCCAGACCGAGCCCTCGAAGGACGCCGAATTGGAGACCCTCATCCCAGCCAGACCGAAGGCGTCCTCCAGGGTTATCTCGATGTCCACCTGGGGGGAGATCACGGACCCGGCGCCGTAGGCGATCGTGAACGACCCCGTGGGGGCCGTCATGTCCAGGATGATGGATGCGTCTGTGGTGGATACGAGCCCGGCATTGTCCCTAAGCTGCACGTACACTGTCTTCGTCCCGTCACCGGACGGGAGGGGCCACCGGAACGTCTCCTTCACCGTCTGCCAGGCCACGCCGGTGAAGTCTCTATCATTGGATATCCTCATCACGTCCAGTCCCGAGGTGGCGTCGCTGGCGGTCAACGTGGCCTGGGTGAGGAGCGTGGTGGTGAACTCGTCCCCATCGTTGAGGACTAGGGCACACTGCGGGGGTGTGGTGTCCAGCACGATATCGTCCATCGTCACGACCTCGTTGCTCGCCGCGTCCCGGACCCGCATCCTTACCGCCCGCGGTCCGTTCGGTCCGGTGGAGAGCATCCAAGGGACGACCACCGGGGTGACCATCGTGTGCCAAGCATCGGGCCAGGCCTCCCCGTCGTTGATGAGCTTGAAGCTGACCGGGTTCACGTCGTGGAAAGAGACGTTCAGTGTCACGTCGCGGGATGTGGTGTAGGGGGCGTCCTGGTCGATGACCAAGCTGGCCGCGGGAGGTGTGCGGTCCAGGATGATGTCGTCCGTCAGCGTGGTCACCCAACCCACGGCATCGCGGACCTTGACATAGACCGTGCGTGTCCCATCCATCTCGCCGATGACCCATACAGAGCGCTTCACCGGGTCCTGCCAGAGGGCGTCGTCGAAGGTCGGGTCGTTAGAGACCATCATGGCCACCACGCCAGTGGTGTCTGTCCAGTTCAGGGTCAGGTCAACGGCTGTGGAACCGGTATACCTGGCGCCGTTATTGATGAGGAGGGTCCCCTCGGGCGGTGTTGTATCGATGATGATGGTATCGTTGTAGGTCTCTGATACCCGGCCTGCCGCGTCCCGCAGGCGCAAGTAGATCGTCACATCACCCTGGGGGCTCCCGGGGATCTGCCATGTGTGCCGCCATATCAATCCCATCCATGTGGCCCCCTCGAAGTCAGGCCGGTTGGAGACCTGCATCAGAATGGGGAAGTGTGTATCGTTTGCGTTGACCTCCAGTAGCACCTGGGTGTCGTTGTGGGCCCAACTGCCGTCCTCTATGGTGATGTTCCCCGTGGGTGCGTACAGGTCCACCTTGACGTCGACCGATTGTTCCACCGTGGCGCCAGACGCATCGGTCAGCCTTATGGTGACGTTGTGGTCCCCGTCAGGCAGCGATAGGTCCGCCGACCATCCAGTGGCGTTGAAGGCCACCGTAGTCGGGGTTCCGCCGTTCACCAAGACCTCGGCCTTCTCCAGAGGGATTCCGTAGTTGATGGATACGTTGTTGAGGATAATCTGCATCCAGTCCTCGGGGACATCGAAGAGGGCCCGGTACTGGACGTACCTTGCGGTGATGCCCGCCAGCTCATCTCCAGTGGCCATAACACTCCATGTTCCCATGGCCGAGGTCGTGTTGCCGTACCTGAACATCATCGTCAGGTTGCCCGTCACGGTGGATGTCCAGTTCCAACTCGCGTTGATCAACCCGACCGTGCCCCCGGCGTCGAAGGTCCTCGAGGTGTACGTGCCATTCATCATCGTTGGGGTGGCCTTGAAGCACGCGAAGGTGCGGGTCTGAGTGCCCGTGCTGCACAGGGTGTACAATTTATAATGGTCGCCCTCGTCGATGACCTTAACGTTGCTGGCCGCTCTTGAGTAGATGGTGCCAGCCTTTCTGGTGATGAGAGCGGACGCTGTGTTCTGCCAGGTGATGCCGTCCTTGGACCAGATGTAGCCTATCTTTGCAGAACTGCGGTCGCCCGTTATAAAAGCCCTGTACGAGCCATGGGACATCTCCACCGTTCCGACCTTGGCATCCCCTTTGTCCCAGGAAGCCGCCACCCCGCTGTACAGGGGGTTGGAGGCGTTCTTCTGCCAGGACACGCCATCGGTCGAGGTGGCTAGACCCATCCCCCAATCGGCCGTGCCGTCGTTGTCGTCACCGGTGTAGTAGAGATGATGGGTCCCGTTGACATCCAAGATGCACTCGGTCATCACCGTGAGTCCGTCCCACAAGTTGTTCGGGTTCCCGTTGGGGAGCACCGGGTTGTTGGCATAGATCGTCCAGTTGATACCGTCACTGGAGTAGGCGTAGAGCCCGTTCATGTCCTTGTTGTTGCCATCGCCCCCGTCATTGGCCTTGTAGTACATGTGCCACGACCCGTTGTAGTAGGGCACAGGGTTCCCCACCATCGTGTGGGTACCCTTGGTAATGATGGGGTTGGACGAGTACTTGGTGAAGTTGATGCCGTCGTCGCTGATGGCCACCCCGATATCCTTCCGGGTGTCTGGGCCCCATGACTTGCCCGCGGAGTAATATAGGTAGTACTTGCCGTTCACCTTGGTGACGCCATGGGACCAGATGATGTAGTCCCAATCGGTGCTCGCACCCCCTTTGAGGACGGGGTTGCCGTTGTTAAGGATCTTCACGTCCAGGCCTGGCTTCAATGTGACTGTGCCCATTTTGACAGTGAGATTGGTCCAAGTGCCCAGGACGAAATCCGAGGTCTCCTTGTCGGTGAACGACGTGATGGTGGTACCGTAGCTGCCCGTCAGGTTCAGCTCGCCGTCCATGATGAAGTCGGGTATCGAGGGATTTATCGTCACGTTCAGAGAGGCTGCGGGCGCGCTGCCTACAACGAACATGACAGTCAACAGAATCAGTAGGAACCTCAACACCACCCGACCACCTTGCTTTCCAATGGGCCAGGGGTTATAATATTCTTTCTATATCCCACCCCTCACGCTCGAAACCCCCCTCGCAAATCTTCTTGATGCACCCCTGGAGCGGCATTCTGCCATCTATCATGTTCGTATCGGTGAACCAACGGATGAGTACCGTATTGCTCTGGGAATGCCAACCGAGAAATATTGTCCGAAGACCGCCCAGCGTCGATGCTACTGCATCGGTCCCAGTACATCCCGCGTACCATCGTCCTGTTCGGGGGGTTCAGGCTGGCGATGACCCCTTTAACGGCCCACCTCTCCTTCTCCATGGGTTCTTTTCTAGAACTAGTGTCTTGTCAATCCTCAAGTGTCGGATAGAGTCGGGATAGTTTTATCCTGGCATCCTCAGTTGTGAACTGCCAATTCACCTTTGCATTTTTATCGTCTCTGAACTCCTGCCACGCCTGCACTTCTCTTCTGACAATTGCTATGTCGTCGATCCTTCTGTTCAAACACTGACCTGTTAGTACGTTTAATTCAATCTCGGCCATGTTCAACCAGCTTCCATGCTTTGGTGTGTAAACGAATTCAAATCTCTCCCATAACGATTTTGCCTTCTCTGGTGAAAATGTCTCATAGAGCGAACCTGGAGTATGCGTACTGAAGTTATCCATGACCAGGGTGATCCTTTCAGCACTTTCATACTTCTTGGCAATCTCTTCCAGAAAATATGCCCAGTCCTTTCCGGTTTTTCTTTCTGTGATCCTCACCATGCGCGTCCCAGCCAATGGCTCACAGGCAATGAAAACATTGCACATCCCAAAGCGTCTGTATTCGTAGTCATACCTTGCAAGTTGTCCAGGTGATGCAGGAACAGGGACTTTCGTCTCACCGATCAACTGCTTTGGTGATTCATCCATGCATACAACTGGATGGGTCGGATC
>CBDUQW010000061.1:0-20636 GCA_965369625.1 uncultured Thermoplasmata archaeon | reverse complement strand
CGTCCCTGCCCGAGGGACAGCTGACCCGTATCGATCGCAAGACCATCGAGAAGTACCACCCCGCCTACCGGGACGGGAAGGCCGAGGAGGGTCCCGCAGGCGAGGGCGAGGGGGGAGACTAGGCCTTGGCCTACGAGGGGAAACCCACCCGGTCGGAACTCATCGACATCAAGCGCAAGATCAAGCTCAGCGAGACCGGTCACAAGCTGCTCAAGATGAAGCGCGACGGCCTCATCATGGAGTTCTTCGAGATCCTGGCGAAGGCCCGTGACATCCGGAGCATCCTGACGGAGGAGTACCGCGTGGCCCGACGCAACCTCACCATCGCCGAGGGTGTCGAGGGGGTCATCGCCATCAAGGCCGCCGCCTTCGCGCCCAAGGACATACCCTACGTGCACATCCGCCCCAAGAACGTGATGGGGGTCGTGGTGCCCCAGGTCGAGAGCCGTTCGGTCAAGAAGAAGATAACCGAGCGTGGCTACGGCATCATCGGGTCCCGGTCCGCCATCGACGACGCCGTGTCCGCCTACGAGGTCCTGGTGGAGGACATCGTGGTGGCCGCCGAGATAGAGACCACCATCCGGAAGCTGCTGGTGGACATCGAGAAGACCAAGCGGCGCGTCAACGCCCTGGAGTTCAAGGTCATACCCGACCTCACGGAGGCCGCCGCCTTCATATCCTTCCGCCTGGAGGAGATGGAGCGGGAGAACACCTTCCGCCTCAAGATGATCAAGCAGAAGGGCCAGAAGGAGAAGCTGGCCAAGGCGAGGGCCGAGGCGGCGGACTGAGCCCCTTGACGTACTGGCATCCCGAACACCCTCCAGTCATGGCTCCGTCGCTCTGCACTTGGGTGATCACACGACCCCACCGCAAACCCTAATTAACGGGCCAGACCATGCCTGCCCCGTGCCATGGGACGATGACGAAGAGGAAGAGGAGGAGCACTTCCTCGACAGATTGATCACCAACAGGCTGGGCGGTCAGGAGCAGGCCCGCCTCAAGTTGCTCAAGTGGTTCTGGCTCATCGCCCTCCTGATGATGCTCGCCGGCTACGCCATCATCGTCCTCATGATAGTGGGCCGCAATCCCTTCGAGTGAGCATGTTTCGAAGGGATTCCATAAACTTCTTATGTCATCAACGGTCAATCCGACCCCGACCCAAGCCTGCTGTCCCGAGGAGGCCAACGTTTCCGGCGGGGTTAAGTAGGGCGTGATACATCTTGTCACTGGGGTGGGCCCTTGGGCCCATGTAACGAGCAAGCAACAAGGGGTTATGAGACCATGAGAAAGGCCAAATGGGATTTCATCCTCGTGGGCATACTTATCATCATCAGTGCGCTGACCGTCGCTGGCATCGCGATGTACGCCGGCATCGGCTGGGACCCGGATTCGGGCAGCTTCGTCTTCGAGTCCGACCGGACCATGACCGACAGGGACTCGATCCCACCACCGGACCCGGCGACGCAGCATCAGCAGGCCGAACCCGGGCTCTCGCCCTATCCTGTCACGCAGGTGGACCCCGACGCACCGGGCAGCATGGGCGAAGGCAAGGACATCACCATCGACGAGCTGGAGACCCTCGCCGACCTGGAAGGCCTCCAGAACTTCTCCGACTCGACGTACCTTGGGGAACAGAAGGGCCTGCGTTCGCCGCGCCTCCTGGGGTACGGGATAGAGCAGACCCTGGATGCCTCCAACGACGGAGCCATCGTCCGTGATATCGAGGAGGCGGACCTGGTCAAGGTGGTCGGCGACCACCTGTTCGTCCTCAACTCGTACAGGGGCCTCATCATCTTCGACCTCTCTGACCCCGACAGGCCCGTGGTCCTGGGCACGGCTCCCATCCTCGGCAATCCCGTGGAGATGTACGTGGTGGGGAACAAGGCATACGCGATAGTCTCCACCGACTACGGCTACTGGTACAGCTGGTCCAGGTGGCTACCCCAACTGGACGTTGAGCCCATGTTCGACATGTGGTGGGGCGGACCCGTCCGCTACCAGATCGGGTCCCAGCTGGTCATCATCGACCTGACCGACCTCACCTCGCCCCACGTCATGACCGAGGTACCCATCGAGGGCTTCGTCACCGACAGCAGGCGCGTGGGCGACGTCATCTACCTGGTCTCCAGCTGCCACAGCTGGTACAACATGTACGCCGACACCGAGATGGAGGACCGGACCTACGTCATGTCCCTCAACATCGCCGACACCGACAACATCCATCGTAAGGACGAGGTGTCCTTCCCGGGGATCTCCAACATCATCCACGTGACCGTCGACCACCTGTACGTCTCCCAGTGGGACCGCCGTTGGGGATCCGAGGGCACCTCCAACATCACCCTGGTGGACATCTCCGACCCCAAGGGCGACATCATCTCGAAGGACACCTTCTCCGTGGATGGGCGGGTGATGGACAGGTACCAGCTGGACGAGTACGACGACGTGCTACGGGTGGTCAGCACCTTCCAGGGAAGGAACCAGATATCGGAACTGTGGACCTTCGACGTCTCCAACCCCTGGTCGGTGAGGCAGATGGGGCACCTGCAGATCGACGACGCGGGCAACCTGATGGCCACCCGCTTCGAGGGCACCCGCGGCTACACCATCCACCTGCCCCGCAGCATCGACCCCCTGGACGTACTTGACCTCTCGGACCCCTACAACCCCAAGCTCTGCGACGTGTTCGAGATGCCGGGCTGGGTCACCCACATGGAGGTCCGCGGCATGAAGATCATCGCCATCGGCGTGGACGACTCGGACGGGGAGAGGAACGTGGCCGTTTCCCTCTTCGACGTAACCGACCCTTGGAACGTGGTCATGGAACAGCGGGTCCGCCTCGGTGGCGAGCACGCCAGCTCCAACGCCAACTGGGACCCCAAGGCACTGACCGTGCTCGATGACCAGAACATCGTCCTCGTCCCCTACTACTCCTACCGAGAGAATGACGACGGCAACTGGGAGTCGGTCTATGCGGTCCAGGTCGTCGGCTTCAACCTTAGGGAGGGCAAGCTCACCCTGGGAGGCAGCTTCGAGCAGCCCGACCAGGTGACCCGGACCCGCTCCGTGAACGGGCGGGTCGTGGCCACGTCCACCCGGTTCCTCCAGGTGGCGGACATCAGCGACATCCACAAGCCCAAGGTGAAGTCCACGGTGGAGCTGTGCCCCAACGTCGTGGACTACAGGGAGTTCGACGGTTACTACGTCGAGCTGGTGAGGGAGTACAGCACCGGTCACCTCCGGTACCGCGCCTTCAAGGAGGGGGCCATCGACCTCAACCCCCCCGTCTGCGACGTGCTCATCGCCAAGAGCTGGGCCAGGTGGTTCTGGCAGGGTGACCACCTCTACGTGTTCTGGACCAAGGAGACCCAGCTGGGCAGCTGGATGGGCATGGTGAGCAAGGTGTTCATCGGGACCCCTTACCATCCCCTGATGTGGGACTACTCCTTCCCCCTCACTGGGGACCCGTCGGACTATCCGTACAACGAACGGCCGTCTTCCAATAATTACAGATACAACTACGATTACTACTACTCCTACTACCCATATCAGGACACCTCCGATGTGATCGACAACCCGGTCCTCCTCGACGGGTCGCGACTGGCGTACTACACGATGGGAAGGCTGTACGTCCTGGACCTCAACGACCAGGCCCACATCCTTCTCCAGTCGAACACCGCGGTCGAGCTGGAGGGGTACATCGGTCTCATGGCCGGTGGTGACACCGTGTACCTGGTGGGTTACGAGTACGAACGCGTGAAGTACTACTATGGCGAGGGAACCTACGACTACACCTACCACAGGTACTATCACTACTCCCTCCTCCCCGTCGACCTGACCTCGGACCTGTACCCGACCGTCGGTGAACAGGTCCAGATCCCCGGTGCACCCAAGGGCGTCTCTGCTGACGGTGAGTACGTCTACACCACCTGCAACTGGTACGGGGAGGGTTACGACGGTACCACCGCCACCCTGAACATAGTGAGGATGGGCGACGGGGTGGCGACCACCGAGCACGTGCTGGACATCACCGGCAAGGGGGTCGAGGTCATCGGCGACCAGGCCTACATAACCCAGTGGGGTTACATCTCCCAAGAGTCGGAGAGCGGCTACCAGTACGCCGACCCGTACACCATCGTCCGGGTGCTGTCGCTGCCTCACCTGGAGGTCTCCGGCAACTACGTGCTCATGGGCACCTACACCAGCCTGTGCCCCGGGGACGACTTCCTGCTCCTCATGCCCTCGGGCGAGAACGGTCTGGTCGTGATGGACCTCAGTGCGGAGGAGGGCGAGGCCGTCTTCGGCCTGTACGACACCCGGACCACCTACCTGACCTGCCACAGGCAGGGCGACAGGATCTTCATGGTCCAGGGGAACTACGGGGTCTCGACCCTCAACCTGTGAGGCTATCGGTCGTCACCGAGGGCGAGCATCGCCTCCGCGATGGCGGCGGGGACCGCCCCCAGCGCGGTGCAGGTCTCCAGCGCTACCCCCTTCCGGGTAACGTCCAGGTGATGCCGGGCCAGGTCGATGGTGGCCCTGGGAAGGCCTTTGGGGCCGAGGCCGAACAGCATGCACAGACTGCGGCCCCGGGACAGCTCCCCGGCGGCCCAACGGGGGTCGACGCGCCTGGCCCCGTCGGGCTTGGACGTGGTGGCCACCACTGTGCCCAGCTGGGGCGGGAGGCCCTTCTTCGGCAGCTCGAACACCTGGAACCGGCCCGCCTCCGCCAGCTGGATGAGCAGCTCGCCGCCCCTCCCGATGGAGGTGGTCGTCGAGAGCCACCGGGCCCCCTCGAGGGGGGTCCGGAGCTCCCGGTCCAGGGGAAAGCCCAGTATGGTCAGGTTGGCATCGTACGCCAGGGCGACGGGAGCGGCCCGGGCGAGGGCCCTGCGGTGGGCCTCGGCCAGCCTGACGGGGTCGTAGGAGTTGTACAGGGCCAGGGTGAGTCTGCCGAGGCGCATGACGGGGCCATGGCGCTCCAGGGTCATTATAGTTGACGGCGGCAAGTGTTTATTATACGGGGGCGGGATTCGGGTACGATGCATCGCGTGGGCCTGGTGGTGAATCCGATCGCCGGCATGGGTGGCCGGGTGGGCCTCAAGGGCACCGACGGCGTGCTCGAGGAGGCCATCAGCCGGGGTGCCGAGCCCGGGTCGAGCCACCGGGCTGCGTTGATGCTCCGCAGGTTCATGGAGGCATGCGACGGGCTGCGGGGCGCCCCCGAGGTGCTGTGGGTCGTGTCCTCGGGGGACATGGGCATGGAGGCCATCAAGGAGGCGAGGGTACCCCTGGCAGAGGCCCAGGTCGTGCACGTGCCCCGCGACCCACTGCACACCACCGCCGACGACACCATGCGCGCGTGCAAGGCCATCGAGGCGGAGGGCGTGGACGTGCTGGTGTTCTCCGGCGGCGACGGTACTGCCCGCGACGTGCTCCGGGCGGTGGACCAGCGGGTGCCCGTGCTGGGCATCCCCGCGGGGGTGAAGATGCACTCCGGCGTGTTCGCCATCACACCCGCCGGAGCCGCCGAGACGCTGCTCGATTTCCTCCAGGGCAGGCTGGACGTCGCCGAGGCGGACGTCATAGACCTGGACGAGGAGCTCTACCGGGAAGGGGAGTGGAACCTCAAGATGTTCGGGACGGCCAACACACCCTACGAACCCAACCTCATCCAGGGTGGGAAGATCATGGTGCATTCGGCCTCTGACAAGGACCTGCTGGAGGACATCGCCGAGTGCATCGAGGAGTACATCAAGGAGGACCCGGAGACCCTGTGGATACTGGGGCCCGGGGGGACCCTGCGCTTCATCGGCGAGTGGCTGGGGGTGGACAAGACCCTCCTCGGGGTGGACGCGGTGGCCGACGGCAAGCTGGTGGGAAAGGACCTGGACGAACGGGGGCTCCTCGCCCTCCTCGAAAGGTTCGACAAGGCCCGCATCGTGGTCTCCCCCATCGGGGCCCAGGGGTTCTTCCTGGGCCGCGGGAACCTGCAGCTGAGCCCCGACGTGGTGCGCCGGGTGGGCGTGGAGGGCTTCGAGATCGTCTCCACCCCGGCCAAGCTGGCGAGGACGCCGATGCTGAGGGTGGACACCGGGGACGCCGAGGTCAACCAGGCGTTCCTGGACCGCGGCCACTTGGGCGTGCTCATCGGCTACAAGACCCGCAAGCTCGTACCGGTGCAGGCCTGAACGCTGGAGGTCCCTGGGGGTCACCCGGGACGGTAAACTTCAATAGTGATTACGCGATACGGCCACTGCTCGCAGGCAGGCGTGCCTTCGCACCCTGCCGAGCGACCCATTGGCATTCCATGGAGAATCTCATATGACTCGAAACCCGACGGCGTTCCTGAAGGAGATGTACGACGATTTGGTCGCAAACAGCTGGGATTGGCGCCCCAAGACCCTCGAGGGCCCGTCCTCGCCCCGCTGCAACGTGGAGGGGAGAGAGGTTATCATGCTCTGCTCGAACAACTACCTCAACCTCTCCAACCACCCCAGGCTGATACAGGCAGCGAAGGACGCTACCGACAAGTACGGCGCCGGCTCGGGCTCGGTCCGTCCCATCGCGGGCACCATGGACCTCCACTTGGAGGTGGAGAAGGCCGTGGCCGAGTTCAAGGGCACCGAGGACTCCCTCATCTACCAGACCGGCTTCGCCGCCAACGCGGGCTTGATCCCACAGCTGGTGGGCAAGGGCGACATCATCATCTCCGACGAGCTCAACCACGGCTCCATCATCGACGGCGTGCGCCTTACCAAGGCCGACCGCGGCATCTACCCCCACAAGGACATGGGGGAGCTGGAGAAGGTGCTCAAGGACGCGGACCCCAAGTACAACCGCATCATGGTGGTCACCGACGGCGTGTTCTCGATGGACGGCGACGTCGCGCCCATGCCCGATATCCTCAAGCTCTGCCAGGAGTACGGTGCGATGACCTACGTGGACGACGCCCACGGCGAGGGCGTGCTGGGCGACGGTCACGGCATCGGCAAGCACTTCGGCATCGAGGGCAAGATCGATGTGGAGATGGGGACCTTCTCCAAGGCCTTCGGCGTGGTCGGCGGCCTGGTGGCCGGCTCCACCGACCTTCGGATGTTCGCCCTGAACAAGTCCCGCACCTGGCTCCTTTCCGGGTCCCACCCGCCCGCTGTGGCGGCGGCCCAGCTGGAGGCGATCCGGGTCCTGCAGGAGGAGCCCGAGCACAACAGAAGGCTCTGGGACAACACCAACTACTTCAAGAAGGAGATGGGCTCCATGGGCTTCAACACCGGATTCACCGAGACGCCCATCGTACCCGCCATGACCGGGCAATCGGACCTGGCCGTCAAGCTGTCCGAGGGCCTGTGGGACGAGGGTGTCTACGCCCTGCCCATCGTGTTCCCGATGGTCGCCCGCGACGCGGCGCGCATCAGGAACATGATGAACGCGGGTCACACCAGGGAGGACCTGGACCAGGCCATCGCTGCCTACGAGAAGGTGGGCAAGCAGCTGGGCATCATCTAGGGCCCTTCGCGTGCCTTCGGGGCCTGTCCCGGGATCGGGCGGGCCCGCTCCCATTTTCGGCCCATTTCCCAGCGGGCTAGCGGGGGCCCGGGAGGGGGCTCGCAGGGCCCGGTACAGGCGCTCTAACGGTGCTAGCCAGGGGGTGGAGGTTTGAATTCCAGACCTCGAACCCAATACCGTAACATTAAATACCGCGAACATGATATACGGCGCAGGTTGGAATAGTCCACCTGGAGGTTTGTTGGATGCACAAGGCAGTCAAACTAATTGTTAGAGACGATGACGAGGCCGCAATCGGCATCGGCACACTGATCGTCTTCATCGCCTTGGTCCTCGTGGCAGCCATCGCCGCAGCTGTGATAATCCAGACGGCGTACTCGCTGAAGGACCAGGCAGAGGCCACAGCAGCAGGGGCCCGGAACGAGGTCTCCGGTAACATCAAGGTCATGAGCCTCATCGGGGACAGGGACCCCACCGGTTCCGGGACCAACGAGGCGACCATCGACACCATATGGCTCTACATCAGCCATTGGGACGGCAGTCGGGGCATCGACATGTCCACTGTGAGGATCACGGTGAGGACCGCGGACACCCTAGCTGAGCTGACGCTGGACACCGTGGGAGGCGCCACGTCCACCACGTACGACGCGGTGGAGATCCCGGTGAACGCGAACAACGGCTGGGACCCCGCCAACGGGATGTTCTTCCTCGACGCGAACAACGTCCTGAAGCTCGAGATAGACCTGGACGCCGTCGGCGGAGGCGGAGGTGGCAACGGAGTGTCACCGAACACCGGCACCACCATCCAGTTCCTGCCTGGCTCTGGTCCCGTGGTGAGCGAGTTCTTCGTGACCCCTCCGTCCTACGGAGCCGCCCGATACATCGACCTGACGCATCTCTAGGCTCCTGGACCGTTACGACGAGTTCCAGGAGCGGGGAGTGAGACAGATGGGAATCTTCGGAGGAAACCCGGAAGACGAAGACGCCGTTGAGGAGGCCTTCGGCTTCGACGAGGTCCCCGAGGGAGAGGCGACCGGTTTCAGCGAGGTACCGCCGCCGCCCCCGGCGGGGGAGGCCCAGCCGCCGCCCCCACCACCGGCAGCGGCAGCAGGTTACCCCGCACAGGCTCCAGCTCCTGCACCGGCACCAGCACCCGTAGCCATGGCCCCCGCTCCCGCGCCCGCCAGGGACGTGACCCTGGAAGGCACCGCGCCGATGGTGAGGAGCCAGAGCGGCCTCGAAAGGCTGGACAGCGTTGAGCAGTCCCTGTCCGACATGGTCAGGAGGGTGGACCTGCTCGACAAGTCCACAGAGGACATCCGGTCGGACATCGCCCGCGTCCGCGACTCCATCGCATCCATGGAGGGCGACATGCGGGAGCTGACCTCCCTCTACGACCTCATCTCGACCCAGATCAATCCCTTCATCGAGGCGGAGATGGAGGCGCGGGCCTCCATAACGGCGATGGAGGAGGAGGGCGATGCAGGCATCCCTGAACTGGATGCGCTGTTCGAGCCCACCCCCGAGATAGCCGCCGAGGGAGAGGACTTCGGCGACATCTTCGCCGAGGAGCCCGGTGAGGGCGTCCTCTTCGCAGAGGTGGAGGAGATCGAGGGAGAGCCGATGATGGCAGAGGTCGAGGCCGCGCCCGTCCGCATCGCCCGCCTGTCCAAGGTGGGAGACGCGCCGACCTGCCACATCGCCCTGCTCAGATGGATCGAGTTCATGCTCGACAAGATGCCCAGGAAGGAGATACCGAACCTCCTCTCCTTCTACGTCAAGATCGGATGGATCTCTAAGGGCATAAAGTCCGATATCGCGGACATCATCCGGGGCATGGCCGGCGAGGAGGCCGAGGAGAGGCCCCAGAAGGCCAGGAAGAAGAAGGCCAAGGGTGGAAAGGGCAAGGACAAGGACGGCGACGTGGTCATGACCTACGACAAGGAGGACCTCCACGAGCTGGCCCGGTCCGACGTCCGGCGCAGGGGCGGCGAGGTCAAGTACGACTCTTGGAAGATGTCGCCGGAGGACCACCTCAAGAGCCTGATACTGATAGAGAGGATCCGCGGAGCCGACCTTGACAAGGACGCCCTCGAGGAACTCGAGAGAGACGTGATGAACTTAAGGGAGGGGCTGGAAGACTTCTTCGCCCTCTAACGAGGTCGGAGGGCCTTCAACCCTCCTGGGAGGGTGATGATGGGTTTTAGCACCTCGGCGGCCACGGCGATTATCTTCACGGGAGTGATAGTTCTCCTGGGAGTGACCGCCAACGTGGTCTTCAACATGTACGATGAGCTTTCCCAGTCTGCCCTTGACGTCAGCCATGCAGAGTACGACCGCCAGCGGACCCGGGTGAGCATCATCAACTCCAGCTACAACTCCACCGTGGTGTTCATCAACGTCACGAACACCGGCGAGGTGACCATCGACACCGTGTACCTGGACATCCTGCTCAACGGGACCGTCAAGACAGAGAGCATTTCGGTGCGCCAGGTGGCTGGCACATCCTCGGAGATATGGGGCGTTCACGAGGTGCTGTACCTGGAGGTCGGCTACACCACCGCGGGGACGGGGACCAGAATAAGGTTAATTACACCAAACGGGGTATCTGGAAGCGCACTTATGACGTGAGGACGGAAAAACGATAGGAGGATAGGCCATGCCGGCGACCAGCGCGACGCACCTGATATTCTTCATCGCGGCGATATTCATCGCCGTCGCCCTAGTCGGCTCCTTCACCTACGTCATCAACGACCTGAACGACGCCATGGAGAGCCGGGGGGTGGCCGAGTCCAAATCGATCCGCTCCCGCATCGAGATCATCAACGACCTCACGGCCATGCCCTACAACGACACCACCGACAAGCTGGATGTCTACGTCAAGAACACAGGCGCCCAGATCCTGTACCCGAACCAGACCCTGATGCTCATAGATGGCATCGACCACAACTACACCGTCAGCTACGTGGGCGGGGCCTCCGAGTGGACGCCCGGCGTGACCGTCATATTCACCGTCGAGGACTGCGTGTTCACCTCGGACTCCGACCACTTCGTCAAGGCCATCGCCAGCTACGGCGCCTCCGACAGGAAGGAGTTCCGGATAGGGGACCTTACATGAGGGAGAGATGAGATGGCGGAGCTTTACGAGTTCGAGCTGAGCCGTGACGGCCTCCATCGCTCCCTGGGCGAGGGGTTCCCAAAGGGCATGATCTCGCTGGTCATGGGCGAGTACGGCGCCGGGAAGAGCGCCATCATGCAGCGGCTTTGCTACGGCTTTCTGCAGAACGGCGTGACCGTGACCTACGTCTCCACCGAGCTGACCACCAAGGGCTTCATCGACCAGATGAAGTCCCTGGAGTATCCCGTCGTCAGCCACCTGCTGACCAGCAACCTGCTGTTCATCCCGGTGTACCCCCTGATCGGCCATGCGATACCCCGGGACGAGTTCCTCAACAAGCTGATGGAGGCCAAGCAGCTCTACGACCGGGACATCCTCATCATCGACACGTTCTCATCCCTGACCAAGAAGGACCTGAAGGGCTCGCGTAGCCTGCAGGTGCTCGCCTTCTTCAAGAAGCTGACCGCCCTCAACAAGACCATACTGCTCACCATGGACCAGGATGAGATACCGGAGCACATCCTGTCCCCCTTCCAGAGCGACTCGGAGATCTACATCACCATCAAGAAGGCGGTGTTCGAGGGCGCGACCACCCGGACCTTGCAGGTGCACAGGTTCGGAAAGACCACGGAACCGGTGACGGACGCCATCGGCTTCCGGATAGAGCCCAAGATCGGGTTCATCATCGATATCACGACCGTTGCATGAGGTGCGATCAAGATGCCCAAGGAGATGTCGGGGTTCAACACCGCGATGCAGAAGTTCCCACACCTTAGTAGGTACGTGGAGGGCTTCACCACGGCCTACGACCAGATGCCCAAGTTCTACATGTCCCTGAGCAGGGGCATGGCGGTGGACCAGTACCCCAACATCCTCTATCCCGTCGGCGATCCCATCTTCATCCACATCTACCGCGACCCCGAGCGGGGCAAGCGCTACATCGTCATCGAGCCCAAGATGGACGACGACCTCAAGGCCCGGTACCGTCGCATCATGGACCTGGCCCTTCGGGAGGCACCCCAGGAGGAGTCGTACGCCAACGACGATGAGTTCAAGGAGATCATCACCCGAGTCCTCAACAAGGTCACCACCATCGAGGAGCACAGGAAGGGCCGGTACTCGAGGTTCGAGGCGGACCGGGTCCGCATCACCCAAGAGGAGTACGAGATAATCCAGTACTACATCATCCGCGACCTGATCGAGTCGGGCATCCTCGAGCCCATCCTGCGGGACCCCTACAACGAGGACATCCACTCCGTCGGACTGACCCGCATCCACGTGGTCCACAAGATCTTCGGGATGCTGGAGACCTCGTTGCGATTCTCCTCGGAGTTCGAGCTCCACGAGTACATCCGCAACATCGCAGAGCGCATAGGCAAGCCCGTCTCCGACGCCTTGCCCATCGTCGACGGCGCGCTGCCCGACGGGTCTCGTGTGAACATCGTCTACTCCGAGGACGTGTCCAAGCTGGGTTCCTCCTTCACCATCCGCAAGTTCACCGAGGAACCCCTCACCTTCGTGGCGCTGACACAGTTCGGCACCATGTCCCCCGAGATCGGGGCCTACCTGTGGCTGTGCATGGAGAACGGCATGTCCATCATCGTCTCCGGGGAGACGGCGTCGGGGAAGACCACCACGTTGAACGGGTGCCTGACCTTCATAAACCACGAGCACAAGGTGTACTCGGCCGAGGACACCCCCGAGGTCATCGCGCCACAGCCGGTGTGGCAGAGGCTCATCACCAGGCCCGTGGGGCCGGAGGGCTCCCGGGTGGAGCTGTTCGACCTGGTCCGGACGGCGTTGCGGAGCAGGCCCAACTACATCATCGTGGGCGAGACCCGTGGTGTCGAGGGCAACTACATGTTCCAGGCCATGCAGACGGGCCACAGCGTGATGTCCACCTTCCACGCGCCCTCGACGCGTCAGCTCATCCAGAGGTTCACCGGCGACCCCATCAACGTGCCCATCCGGTTCATCGACAACCTGAACGTGGCCCTGTTCCAGCAGATCATGTACGAGGGCGGGGTCCTCATCCGGCGCGTCACCTCGGTGGACGAGATCCTCCGGTACTCCAAGGAGATGGACGGCGTGCTCACCCGCTCTGTCTTCAGGTGGGACCCCTTCACCGACACCCATTACTTCCGGGGCATGAACAACTCGTACATCCTGGAGGACAAGATCGCCCCCATCCTCAAGATGGAGGACAAGCGGGACATCTACAAGGAGCTGGAGATGCGCGCCCGCGTCATCAAGGAGATGGTCGACAGGAACATCGTGGAGTACGACAGGGTCAACCGTCTCTTCCGTGCGTACTACAAGCTGAAGATCAATACCATCCGGAACATCGAGGAGAAGCGGCACTGGTGGGAGAGGGCCCTCCAGGCCGCGTGAGGTGGACCGCATGAGCGGGGAGACGGGCAGCTCGGGGTGGATGGTCAAGCTGGAGCTGGCCTACCGTGAGCTGGACATGTCCTTCCGGGCGTTCCTGGTCACCAGGGTGCTGCCCATCTTCTTCCTGGGCCTTTTCACCATCATCGTGTTCTGGTGGATCTTCCCAGACATCGTCTCGGGCTGGCTCTTCATCGTCCTGATGTTCGTCCCGGTGTACCTGGCCGTCCTGGTGCTCCTCTGGCCCCTCATCGAGTGGGAGCGCAAGGGCCTCGCCATCGACCGGGACATGCACCTGTTCATCACCCGCATAGGCACCCTCTCCACGGGGGACACCTCGAGGCAGAGCATCCTGGAGCTCCTCGCCCAGATGGAGGGCTACCGGGAGCTTTCCGACGAGGTGCGCAAGATCTACAAGCTGGCCGAGGAGTGGCACGTGGGCCTGTCCGCCGCCTGCCGCTTCATCGCCAAGCAGACGCCGTCGGACGTGTTCTCCGACTTCCTCTACCGTTTGGCCCACTCCATGGAGGCGGGGGACTCCGCCATCGAGTTCTTCCAGGCGGAGCAGTCGGTGTTCATGGAGCAGTACTCCTCCAACTACCGGGGCTCGCTTCGCAACGTCGATGTCATGAACGAGGTGTTCCTGAGCCTGGTGATCGCCTCCATGTTCATCATGGTCGTGGTGGCCCTGTTCCCCCTCCTGACGGGCCAGGACGCGAACCTCCTCATGTCCCTGGCGGTCCTCATCTTCATCTTCATAGAGGGGGGGTTCCTGTTCTTCCTCTGGGCCTCGATCCCCGGGGAGAGGATATGGTACTCGGGTTCCCTCGAGACGGTGCAGGCCCGGGAGATGCGCAGGCGCCTGGGCATCAGCATCGTGCTGTGCTTCCTGTTCGGCATCCTCATCGTCCTCGGCGCGCCGCAGATCGCCATCCCCCTGGCCATCGCCTTCACCATAACCCCCCTGGCCTACCCCGGGCTCTACGCCAACACCCAGGAGATGCAGATCCGGCGCAAGGACGACAACTTCTCCGCCTTCATCAGGACCCTTGGTTCCACCCAGGAGGCCACGGGCAAGGTGGCGGTGCTGGCCCTGAAGAAGCTGTCCTACCACGATTTCGGACCGCTGACCGACGACATCAAGGCGCTGTACAAGCGGGTGGCGATGCGCATCAACCGACAGCGGGCCTGGCAGCTGTTCGGGGCCGAGACCAACTCGGAGCTCATCTCCAAGTTCTCAGAGATGTTCTCGGAGGGCACCTCGGCGGGCGGCGAGCCCCGTGCCATAAGCCGCATCATCTCGGAGAACTTCTCAAGGCTGACCGTCCTGCGGATGGAGAAGTTCCAGACCCAGGGGCGCATCACGGGCATCCTGTACGGCCTGGCCATCGCCATGACCATCATCCTATACCTGGCGCTGTTCCTGGTGGAGGGCTTCTTCGACATGTTCTCCCAGGTGGATCCCATCGAGGGCTTCGAATTCATCATCCTGCTCAAGCAGTCGACCTTCGACCTAGAGCTGCTCAGCTTCTTGATCATCTGCCTCCTCGTGTTCCACACCGTGGTCTCGGCGTCGGTGACCAGGATAATCGGTGGCGGTCACTGGGCGGGGGGACTGACCCACCTGGTCGGCATAATGTGGGTGATCGCCATCTCGGCGGTCATCACCAAGTACCTCATCGTGAGGCTCTTCTGACCCAAGGCCCGACGGTCGCATCGGGGACCCGTTCACCATGCCACAGGCTGGTCCGATGGTGGAAGATCGAATGATGGCGGGGCCCTACTCCGGGTTCTCCTTGCCGCTGGCGGAGATCTCGATGCTGTATTCGTTCCCGAAGTCGTTGATGAGGAGGAGCTCTGGCGGGTTGCTGTGGTTCCCGGCGATGATCATGTAGACGATGATGTTGATGTCGCCCGTGGTCACGTCGTCCCCCAGTTCGAGGTCGGTCGTGTTGCCCAGCACCATATAATTGTAACCGCTGTCCGAGATGTCTATGGACAGCATGATCGACATGCTGGTACCGTGGGAGTTGGACATCTCCTCGGACATCGCCGACACGTTGGCGGTGCTGTTGATCTCCAATTGGAAGGTGTCGGGCTGGTTCTCCTTCTGCCTGGGACCGATGCTGCCGTCGGCCTCGTCCGTCCAGGTGATGGTGACATCGACCTTCTCGATGAAGATGGTACCGTTACCCTCGATCATCTGCGAGAGGGTGTAGGTGAAGGACGCCCCCTCGTTGAGGAATTCGGCCTGTATCGAACCCGGGGCCCAGGACCAGTCCTCCAGCTTGTCGATGTTGAGGGTGCTGGGCACGTAGGGCGGGTCCTCGCCGGACGGGAGGGCCACGTACACGATGGAGAAGATGAGGATGAGGACAACGATGATGACCAGGACCCTCGCCGGCCTGGGTACCTTGTTGAGGCCGGGCACCTTGTCCAAGGACTTTCCGGACTTGTCCAAGAAGGCCATCCGTTCCTTCATTGACTTCTTGGGTTTGGCCTCGGCCTCGGCCACTCCAGTCTCAGTCTGGGCTTCGGTCGAAGTCTCGTCGGGGCTCATGATTCGTCCGAAGGGTCCAAGTTGCTTATCAAACTTTCGGGGTGTGGTGCAATGGACCAAACATACTCGGTAGGGGAGATGGCCCTCCCAATGACGACCCCACCTAGGACTGTTCCAGCACCTTGTACTTGACGATGAGCTCGGCGCTGTACAGGTTCCCGGTATCCGGGAAGGTGTAGAACCCTGCGCCGACGGGTGGCTGGTCGCCGCACTCGACGAGGGTCAGGGTGACGTTGATATCGGCCTCCACGACCTCGGGTGGCAGGACGAGGCCGGTCACGTCGGTCGTCAGGATGTACTTGTCGAAGGTTATCGGGAGGCGCATCTCGCCCATCAGGCTGGTGCTGCTGCTCGACCCCTGGATGCGAGCCTCCTCGCCCGTGGAGGCGTTGATGACAGCCTCGAAGGTGTCGGGCATGTTCTCGTGCCGGAGGTAGGGGGTCTCGTCGGTCCACCTGACCACCAGCTCCATGCTCTTGATGAACCAGACGCCGTCTGGTTGCCACATGTAGGGCTTCGTCTCGCCCTCGCTGGCGTAGTCGTCGGTGATGGCGAAGAGCCTCTCCTCATCCTTGAGGTCCTTCAAGATGATCTCGTCGTCCTTGTTGTCGAAGTTGAAGCCCGAGGACGCATCGTCGCCGCCCTTGACGCTGAAACCGCCGACAATGCCCGCCAGCACGAGGATCGCAGCGACACCTACCACGACCATGTTCGCAGTGGACATCCGGTCCCAGCGGGCTGGCCACCCCGTTGGGGGTATGGGGAGGTCCGTCGGGGGGTCGACCAGCGACTCCATCGAGATGGGGTCGGTGAGGGTCCTTCCCTTGGACATCATCTGGATCCAGTCCTTGACGGTGATGGCGAAGAAGGCACCGGCTCCCAGGATGACGAGGCTCATCGCCATCTGGATGGCCATGCTGCCCGCCAGGTACGATATCTTCGTGTTCTCCGAGTCCACGTTGAGACGCTCGGCCATGTCTGCCAGCGCCCCGTTGTACAAGGAGTAGAACAGGATGGCGAGGATCGCGAAGACCAGCACTGCCAGCGGGGCGATGGTCAGGTTGAAGGTGTTGGGCTTACGGTCGTTGGCCGAGTACAGTGCCAGACCCATGAAGCCCACCGCGGACACGACGATCCCGAGGAAGAGCATGAAGGAGATCATGGTCAGCCACGACGACATCGAGCCGTAGGTGGAGCTGAGCTCCCCGGACGACAGCCACTTGAGCCATCCTGCGGGATAGAGCACGTCCTTGGGGTCGAACTCCTCGAAGCCCACGGCGCCTTGGAAGCCCCGTTCATGGTTGAACTCCAGGGCGACCAGGGTCGGCAGGAGGGCGTACGTGACCACCACGACGGCAACCAGCACCAGGCAGGCGACGGTGGCTCCCTTGACAGTGCTGGACCTGTACGAGACCTTGGCCAGGTTCCACATGTTGATGAAGACGATGAAGAGGGACAGGCCGAGGAGGGCTGCAGCCACGACAACGGCCAGGAGACCCGAGGGGGAGGTGAACACCTGGTCCGTCAGGCCTTTAGCGAAGAGGGTGTCGGCCGATGCGCTGGCCATGAGGGTCGTTCCCATCCGCAGGGCCATTGCCGATGGGATGATGACGAGGCTGAACAGGCCGACGTAGAACACGCCCATGTGGTACTTGGCCATGTACACGAAGGGCAGGCCTGTGTAGGCAATGCCGGCGACGAGGAGTCCCGCCACGGCAACCAGGGAGAAGGCGAAGATGGCCCAGATGGACACTCCGTTGTAGTACTCCACCTTGTGGGGATCGGATATAAACGAGACCGGTTCCTCGTTGGACATGAACATGACACCGAAGGCCCCGACGGAACCAAGGACGAGCAGAACGATCCCGAGGATGATGAGCTGCGCCTTGGTGCTCTTGCCAAACATTCGCATCAACTGGGCCGGCATGGTAGCAACTCATCCTGACTAACGATTCTTTGGATATTTAAGGCCTTCCTTATCATGTGGCCCTTTGTCTACTGGCCGTTGTCCTCCTCGAGGTAGTAGGTGCCAATGACGACGATGCGGACGGTGCACTCGTTCCCCGGGTCGGTCTGGGTCCGACCCAGCAGGGTCGTCTGGTCGCCCGCCTCGTCCATGTCCACGCGGCAGTAGACCGTAGCGTCGGAGATGACATCGGCCTCCCCGGTGTCCACCAGGTCGGTGTTGCCCCACGCGAGCCAGAACTCGGCGCTGGTCCAGGGAGCGTTGATGTTGCCGGGGCCCCCATGGGGGTTCGCGTCCGTATCCCGCCCCGTCTGGAACACGTTGCCGCTGTCGTAGACCTCGGCGGTGAAGGTGTCAGGCTGGTTGGTCCAACGGAAGCCCGCGTCGGGCTCGTCGACCCACTGGACCGACACGGTGATGGAGCTGACGAAGTAGACCCTGTCCTGGACATCGTCCATAGGTCCCAAGATGTCCATCAGGGCGTTGTACAGCTCTGATGCACCCTCGTTCATGTACATGGTATCCTCCAGATCCTCCTGGAACGGGGGAAGGTCCTCGACGGTCACGGGGGTGCGGCCCGGGATGCCGCCGTTGCCCCCGGACGGGGGCCTCAACATCATGACGCCCGCGACCGCCGCGATCAGGAGCACCACGACGAGAAGGATGGCCATGACCATCATCTTGGGACTTGAGAGCCTCGGTTCCCTCGGGGGAGCGACCTTGGCGACCGGCTCCACGTCGATGGGACCCTCATCGGTCGGTCTCCCGGGAGCCCCTTCCGCTCCCTCCAGCTGAGCCTCCTCCTCGGCGGGCTTGTCCATTACCTTCCAGAAGGCGAAGGACCCGATGACATACTCGTATCCCACCTCCCGGAAGTACATCACGGTGAGGGCGATGCCGGCAAGCACAAGGAGCAGACCCAGGTAGAGACCCCAGCTCAGGCCCACAGGTGGGGAGGCGGACCCCCATACCTCCTGGACGGCCGCCTCCGCGATGCCGCCGGTGCCCAGGGCGTAGAAGCTGGCAAAGGCCATGAGGAACACCGCCAGAGCGGGGAGGGAGGCGGTCCGTCGGACCTTCAGGCTCTCCCCGCCAAGGCTGTGGGCCGACACGCCTATGGAACCCGCCAGGGCGGCGAGCAACGCCAGCGCCAGCATGATCTGGAGGCCTCCCAGCTGGGAAGCGAGCGAGGCCATGAGGGGGTTGTCCGAGGCGTCCTCCGCGAAGTGGTCGATCCGGGCCTTCGTGTAGTAGACGTCCACATGGCCCACGACGTCGGTTCCCGTGGCCACCTCCACCGTGGCGGTGGCGATCACGCCCATGCGGACCACCATTATGCCGATAACCCCGACCAGTGCCACCAGCATGGCGAGCCTGGCCATGTGCCGCGTGCGTGGGGTGACCCCACCCCTGTAGACCGAGAGCACACAGCTGTAGTACGCCATGAAGAGCATGGAGGCCAGGGCCAGGCCTATCATCACCATGGCGACCATGGTCCCTGGGGACCCCACCTCCTGCATCAACAGGACACCCTCGGCGGATGCGATGGGCATGCTCACCATCAGGCCCCACAACGAGGCGATCCCGGCCATGGCCACCATGGATATCGCGGTGGCCAGGGAATACAGGGCCGTGGCGCGGGCCTCTGCGTGCCAGACCAGGAACCTCCTCAGGTTGATGACCCTGTACCCCTCGAGGAGGAACACGAGGCCGATGACCTCGATGAGGACACATCCCACGAGGGACAGGTTCACGTGTCCAGTGACCAGCCTGTTGGGGATGCCGAAGGGCGTGCCCTCGGGGTCGGAGGAGAGGTCGAAATAGGAGTACGATACGTCTCCCGAGGTGAACAGGGGCACGAACAGGAGGGACAGGAAGGCGATGAAGCTGACCACCAGCAGGTAGGCCCCGACCCGCTTGTAGCGGGGAGCACCCTCGGTGCCCGCGACCTTGTCCACAAGTTCGTCCCACTCCAAGCGACGACCCCGACGGCGAATGGGCCTTGGCGCGATAAAAATGTTATTGAATCGTCTGGGGCCTAGTCAAGGTCCGATGGCAGGGCCGCGGCCTCGGCTCCCATGTCGTGGCATCCGATGGCTGCCAGTGCTCCGATGTGACCCCTCTTGCCCGTCACGGTGTGGAGCTCCACGCCGCTTTCCGAGGCGAGCCTCTCCGCCTCCTCCCAGGTCAGGAACTCACCCTTGGCCCTCATTCCGAAGTCCCTTACCCCCCGCGGCACTTGAAGACCCTCGTGGATGGCGACGGAGCTGTTCTCGGAGAAGCTCTCCTCCTTGACGAAGTCGAGGGCATAGGCCTTGGCCTCCCCGAGATCGTCGGGTGGCATGGCGAAGGAGAGGCACGTCGCCACGCAATTGGTGGTCTTCTCCGGCACTCTAGGATTGAGCTGGACCAGGCGGTGCTCCAAGAACCTGCCCACGGGCATCGACCTGCCGAGCCGCAGGCCGAGGGCCCAGGTTGCACCCTCGTCCTTGGTGTCGGTGTCGTCCATTCCCACCAGGAGCCGCCTCATCACGGGGGTCACCAGCTCCACCTCCGCCTTGTGGGCTCCCCCGGTGCCACCTGTTCCCCCGAAGCGGGCCCTCTTGACACCAGGGGCCTGGGCCAGGCAGACCTTGAGGGCGTAACCGGCGCCTGCCAGCCCCACCCACTTGGTATGGACCTCGTCCCCCCTGACCTCGACGGCGACCAGGGCCTGGGCACCCAGCTCCGAGGCCACCGGGCCGAAGCGGGGCTCCTCCTCGCCGATCACGGCGTCCATGGTAAGGGTGGTGCCATCGACCCGGACGTCCTTGACGATGCCGGCGGCTCGACGACGGTTCCAGAGGTCCCACTCCACGGTGCCCTTGACGGTGCACTCCTCCACTATGCGCACCATCCCGGCATCCTGGTCCACCAGCGTCAGGAATCCCTTGCACCAGTGGTCGCCGAAGCGCCTGTTCACCTCCTCGGGCGTCAGCCACTCGCCGTCCTCTTCGGTCACGGATGGGGTGATACGGGGAGCAGCGAGAAAAGGGTTTGCCTGGTGCGTAAGAGTTCACCTAACTGAAGCTCCTAATTCCATTTGATGAATACAGAACGAT
>CBDUQW010000060.1:0-21071 GCA_965369625.1 uncultured Thermoplasmata archaeon | reverse complement strand
AAAGAGGATACTCCCCGCGGCGGAGCGGAAGGCGGCCGCGGCCGCGGCCGCAGCGAAGGCACCAGCCCCACCGAAGGCTAGCAAGAAGGCCCCGAAGGCTCCGCCGCCGAGCCCCCCGACCCCCCCACCGGTCGACGAGGACAGACCCCGGTCGCTCTGAGGCCTGGCCTGGGCGGCGGGGTGGGGACGAGGGGTTGTGCCCCGGTCGTAACTCGGCACGTCACCGTCCCGCGCTTCGCGCGGCCTCGGTGCCGCTGACCCGACCGGGGCTTGTCCGACACCGGGGTTGGCCGTACCATCATCCTGAGGGACTATCGTCCCGGTCAGGCAGGGACCCATCGATGCCAGTGTGTCGCCCCGTGTCGTCGGCGGGAATCACGTATCATCCCGTCAATGTTCCGGGGCGATGTGCACTGGCACTCCTTGGATAATAATGTTTCCGCTCCAGGCTCACGACCTGATGCGCTGGACCTGGATCAGGTTGGTCGTGTCGCTGACCTCCAGGGGGAGGCCTGCCGCCAGGACCACCACGTCCCCCGGCCCGGCGAGCCCCTCGTCGACGGCCGCCTGCTTGGCCAGCTCGATCATCTCCTCGGTGTCCTCGACGGACGATACCTGGACGGCGCGGACCCCCCAGTAGAGGGCCATCCTGCGCACGACGGATTCCCAGGGTGAAACGGCCAGGATGGGCGTGCGGGGTCGTGAGGCCGAGTGGTGCCTGGCCGTGAAGCCGGACGTGGTGAAGGTGATGATGACCTTGGCATTCAGCTTGGCTGCCAGCTCCACCGAGGACTGGGACACCGCCACTGGGATGGGCATCCCGTCCTCGAAGCCCTCCAGGGGAGGCACCTCGATATGCCCCGAGGCCTCCACGTCCTCCGCGATCGTGGCCATGGTGGCGACCGCCTCCATGGGGTGTCTGCCCACCGCCGTCTCACCGGACAGCATGACCGCGTCCGCGCCGTCGAGGACGGCATTGGCCACGTCGGAGACCTCCGCCCGGGTCGGTCGGGGGTTTTCCGTCATGCTCTCCAGCATCTGGGTGGCGATGATGCTGTTCTTGGCGTGGCGGTTGCACTCGGACACGATGTCCTTCTGGATGAGGGGTATCCGTGAGAGGGGCATCTCGATGCCCAGGTCGCCCCGGGCGACCATCACGACGTCGGCGGCGGCCACGATCTCCTTGATGTTCTCCACGGCGTCGGCCAGCTCTATCTTGGCCACGATAGGGACGTGGGAACCATGGCTCTCCAGCTCCCGGGAGACGGCATGGACCGCTTCGGCGTCCCTGATGAAGGAGACGGCCACGTAGTCCACCTCCCTGGTCGCGGCCCAACGGATGTCCTCCAGGTCCTTCTCCGTCACCGAGGGCGAGGAGATGCGGAAGCCGGGCATGTTGATGCCCTTGCGATCCCCCAGGGGTCCGCCCCTCTCGACCTCACAGACCACGCCCTCGGGGGTGACCTCCGTCACCCTCAGCTCCAGGCGGGCGTCGTCGATGAGGACGACCACCCCCACCTCCAGGTCCTCCTCCAGTCTGTCGTACGTGACGGGGACGACATCCCCCTCGCCGATGACGTCGCGGGATGTGAGGGTCACCCGGGAGCCCGTCTCCAGCTGCATCCTGCCGTCCTTCATCCTCCCGACGCGAAGCCTGGGTCCCTGGAGGTCGATGAGCACGGCCAGGTTCCTGCCGGTCCTGGCCTGGGCCTCCCTCGACTGCAGCAGCAGCCTCTCGTGGTCCTCCCGCTGGCCATGGGACAGGTTCATCCTGAAGACATCGGCCCCCGCCTCGAGCAGGGCCACCATGGCCTCCAAGGAATCCACCGCGGGCCCAAGGGTCGCTACTATCTTCGTCCGGCGCAAGCTCCCACCCGGTCCCACAATGGGCTAGTGCCTAATAATCCTCCGGCTCCTCGTCCTCTGCGTCGTGGTCCCCGAACACGACGTAGGCCACCGTCCCGAGGATGACCACGGCGATCACGCCGACCAGGATGAGGACCCAGAACATCATCCCGAGGCTATCGTCACCGTCGTCGTCCCCGTCGTCGGTCCCGACCTCGACGTGGATGGTCATCTCGTTGTTGGTCTTGTCGCTCTCCCACGGGATGGCGTTGAGGGTGTCGATGTAGGCCGTCACGTCGGTGGAGCTGGAGGGCGCCGTCCAGGTGAAGGTCACGGCCTCCTGGTCCGAGTTGTCGAAGATCACGTCCTGCTCGGCCAGCTTGTTACCGCCGACGAACACCTCGACCCGGATCTCCGTCGGCTCCTCGATGATGATGGTGGAGGCCACCACGACGGTGATGACGACCTCGGTGTCCGGCTCGGGTTTGCTGGGCGTGACGGCCATGCTGGGGATGTAGAGGTCTATGTCTGGCGGCTCCTCGAGGGATGCCAGAACGGTGTAGTCGCAGCTCTCGGACTCCGAGGATACCAGGACATAGACCGGGAGGGAGGTCCCCACGTAGTGCTTGAACCCCTCCTCGTCCCCGACCTCGAACAGGGACAGGGGTCCTACCAGGAGGTTGCCCGCCTGGTCCAGCAGCATGAGGTCGAACCCGACCCTCCGCGCCCCCTCGAAGGTGTCCAGGGTCGCCTTGACGACCACGAAGGCCCCCCCGGTGGGCTGGACCTCGTACACGTCGGCACCGTCGGCGTTCAGGTCCTCCCCCCACTGGGGGTTGGTGCCGCCCACGGTCCCCTTGACGGGGGTGTCGAGGGAGATGGCCGGGGCGCCGTTGGTGGTGTTCGTCACGTCCTCGCCGGTGCTCGCATCGTCCTGCGAGGGGCCGACCGCACTGGCCAGCTCGTACCGGAACTCGAAGGGGACGTTCTCGGCGCCCTCCCAGGTCACCCCGAAGTAGTACCTCAGGGTAGGATGCAGGGAGTTGGTCAGGGCGGCGAACCTCTTGGGCTCGTCCAGGCTGGACATGGTGAAGTTCCAAAACTCCGCCTTGGTGTGGTCGACCACCCTGAACACCACGTTCGAGGGCGACGCGGTCCCGGAACGCAGGGTGAGGGTCACCTCCACGAAGCCGGAGGATGTGAAGCTGAGCTCGAAGTAGTCCGCCAGGTCCTCGGCTCCATGGCCTCGCATCATCTTGCCGGGCATGACGGGGCGGTCCAGGTCCATCGCATGGTCCGGGTCCTCGCCGGCGTCGGCATTCCCGTCCCCGTCAGCTCCCGGGACCTGGGTCGTGATCTCGAGGGTGTAGTTGTTGATAACAGCGGTCGACGTCACGTTGACGTAGAGCGGGTCAAGGCTATGAGGGAAGAACCTGATCCCCTCCGTTCGCCCCTCCTCGGAGACGATCACGAGGTCCAGAACGCCACCGGTCGAGTTCTCGAGGGACATTACCAGGTTGCGGTCCCTGAGGTCGGACTTCCAGTCCAGGGTGATGGACACCTTGATGAAGAGCCCCTCCTCGGGGGTGAGCCTGTACATGTCGCCCCCGTCGGAGTTGAGGTCGGCCTCCCAGTCCATGTCGGGGCCCCCGACGCTGCCGGTCCACTCCCCCTTGGCAAGGGGATAGGCGTCCAAGTAGTCCCTCGACACGTCGCCCAGGGTCATGGCGTCCTCCTGGGCGAAGTCCGACTGGTTCACGGAGAGGGTGTAGTTGATGCTGAACTCCACCAGGGACGACCCGTCCCAGGTGATGGCGAAGTAGTAATCGGGTCCGTCCACCAGGTCGTTGGTGAGGGAGGCGAACCCCTCCTCGGCCCCGAGGCGCGGGAGCTCGAAGGCCACCACCTGGTTCCTTTCCCGGTCGAAGACCCGGAGGTACACGTCGAGGTGGGTCGAGGAGTTCTCCTCCAGTAACGCCCTGGCCTCCACGACGGAGCCCTCCTCGTAGGGGAACCGATAGTAATCGGCCACATCCTCATCGGTCGCATTGCGGAAGATGGTGCCGGGCCAGGACCCTACTCCGATCTCCGTCGCATCATCCAGATCGTTGCCCGCGTCCGCGGGGCCAGCGCCCTCACCGG
This sequence comes from uncultured Thermoplasmata archaeon, assembly GCA_965369625.1. Taxonomy (GTDB): domain Archaea; phylum Thermoplasmatota; class DTKX01; order DTKX01. Next base: position 17,084 of record CBDUQW010000060.1, on the reverse strand, counting down.
CCACGCCCATGCCCAGCCCGACCACGACGAACGTGATGGCGAGCAGGGCTACGGCGGACAGCTTGAGCGGTCGATCGGTCCTGGCGAGGGTGTCCATCAACCTCAGAATAACATCTCCTGGACCACTGGGGGTTCTCCCCCCCTATGTCATCAACCCGATGATAAGGATTTGCTTGTTGTGCACCCTCGGTTCCCAGGCGATGCTGGGGGCCCGGCGCTCAGAGGAGCCCCTCGAACCTGCGCCGCTTGCGGGCCCGCCACTCCCTGACGGCCACGATGGTCGCGACCACTACGAGGATCAGGAGGAGGATGAGCCAAGGCGAGACCGGCTCCTTGACGGAGGTGGGCTCCTGCATCCGCAGCCCGATGCTGACCTCGTCCTCGTGGTCCCCGCCCTGCCCGTCGTTGACCACGAGCCGGATCCTGTGCACGCCAGGATGAAGGGGCACGCGGACCTCCGGACCCGAACCGAGGAACCCGTCCGCGTCGGAGTACCACTCGTACGAGAGCTGGTCGTCGGGGTCCGGGTCGCTGCTGCCAGCGGCCGAGAGCAGGACGATTTCCGTGGTGGAGAACTCGCTCCCGTCGCCGGGGCTGGCGATGACCGCCGTGGGAGGCAGGTTGAACCTCAGACGGTAGGGGCCGAACTGGACGGGGCCGTTCCCCGCCGTGTCCGAGACCCTCCAGAAGATCCAGTTGTCATGTCCGTCCAGTCCCTCGAGGGCCGCCTCGCCGCGGACCAGGTCCATGGGGTCGCCGTCCACCTTCGCCGCGACCCACTCGGACAGGTCGTCCTGGGAGCCATGGGCCAGGGCGTACTCCAGGGTGGTCCCGTCGACGCCGGACCCACCCCCGTCCATGAAGGTGGCCACGGCCTTGGCCTCCTCCGAGACATCGAAGGTGCTGCCCAGGGGCCAGTGGTTGACCAGGGTGGGGGGCTCCGTGTCCACGAGCAGCGTCTCCGGGGGCGAGACGATGATCGGGTTGCCGGCCAGGTCCCGGGCCCTCCATCGGACGTAGTTGTCGCTACCCTCCCCGAGGGTGACCATGGTGGTGGCCTGGACGACCTTGAGACCGTCCACCTCGACCACCGATCCGGGTGTTGTCCATTCGGACCAGCCCGCGGTCCCCGAGGCCAGGATGCTGTACTCCACCGAGGAGAGGTCCACGCCGGAGCCCTCCAGCTCCCCCTGGGGGTCGGTGATGATGCAGCTGATGGAGGCGTCGGCCCCCCGCATCCACCCGTCGACGGATATGGGCTCCAGGAGCACGTCCTGGACATCGATGCCGAAGGTGACGGCGGCCGACATGGTGGGGCCGTTGCCCACCAGGTCATGGGCCCTCCACCGGATGGAGTGCCCGTCGCCCTCGGGCAGCAGCAGGACGGTCAGCGCCCTGTCCGCACCTCCGTCCCCTCCACCGAGGATCAGCCTGGCCGAGGTCCACTCCCCCCATTCATCGAAGAGGGGGTCGAAGAGCTGGTACTCGAGGCTGAAGAGGTCCACACCGACCCCTGCCCCGTCGTACAGGTCCGCCCAGGCCTCGACGGAGGTGGAGAGGAGCCAGTCATCGTCCTCAGGGGACATCGACCTCCAGGACGGGCCTCTGCCGTCCACCTCCAGTTCCAGTTGGACCGGCGACGGTGCGCCCGCCCCCTGGGGGAGGTCCACCAGCCGTATCGTGACGGTTACCGTCTCACGGACGGCGATGGGCACCGTCCAGCCTATCTCCCAGAACGCGCCCGGCGCCTGGACAGACCTCCCCATCTCCTGGTCTCCCCAGAGGAGGGAGATGGACACCGTGCCCGGGGTAGGGTGCACGTTCGAGGAGCCCTTGAAGACGGCGGGCGGGACCTGGACAGAGAGGCCCTCCCCGCCCCTGACCCACGACCCGGGTCCCAGGGGTCCCTGGTCCTCGGCAGTTAGGGAGACCGTGCCCGACAGCTCCAGCTCCGTGGGCACCTCCAGCACCTCCTCGAAGGTGAAGGTGTGCATCCTCGTCTGGTCGTCCCGCACTTCCACCCTGATGTCGATGGGTCCGTCGGTGGGGAAGGTCCAGCGGAAGGACAGGTCGATCTCGATGAGCCAGGTCCGGTTGAGGATGTCCTTGGATGTGGAGTACCAGTCAGCGGGGAAGGAGGCGTGGGTGGTGGCCCCCGACTCCCTCACCATCAGGTTGGTCTTCTGGGTCCATCTCAGGGAGGTCCCCGCCCCTCCCGGGTCGATGGTCACCCGGACCCAATGGAGGGCGTCCACGTGCCGGTCGTTCCACACGATGAGGGAGATGCTCTCGGTGTCGAGCCCGGGGTAGTGCACGTCGCCAGGCCCGGGGGAGAGCAGGTTGCACGACATCTCCAGGGGCCTGGCGCGGACCAGGCGTATGTTCCAGAACATGATGTCGTCCCGGTCGTCGGGGGAGGTCCCCCAGCCGGTGACGATCTTGAGGGTGTTGGTCCCCGTCTCGAGGATGCCCTCCTCGATGCTGACCTCTATCTCCACCTCATCGTCCGTATCGTAGATGGAGCCCGAGCCCATGGCGTACTCGTTGATGTAACCGAGCAGCTGGTCGTTGATCCAGAGCTTGACGTAATCGATGGAGACGTTCTCGGGTGGGACCAGGCCGCGGACCCACATCTTGATGGCCGGGCTCTCCAGCTCCCCGGCGACCTGGAAGTCCTTCTCGTACTCCGTCCCCTCGGTGGCCTGGGGCTGGTACGTGGGCACCCAGTGGTCCCCCAGGTGGTGGAAGTTCACGTCGATGGTGGTGTACACGTCCTCGTCACCCTCGGCCCCTGCAAGGGGCGAGAGCATGAGCACGGCGGCTAGCGCGAACAGCGGGATGACCATCAACGACCGTTCGGACCTAGCCATGGGACCCAGGTCGGAACCTACGGCAGGACGCGATAAAAACCTTCCGCCTTCGTTGATGGCTCCAACGCGCATCCTGGACGCACCGATCGAAGCACATCTTGGCACGTCCACCCGGTGGATGCGGCTCCAAAGGGGAAAAATCAGGACAGAAGGATTATAAACAGGTCAGTTCAATGGTTACCCTGGTAGTCTCAGGAGGGCCTAGGGATGCAGACCCGGGGCGATGCCCCCGATGCCGGGGAGGCGGCCCGCCGGAAGGCGCTCGCCTCCGCCATCGAGCTTTCTCGCCGAGGCATGTCAGAGCGGGCGCTGGAGCGCCTCGCCCCCCTGGTCGTCAAGGACCCCGAGGACGCCGAGGCCTGGTCCGCCATCGGCATCTCCTGCATGCGCATGGGCCAGTACGAGGATGCCGTCGATGCATTGCAGAGGGCGGGGGAGGCCGATCCTGGCAACTCGTCCCACTGGTACAACCTCTCGATAGCGGCCGCCGAGCTGGGCGCCATCGAGCTGGAGATCACGGCCCTGAAGAGGGCGGTGGAGGCCAACCCCAACAACCTGAACGCATGGAACAACCTGGGCGTCGCCCTCCAGCTGGTGGCACGATACGAGGAGGCGGTCGACTGCTTCGAGCGGGTCCTCCAGATGGACCCCGAGGACGTCCGGGCCTGGAGCAACAAGGGCGTGGCCCACAGGCACATCGGCCAGAACGAGGAGGCCATGGAGGCTTACTCCAAGGCCCTGGGGCTGGACCCTGTCAACCTCGACGCCCTCACGAACCGCGCCTTCCTGTTCCACGAGATGGGACAGTGCCACGAGGCCCTCGACGCCATCAACGCCCTGCTCAGGTTGAGACCCAACGACGTGCCTGGATGGTTCCTGCGGGCCGAGTGCCTCTCGGACATCGGGGACGTGGTCAAGGCCTGCGAGGCCCTCGACCGCGCCCTCTCGCTGGACCCCAACGCCGAGGTGGTCTGGGCCCTCAAGGAGAATCTCCTCAAGGAGGCCACGGCCACCCCGGAGGGTATGCAGCGCATGATAGACCTGTACGGGGCCGAGGTGAAGGTCTCGCCCTTCAACTTCCAGGCATGGTTGACCATGGCCCTCCTCATGGAATGGATGGGGGACGACGTGATGGCGAAGGAGTACCTGGTCAAGGCCAGGGACGTCAACCCCTACCTGACCAAGTCGTACATCGAGGAGGGAAGGATCCTCAAGCGGGGTGGTGACCCCGAGATGGCGCTGGACCTCTTCGACGCCGCCATCGGCATCAAGGATGACAGCGAGGTGGCCCTGGAGGAGAGGGCGGATACCCTCGAGGGGCTGGGTCGGACGGACGAGGCCATGGCCACCTACCGCCGCATCATCACCGTCAATCCCAAGAACTACGTCGCGTGGTCCAAGGTGGGCGTGCTGACCCCCTCCGGAGCGGAGGGCGACGCCGTGGACCCCGCCTGGCTCGAGGAGGCGTTGGAAGGCGACCCCGACAACTTCGCCCTGTGGACGAACAAGGGTGCCCTGGCAGAGGAGCAGGGCGACCTGGAGGACGCCCTGCAGTACTACGAGAAGGCCCTCGAGCTCAATCCAGAGTACCGCGAGGCCAGGTTGCGGAGGGGTGCCGTGCTGCTCAACGTGGGTCGCGCCGAGGAGGCGGTCAAGGACCTGGACATGGCCCTGGAGGCGGAGGAGGAGCCCACCGCCCGCCTGATGCACGCCGCGGGCCTCCTGGAGCTCGAGAGGGTGGAGGAGGCCCTCGATGCCCTGGATGCCACCCTCGATGAGGCCCCGGACATGGTGGAGGCCCTGGTCAAGCGGGGCGAGGTGCTGTTCCGCGAGGGCGACCTGAACGGGTCCCAGCGTGACCTGGACCACGCCATCGAGGTGGACCCGGAGATGAAGGAGGCCTACAAGGCCAGGGGACTCCTCGAGCTGCAACGGGGCGACCTGGAGGCCGCCCTGGCCGACCTGGAGGCCGCAGCCGCCCTCGACCCCGAGGACCCGGAGATCTACACGGTCAAGGGTAACCTGCTCGCAGAGCTGGACCGCATCGAGGAGGCCCTGGAGAGCCACGACATGGCCCTTTCGCTACGGGACGACTGGGACGTGCTCTACATCAACCGGGGGAACACCCTCATCCTCGCTGGACGCTACAGGGAGGCCGTCGTGGCATACGACATGGCACTGGAGGTCAACCCCGACAACGAGCCTGCCAGGATCAACAAGGAGATAGCCCTGGAGGAGGCCGGGGAGAGGGAGGCCCTGGTGGAGTTCCTGCGAGGGGAGACGGCGAGGACGGGCCGCACCCCGGACCTCAGCCTGCGCCTCGGAAGGGCCTTGGAATCCACCGGCGACGCGGCCTCCGCCCTGTCGGAGTACGAGGAGGGCCTGGCCCTCACCGACCAGGATGCGGAGCTATGGGAGGCCAAGGCCCGTCTGCTTCAATTGAGGGGGGAGGTCCAGGGTGCCATCGAGGCCTACGACCAGGCCCTGGCCCTGAACGACGACATGCTCCATGCCCTCAACAACCGGGGCTCCGCCCTGTACCTCCTGGGACGGTACGAGGCGGCGACGCGGGACTTCGAGAGGGCCCTTGACCTGGACCCCGAGATGGTGGCCGCCCTGCAGAACCTGGGACCCACCCTCTACCACCTGGAGAGGTACGAGGACGCCCTCCGGGTCCTCGACAGGTCGCTGGAGCTGGACGATGCGAACGCCGAGGCATGGAACGACCGCGGGAACGTCCTGGGCAAGCTGGAGAGGTACCCAGAGGCCCTCAAGTCGTACGCGAAGGCCCTGGAGCTGGAGCCCCAGGGTGCCATGGCCTGGAGGAACATGGCCAACGCCCAGATGGACATCAAGCGGTACAAGGACGCGCTGTCCGGGTACGAGAGGGCCATAGTCCTGGACGGGACCTCGGCGGAGGCATGGGTGGGCAAGGCCAACGCCATGTCGATGCTGGGCCGACTGGAGGATTCCATCGCGGCCTACAGGCAGGGCCTGGAGCTGGAGCCCGGGTCCGCCGTCACCTGGAACAACCTCGGGTTCACCCTGGGTCAGATGGGGATATTCGAGGAGGCCCTCGACTGCTTCAAGGAGGCCATCGAGCTGGACGACCAGTACTCCGAGGGCCACAAGAACCTGGGCAACGCCCTCCTGTCCCTTTACAGGATCGAGGAGGCGGAGAAGGCCTACAGGGACGCCCTGGAGATAGACGAGGACGACCCCGAGGTATGGGACCTTCTCGGTGGTTGCCTGCTCCAGGAGGAGCGCATGGAGGAGGCCCTCGAGTGCGTGGAGCACGCGATAACCCTGGACAGGGAGGTCCCGAGGTTCTGGAACGACCTGGGCATGGTCCGCAGGGCCATGGGGGACACCGAGGGTGCCCTCTCCGCCTTCGAGCGGGCCCTGGACCTGGACAGGTCCTACGAGGAACCCCTGCTGAACAAGGCCCTGATGATAGCCGAGGCGGGGGACCACAAGAAGGCCGTCCCGCTGCTCGAGAAGGTCATCAAGCTGGACCCGGACAACCAGGAGGCCCTGTACGCGCTGGCGGATTCATACCAGGTGCTGGGCAAGACCAAGAAGGCCAAGGGGTACTTCGAGAAGCTGGGCATGGTCCTGGAGGTGGAGGAGAAGCACACCTCCGGCAGGGAGATCGACGACGAGACCATGGCCGAATCCATCCGGGCCGACCACAAGGCATTACGCAAACTCTTCCCCCACCAGGGCAAGGGCTATACCGGAGAGAAGTTGGAGATTCCCGACGGGAACTCGATGACGGTCTTCCCCAAACCGGAGGTGGAGATCCCTTCTCCAGAGGAGCTGGAGGATGACGAAGGACCGCCTGTTGACATCGATGACGTGCCCGACCACATCTTCGAGGAGCCCGAGGCGGGACCCGACAACGAAGAGGATGAGGAGCCCGATGAGGAGCCGGAGTCGGAACAGGATGTCGAAGCAGAACCCGAGCCAGGATCGGCACCCGAGGCCGGGACGGGGCTAGAACCGGAGCCCGAACCTGAGCCGGAACCTGAACCTGAACCAGAGCCGGAGCCGGAACCTGAACTAGCGCCCGAGCCTGAGCATGAGCCTGAGCCCGAGCCGGATCCTGAACCAGAGCTCGAACCGGAACCTGAATTACCACCAGAACCGGAACCCGGGACCGAACCGGGACCCGAACCCGTACCTGAGGTCGAACCGGAACCCAAGCCCGAGCCGGAACCTGATCGGTCACCAGAACCGGAGCCAGAGCCGGAACCCGAGCCAAAGCCAGAAGCCCCGATCGAGCCACCCTCACCCGGGGAGCCCTTTGAGCATGCCGGGGCCGAGCACGAGGTGGCCAAGCCGTACGACTTCCACGACGTGATGGAGGACGACGGGACCGAACATCCGGTGGTCCCACGGCCAACGAAGGATTGACCCCAGCTACTTTCCCATGAGGGCCAATCGTTTTACCTGCCTCAGCTCCCGCTCCGGGTCGCTGGGTATCCTCTTCACACATTCAGGTGGCCAGTTGCCGGCCTTGGCCTTGCCGATGATGTCCTCGAGGGTCTCTCGTGCCCGCTGGGCGACTCCCTTGTCCATCAGCCCGCCCTCTTTCGCCTGCTCGAACTCGTCCTCGTCCTGGACCGTCCACGTCCCGTCGGGGAACATGAAGAGGTCGAGGTAGAGGTCTGTGGACTCCACCAGGGTCCAGGTCTTCTGAACAGGCGTGATGATGTCGGTGTAGTAACCCTTGAACACCAGGTCACGGTCGTAGCACCGGATGACGTTGAACCACTGTTCCCAGAAGTTGTACGTTATTCCCGCCAGCTTGCCATCGATCAGCACCTCGCCGTCGATGACGACGGGCTTCTTCAGGTCCGGGTCCCAGAAGGTGGAGACCATGACCTCGCCGTCCTGGTGGATCTTCCATTGCTTCCATCTGTGGACCCGGTCCGGCAGGCGGGTGAACTCGAGGGTGAGGACTCTTGTCATGTCGTAGTCCTCACCGATGTCCATCGGTCCTCACCCAACCTGCTCCGAGAGTACCCACGCCAGGGCAAGCACGATGAGCGTGGTGAGGAAGATGACGGGCATGAAGGGGTATGCCGTCTCCGTCCCGAACTGGCGCCAGATGGGTCGGGTGATGATGTCGACGACCTTCACTATCACGTAGAAGAAGATCACACCCACGGGACCCAGCAGCGCTACCACGGCCATCATCGCCACAACGTCGCCTGTGGCGAGGTGGAATATCACGCCCACCTTCTCGTGGCACAGTATGGAGAAGCCCACGATGAGGAGCCACTTGACGATGAACATGTTCATGTCCATCTTGTCCGTCCCCACCAGGTACACGTCCACCACGAACAGGGCTATGGCGATGATCGCCCACACCGAGACGAACTCGGACTGCGCCGACATCCGCTTGAGGTCGGACAGCGTCGCCACGCTGTAGGAGCCCAGGATGAAGAAGAGCCCGTAGATCTGCATGGGCTCCATGGTGAATTCTAGCCAGTCCTCGAATACCAATTCGACCCTCCCTAGGCCGGTAACATGGCGGGGAGAATATAAAGTTTTATCAAGACTGGTGCGGAAAGGGGCCATCCATCCCGATAGGCGGTGTTATGGAAAAACGGTTTTAACCCTTGCGAGCCTTCTCCGGACGGGAGGGCTATCCTGTGGACCTTAACGAGGTAAGGAAGAACGCCAGGGAGAGGTTGAAGGGAACGGGCACCTGCGCGGTGTACAAGGTATGCGACGGTCACCCCGACAGGCTGTGCCAGGGCCTCAAGTACGGCGACGTCCCCGGCATGGGTGGCGCGGGCAGCGGCATGTCCTTCCACAACAACTTCCTGGCCCTGCAGCGCATCAAGCTCAAGATGCGGACCGTGGGGATCCCCAAGGAACCTGACCCGTCCTTCGAGCTGTTCGGCCGTCAGCTGAAGATGCCCATCATCGGCGCCTCCACCAGCGGCATGAGGACCTCCCTCAAGGGCGTCATCACCGACGACGAGCTGTCCACATGCACCGTCCAAGGCTGCAAGGCGGCCGGCACCATCAGCGCCAGGGGGGACGGCGTGGACACCATTGAGCACAACCCGGGCATCGCCGCCATCAAGGACGCCGGCGGCTGGGGGATGCAGGTGTTCAAACCCGTGGAGCAGGGCCTCCTCCTCGAGCGCATCAGGATGGCCGAGGAGGCCGGGGTCACCGCAGTGGGCGTCGACCTGGACGGATGCGGCTCCCTGAACATGGCCAAGATCGGATATCCCGTTCACCGGAAGACCCCCGAGGAGCTCAAGGAGATCGTCCGCTCCACCAAGCTGCCCGTCCTCTTCAAGGGCATCATGGAGCTGTCGGACGCCGAGGCCGTGATAGAGAGCGGGGCCGCCGCCATCGCCGTCTCGAACCACGGCGGGAGGGTGCTGGACCACACACCGGGAGTGGCCGAGGTGCTGCCCGGGATCGTCCAGCTGGTGAACGGCAGGATGCTGGTGTTCGCCGACGGTGCCGTCCGGTCGGGCTACGACGCCATCAAGCTATTGGCCATAGGCGCGGCCATCGTGATGATCGGCCGCCCCCTCATCCGCGCCGTCATCGGCGGCGGGGCCGAGGGCGTGAGGCTCCATATGGAGTTCATGCTCGCCACGCTTAGGGCTGCCATGAGGATGACGGGCTGTGAGGACCTGGATTCCATCGGTCCCCACATCATCGCGTGAGGTCCGACGGCCCCCGGGACACTAAAACATATTAATCCGTTGGCCTTTGTCGGTCCAACTCTGGCCGGAGGAATCTAGATGGCAGCATACGACTGGAAGGCGGTCGAGCCCCGTTGGCAGCAGTGGTGGCTCGACGAGGAGATATACAGGTTCGACGACAGCCTCGAATCCCCACGCCTCCCGTATGTGGTGGACAACCCACCCCGCTACGCTTCCGGTGCCCTCCACGTGGGCCACGCCGTGCACTACACCCACATCGACATCGCGGCGAGGTACAAGCGGCTGGCGGGCTACAACGTGATGTTCCCCCTGTGCTTCGACACCAACGGCATCCCCATCGAGGAGCGGGTCGAGCGCCAGATGGGCATCACCAGGCTCGACATCGACCGCCAAGAGTTCGTGGAGAAGTGCCGCGAGTTCGCTGGCAGGAACATCGACGACGCCACCCACCAGTTCACCCTGCTGGGCTGCTCGATGGACGAGAGCCAGTACTACCAGACGGACGCCCCCTACTACCGCCGCATCACCCAGATCAGCTTCCTGGAGATGTACAAGCGGGGCCTGGTGTACAAGGGCACCTTCCCCGTCAACTGGTGCCCCCGGTGCCTTACCGCCCTGGCCGACGCCGAGGTGGAGTACAAGGACCGGGAGAGCAAGTACAACGACATCGTCTTCACCGTCGAGGGGACGGGGGAGGAGGTCATCATCGCCACCACGCGCCCGGAGCTGCTATGCACCTGCCAGCTGGTGGCCGTCCATCCCAAGGACCCCCGGGTCGAGCAGTACGTGGGCAAGCACTTCCTCACGCCCATCTACGAACGCCGCGTCCCAGTGGTCGAGGACGAGGCCGTCGAGATGGGCAAGGGCACCGGCATCGTGATGATCTGCTCCATCGGCGACAAGGAGGACCTCAGCTGGATCCTCAAGCATGGCCTGGAGTTCGAGATGGCCATCGACGAGCAGGGCCGGATGACGGACCTGGCCGGCAAGTACGAGGGCATGACCGTCGAGGAGGCCAAGGCCGCCATCATCGTCGACCTGGACGAGGCCGGCCTGCTGGTGGGCCAGGAGCCCACCCTCCAGTCCGTCGGCTCCTGCTGGAGGTGCCACAACACCGTGGAGTACCTTCGCAAGCCCCAGTGGTTCCTCAAGTCCGTGGAGTTCAGGCAGGCCGTCATGGACCACGCCGACGGGCTCAACTGGTACCCCGGGCACATGCGCCAGCGCCTGGACGACTGGGTCAACTCCCTCGAGTGGGACTGGGTCATCTCCCGGCAGCGCTACTTCGCCACGCCCATCCCGTTGTGGGAGTGCGAGGCCTGCGGCGAGGTGGTCCTGGCCGAGGAGGAGCAGGCCTACGTGGACCCCACCATCGACGACCCCCCCGTGGCCGAGTGCCCCGAGTGCGGGGGCGTCCTCAAGGGCTGCGAGGACGTGTTCGACACCTGGATGGACAGCTCCGTCAGCCCGGCCTACATCTCGTACTGGAAGCGGGACGATGAGCGATTCGGCAAGTACTTCGCCACCGGCCTGCGTCCCCAGGCCCACGACATCATCCGCACCTGGGCCTACTACTCCCTGCTGCGGTCCCACCTGCTGTTCGAGAGCAGGCCCTGGACCGACATCATGATCGACGGCTTCATCCTGTCCCCCGACGGCACCCCCATGCACGCGTCCCTGGGCAACGTCATCGACCCCCTGGAGACCCTGGAGGAGTTCGGCGGCGACGTGATGAGGTACCTGAGCGCGCTCTGCGCCGTGGGACAGGACAACAACTTCAAGCCCCAGGACCTGGTGCGAGGCAAGCGTTTCGTCCAGAAGTTCTGGAACGTCCAGCAGTTCATCGGCTCGGCCCTCGGGAAGGCACCCGAGGGAGCCTTCGACGCGGAGCCCACCAACGTCATGGACCTCTGGCTCCTGGACAAGCTGGACTCCCTCATCAGGAAGAGCCGGGAGGCCTACGACCGTTTCGACTTCTCCCCCGTCATGAGGGACGTGGAGTACTTCGTCTGGCACGAGATGGCAGACCACTACATCGAGCTGGTCAAGGCCCGCGTGTACTCGGGAGACGACCCCGCGGTGTTCCGGGTCCTGCGGGAAGCGGGCCTGGCGGTCACCAAGCTCCTGGCCCCCCTCCTGCCCTGCGTCACCGAGGAGGTCTACCAGGACCTCTACGTGGAGGTCGACGGCTCCAAGAGCGTCCACATATCAGCCTTCCCCAGACCAACGGGCGTGGACGCGGGCGCCAGGGAGGTGGGCGAGTTCGTCAAGGAGGTCGCCGCCTCCGTCCGGAGGTGGAAGTCCGAGACGGGCATGGCCCTCAACGAGCCCCTGGCCGAGGTGCAGGTCCTGACCTCCATCGATGGCGCCGCGGCCGCATCGGGCGACCTGGGCTCCGCCCTGGTGACGGACCGGCTGACCTTCGCCCGGGAGGACCCCACCCTCCACGAGGAACCCCGGGCCCTCAAGCCCGTGCATGCCAAGGTGGGTCCCGAGTTCCGGCAGGCGGCCAAGGAGATCGTCGGCATCATCTCCCAGGCGGACCCCGCGGAGGCTGCCAAGGCCCTCAGGTCCGGCGGCTGGAAGTTCACCCTCGGCAGCGGCGAGGACGTGACGTTGACCACCGAACACGTCACCGTGGAGTCGGGATGGGTCTCCCACGGCCACGCGGTGGCAGCCCTCACCGTCGGTGATGCCGTCGTGGTGATAACGAGGAAGGAGTGAGGGACCCTTCAGGGTTCCTTGGCGACCAGTTCCTCCAGCGAGAGCCCCACGTACCTGCCGCCGGGATCCGTCTGCTGGATCACCCCGTCGTCCACCAGCAGGCCAGTGGGCGTCAGGACGAGGATGGGGAAGATGGCGTCGATCCCCTCGAAGGGCGTCCAACCGCACCTCTGGTGGAGGTCGTCCGCCCTCACCTTGCGGGCCCGCCTGGGGTCGTACACGGCCACATGGCCCTCGTTGCCCACCTCCAGCCCCCGGGGCTCCAGCCCCAGGAAGGCCGCCGGCCTCACGGAGACCGCGTCGATGAGCCTGTCGAGGGTGATGCGACCGTTCTTCGCCTGGGCCATGGCCATGGGCACCATCGTCTCGACCCCGGGGACGCCCGAGGGTGCGTCCTCGAAGCGCAGGGACTTCTCCTCCTGGGTGTGGGGCGCGTGGTCCGAGGCCATGATGGGGATGACCCCCTCGGCGAGGGCCGCCCACAGCGCGGCGCGGTCGGCGTCCGTCCGCAGGGGCGGGTTCATCTTCCCGAAGGCGTGGAGGTCCTCCCGCCGGTTGTCCAGGAACAGGTGGTGGGGAGCGACCTCGGCGGAGACGCCGGACCCGCCCATCGCCGCCAGGGCCTCCCTGCAGCTCAGGTGGGCCACGTGGGCGTGGCCGGGGTAGGGGGTCGAGAGGGCCACCTTCGCGACCTGCTCCACCGCCCTCGCCTCACCCAGGGGCGGCCGGGATGCGTGATGCCGATCCAGCTCCTCGCCGGTGGGCTCGGCCTCCTCGATGGCGGTCTGGTCCTCGGCATGGACCACCGTCCGACCGCCGGCCTCGAGGGAGCCCGCCAGCAGGTCCACCCAGTCCTTCTGGTCCCGGACGAGCAGGTCGCCGGTGGAGGAGGCGATGTACAGCTTGAACAGCCCCGTCACGGACCCGACCAGGGAGGGGTCCTGACCCGCCCGGAGGCCCATGTATAGGGCGTAGTCCACGTAGGACGAGCCCTCGATGTCGTCCGCCTTGGCCTTCCAGCTCCGGAGGTCCACCGCAGGCGGCTGGGTGTTGGGCATGTCGGCCACGGCCGTGACGCCGCCGAAGGCCGCGGCCCGGCTCTCGGTCTCGAAGGTCCCCTTGCTGGCATCCCCCGGCTGTCGGAAGTGCACGTGCATGTCCACGGCGGCGGGCAACACCAGGCACCAGGGTATCTCGTAGTGGACCTCGCCCTCCAGGATCTTCTTGATGGCGACGATGCGGCCACCGGTCATCCCGATGCACCCGTCGGTGAGGCCGGTCGGCAACAGGAGCCTGCCCTCGATGCTCACCTCGATGTCCGGGTCCATCTCAGCCTCCCCGCCCCCGGAAGGCCCGAACGCGGCAAAAAGCCTTGCGGGGCGTCAGACGCTCTCTCGCCTGTACATGTATGTCAATATGGGGACACAGACCGTGACCAGCAATATGAGAAGGCCGATCGATGAGCAGAAGACGTAACCGAAGGCCTCCCCATCGATCTCGAGCACGAGCACGCCTGCCCACGCCGCGATGATCAGACCGAAGAACATTATGGAGAGGGTGATGACGATCGTGCTGACACGGTCCAACCGCCTCAGCCGCTGGAACCTGGCCAAGCAGGCGGGACAGAACGTGCCCTCTTCATCGAGGAGGCGAAGACATCGCTGGCAACGCCTGACATGGCTGTCAATTCCCCAACCCATCGGTACAATGATGCGAGAGCGTCATCATAAACTTACCCAATCGTGGCGCAACGTAATTGGACCCCTGATGCCATTCACCCGCGATGCGCCTGGGAGACCTGGACGGACTTCACGTCGTCTACGACCGGCAGGGCCGCCCCATCCTTGAGGAAGGCGAGTCCCTGGAGACCGAGCGGACGACCACGTCGCTAGCCCTGTTCGAGGGCAAGAGGGCCAAGGGCCAGCCCCTGCTCCACCACGGCCAGGGCGAGGTCGGATGCACCATGACCAACAGGCGTCTTATCGTCCTCATCGACCCTTCCCTGGAGACTGCCCGTCGTGTGCTACAGCTCCCGGGGGACGAGTCATACACCAAGGGGACGGAGCTGTTCGAGGTCATCCTGGGTCGCGGGCGGTACTATCTCGTCCTTGAGTGGTCGGAGATACCCAAGATCAGGGTTCCCACGGCAAAGAAGGAGACCACCACCTTCGCCGTGAGACCGGCCGGGGGGGATGTGCATACCCTCTCGGTCGACAGGGAGACGTGCGCATGGATCGAACGGTCCTGGAGAGCGGCCCGCTGATGGCCCAGGATACCATCGAGTCAATGTTTTTATATCCTCTCGTCACTCCCCTGGCTAGATGGGTTACTTCGACAGTGTCCAGGGTCGTCCGATAATACGGGACCACAAGCCCCTCTCGTTCACCTACGTCCCCAAGGACCTGCTCCACAGGGACGAGCAGATGCGCCGAATGTTCTCCATCTTCCGGTCCGTGGCCGAGTCCGGCGTGAGCCAGAACGCCATGCTCCACGGACGGGTCGGGACCGGCAAGACCGCCCTCGCCAAGCGGTTCTCGATGGAGTTCCGGGACTGGGCGGCGACCAAGGACTCAGCCGTGGAGTTCGAGGTGGTCAACTGCAGGCGGCGGACCTCCAACGCGTCCATCATCCTGGCCCTGACCAACCACTTCGACAAGGCCTTCCCGGACCGCGGGTTCTCCGTTCCCGAGATGCTCGATGTCATCAAGAAGTTCCTCATCCGCGACCACATCCACTACCTGGTGGTGCTGGACGAGGCGGACGTCCTGCTGCGGAAGGCGGGGTCCGACCTCATCTACCTCCTCACCCGCTTCGAGGAGGAGGAGCTGCGGGACCAGGGCTCGGTCAACCTAATCCTGGTGTCCCAGGAGAACGTATTGGGCCTGATGGACGAGGCCTCCCGGTCCACCTTCAAGCCATCCAACGTGATAACCTTCGACAGGTACACCGAGAAGGCGCTCTACGACATCATCGAGCAGCGCGTCGGCCTGGCCTTCCATGCCCACACCGTCGACCACGAGGTGATGGAGCAGATGGCGGCCATCGCCACCGAGACGGGGGACGCCCGCCGCGCCATCGACCTCCTCGAGAAGTCGGGCCAGCTGGCCGAGGAGGAGGGGGCCGAGTACGTGAACGTGGAGCATGTCCGCAAGGCCAACGCCATCGCGTACTCCACCCTGGACACCTCGAAATTGGACGAGCTGGACCGGTCGAAGACCGTCGCGCTGCTCTCGATCTGCAGGGCGCTCCGGAAGGACTCTGTGGTGATCACCGGGGATGTCCTGAAGGTCTACAAGGTGGTGTGCGAGGAGTACGACGAGAGGCCCCGGGGCACCACACAGTTCTGGAAGTACATCCAGGACATGTCGGCGAGGGGTATCATCAACGCCGAGCGGGTGCAGGCGGGGGCCGACGGCCTCACCACCCACATCACCCTGACCGAGGCATCGGCCGAGGACCTGGAGGCCGAGCTGGTGAGGCGGCTTGATGGGAACCGGTAATCCTAGTTATCAGTGCGAAGGGAATTTTGGATAAACCACCGATCTGTGCGATCATTACATCAAGATATCACTACGATTGGTAAAATGAACAATAGTAATCTATTAATATCCGATAGTAAATGGTTGCCAGTAGTCAATGATTAGACCTAATGGGGTTGAAATATATGGGGAAGAGGAGCATGCTCAAGGCCTTAATGATCGTTGCTATGGCGATGGGATTGATATCCACCTTGAACGGTATTCCTGCCGCTGATCCTGGATTCACAAAGGATATGTATCTTGGGAATTCCGATGCTTCCTTCGCTGGCGAAGGCCCTCGTGAACATGCTGGATGTTCGATCGTGATAGCTGGGGATTTCAACGGCGACGGGTTCGACGACATACTGATAGGTGCCTATGGTGACCGTAACGATGTCGAGGGCTTCAATCCCGGTGAGACTTACCTCATCTTCGGTAAGGTATCAGGATGGTCGATGGATACCCGCCTGTGGAATGCCGATGCATCCTTCCAGGGGGAGCAGGATGATGATTCGGCCGGATACTCGGTCGCGAGCGCCGGGGACGTCAACGGTGACGGGTACGACGACATACTGATAGGCGCTATGTGGAATGATGACGGGGATTCCAGTGCCGGCCAGACGTATCTCATCTTCGGAAAATCATCGGGATGGTCGATGGACACGAACCTCTCGACCGCGGACGCATCGTTCATAGGTGAGGACGCAAGCGATATATCTGGTGTTTCGGTCGCGGGCGCCGGGGACGTCAATGGCGACGGGTACGACGACATACTGATTGGCGCTTATCTTGATGACGATGGGGGCTCCAATGCCGGCCAGACGTATCTCATCCTCGGCAAGGCATCTGGATGGCAGATGGATACCGACCTGTCCAACGCGGACGCATCGTTCATAGGTGAGGACGCAGGGGATTGGTCCGGAAAGCCGGTTGCGGGTGCCGGCGATGTCAACGGCGACGGGTACGACGACATACTGATAGCCGCCCGTGGTGATAGAGACGGTGGCGGGGCCTATACAGGGCAGACGTACCTTATCCTCGGGAAGCCCTCGGGTTGGTCGATGGACACCAACCTTTCCAAGGCGGACGCGTCATTCTGGGGGGAGGATGCCCCCGATTTCTCTGGATACTCGGTCGCCGGCGCTGGGGATGTCAACGGCGACGGGTACGACGACATACTGATAGGTGCCCGTTGGAACAAAGAAGGTGGCGGGGACTATACAGGGCAGACGTACCTTATCCTCGGGAAGCCCTCGGGTTGGTCGATGGAC
>CBDUQW010000059.1:0-22134 GCA_965369625.1 uncultured Thermoplasmata archaeon | reverse complement strand
CGGGCGATCCATGGGGGCACCGGCCACGGGATTGGCGAGCGCGGGATATAAGGGTGGTGACCGGGGTGGTCGGGCACTGCAGGGACCGTCCGTGACCGATGCAAGGGGAGCCTGTATGTTGTTCGTCTGGTGGGATCATATGCTTGTGATGTACCCAGCAAGAATGCTTATGGTGTATTTTTTAAGAGCCAGTATTCATTTTCTCTAGGGAGATACATGGTAATGACGAACTCCACCATGATCATCATTCCATTGTGAACGTGCACAACTCAAATGGATATCAAACACAAGAAGAGATCGATGAGGGACCATTTTCCATATGAACCATGGTCGTGAGCAATCAGTGATCCCTCTCCTCTATACTATATATGCATGGCGATTTCCATCGGTATAATCACTCATTATTGTCGAATGTAATCGGTAACTATATAAACCACGCACGTCATTAGAATCCCGTGGAGATCAACGTCCTAGAGAGATGGAACCCCTGGTGGGTCGACGACCGGGTTCCTTCCGAGCTGAAGGGAAGGTCCCGCGACCTGCTTGCCGATCTGGTATCGATGATGGACCTGGACGAGATCATCACCCTCGTGGGGGTGAGGCGGTCCGGGAAGTCCACACTGCTCTACCAGCTGGTGGACCATCTCCTGGGAAATGGCGTCAGGTCCAGCAACATCGTGATGGTCAACTTGGAGGACCCGCGACTGGAGGGAGCAACGGTGGGCGACGTCCTGTCTGCCCACAGACAGCTCAAGGCACCACAGGGCCTGATCTACGTTCTCCTGGACGAGGTGCAGGCCTCCCCCGGCTGGGAGAAGTGGGTCCTGTCAGAGTACGAGAGGAAGGCACCCTTCAAGTTCCTCGTGACGGGATCATCGTCCTCGGTTGTCCGTGGTGAACTGGCTCACCTCCTCACAGGCAGGACCCTGACCCTGACGGTCCATCCTCTCTCCTTCAGCGAGTTCCTGCGCTTCCGTGGGGTCGACCCGGGGGCGACCAGTGGTGAGGAGCGGCGGGACCAGGCACTGCATCACCTGGACGCCTACCTGGACTCGGGGGGTTTCCCCAAGGTGGTGGTCGAGGGTGAGACCTACCGAGCACAGCGGTTCGGTAACTACTACGACGCCATCCTGTACAGGGACGTGGTCTTTCGCCACGGCGTGGACCCTGCGAGGCTTCAGTCCCTGGCGACGTACATCCTCGCCAACCCAGGTTCCGAGCAGACATTCCGCTCCTTAGGTGCAGCTGTGGAGATGGACCCCGAGACCGTCAGGGATTACATCGCCTATATGGAGGAAGCACACCTCATCATCACCGTGGAGGCGTTGACGTTCAAGACCAAGCCCGCCTCCCGGAGGAGAATGCCGAGGAAGTACTTCTGTGTGGACACCGGCCTTCGGAACGCCGTCACCCCGAGACATTCCCCCGATAAAGGCCGGCTCCTTGAGAACGCGGTCTGTATGGAGCTGGTCCGGAGGGGCGAGAGGCCCCGGTACTGGAGGAACAAGGGAGAGGTCGATTTCGTTGTGGGTGGAAGGCCTGGTCCCCTGTCACCGATCAATGTCTGCTATACTGACGACATTCCTGCGAGAGAATACACGGGCCTTGCATCATTTTGTGGGCACGTGCCCCCGCCCATTGGCGAGCCCGTGCTGCTGACCCGGTCGAAGGAAGGGGAGAAGGATGGGATCAGGCACATGCCCGCATGGTCATGGCTTCTGGGTCATGAAAACGATGCTAGGTGAGACATGTCCCTGGTATTGTTCATAGCGTACGGCACAGGGTTAGCTGCGGGGCGCGGAAATAGAGGGAGCCAGATATCATTGTGAATGATGGCAAGTGATCGCTGAGCTCGTAGCAACTGAACCTGGGACTTGCGTGGCAGGGGGGCCATATAACAACTGTCTGCACTAGGATGCTGTGCGCGACCAGGCCGGGACGCATCCGGGGCCGAAACGGAGCCCGTCCCCCGACACCTACAGGCGACGGGGGCATCGACAGGGTGACCCTGTACTACAGGATCGACGACGAGGTGGTCTGGACCGAGCTGGCCATGACCGCCGACGTGGACACCTGGTCGGCCACCATCCCCAAGGACGCCAGCCTGGACGCGGTGAGGATGGAGTACGTCATCGTGGCCTGGGACACGGCGGGCAACAACGACACCTACGGCGAGTGGACGTCGCCCAAGTCGATGAAGGTGACCCAGCCGGAGGAGGAAGTCCCCGGCTTCGGCGTACTGGTGGCGGTGGCCTCCCTGGCCGTGCTAGCGGCGGGGTTGACGCGGCGCCGACGCGCACGTTGATGCCAGCGAAGGGACGTGGATGGCTGCTGTGCGGCCAGTGCGCACGCGCGCGCCGGCCTTGCCAGGACAGGGGGCGGTGCCGCGTGGTCGGCGCGCAGCGCATCGTTCCAATGAGGCCAGGGCGGTTCAGATGATGAAGAAGTGGGGCAAGAGCCGCATAGTCTCGATCCAGATGCCGACCTCCATCTTCTCCACGTAGGGCATCTCCAGGACGGTGTCCCGAAGCTTCCAGAGGTGGGGTAGGTCCTTGATGACGCTGATGGCCATGAGGTCGTAGCTCCCCACCAGTTTGGAGGCGATTATCACACTGGGGAACTTGATGAGCTGTTCGAGGACCTGGGAGGAGTAAGCGGGCTTCACATTGATGCCGAACCGTGCGATGAAGGTGTAGCCTATCTTCGAAGGGTCCACCACCACCGTCGAACCGGTGATCACCCCCTCGTTCCGTAGCCTCTCGTACCTGTTCCCCACGGTATCCGGAGAGACGGCCAGACGTTTCGCTATCTCACGGAACGAGGTCCTCGCATCCTCCTTCAGCGCGTCGAGGATCCCGAGGTCGATCTTGTCCATCTCCACCGTCGTCCCCCCCTCAGAACTCGAAGTTCCTCGGACACAGCAGTGGTTTGTCCACCAGGATGTCGACCTCGACGTTGGTCACCTGCTGGAAGTCACCGATGGTGTCCTTGGTGCTCCCGATCTCCCCGATGTTCCGCTGCACGGCGATGGCCTCGATGTCGTAACGGCCCATGGCCTTGGTGGCCATGCACACGCCAGGTAGCCGTCTTACCAGCCTGAGGACCTGGTCCGAGTAGGGTTGATTGACCTGTATCCCCAGCATCACGATGTGCTTCTTGTCGGTCTTCCTGTGGTCTATGATTATCGTGGAACCCCTGATGACCCCCCTCGCCTTCAGTGACGTGAAGTGGTTCCTGATGGTCTCGGGAGAGACCCCGCACACGTCCGCTATCTCCTTGAAGGGCCGCCGTGCGTCCTCTTGAAGCATCCGTATGACGGTAACGTCTATCGAATCAAGGCTATAATCGGGCATAAAGCCACCGAAGGGCCTCATCGTTATGGACAGTATATAATGATTGTCAATAATTTCGGTGTTTCTGTCCGCCCCCTCCCCTGTATTTCCAAATAAATCATCATATTGTTTCCGATATGTCCGATATATCACCTAATAAGCCGATAATAACACAATATTTTATAGTCTCCATTACCATATCTGTCGTGCAAGCGCCGGACCGTGAACTCGCCCCGAGGATGGGTGACACTTGGGCTCGAGCGACCAGACATGATGGTGATGTTCATGGCGACCGCGTACGTTCTTATCAAGACACAACCAGGCCACGAGCGTGATGTATACTACAGCCTGGCCCGGCGGAGGAGGTTCGCAGAGCTCCACCCCGTCACTGGCCACTACAACCTTGTAGCGAAGGTCACCTCCGACAGCATGGAGAGCATCGGATACATCGTGCTCGAGGAGATCAACAACACGGAGAACGTGAGCAGTTACGAGACCTTGAACACCACCCAGTTCTAGGCCCCCCCCGCCCCCGGGCCCCCGACAGGCCCGGGGGTACAACGCTGTCAGCGAGGGGCGCGGGCCGGGTGGCGATAGATGTTGCGCGCGGGAAGGTTTGGGAACATGAGCATCCGATTGTTGGTGACGGGCGGGACATTCGACAAGAAGTACAACGAGATCTCGGGCGATCTCTTCTTCAAGTCCACCCACGTGCCCGAGATCCTCGAGGATGGGAGGTGCACCCTCGACGTGACCGTCACCGAGCTGATGATGGTCGACAGCAGGGACATGGACGACGGGCACAGGATGACCATATTCAGGGAGTGCCTGCTGGCCGACGAGGAACGGATCGTGATAACCCACGGTACCGACGGGATGGTCGGGACGGCCCGCTACCTGGCCGAGAGGGGACTTGACAAGTCGGTGGTGCTCACCGGCGCCATCATTCCCTTCGCCTTCGGGATCTCCGACAGCCACTTCAACCTGGGCTCGGCCCTGGCCTTCGTCCAGGTCGTCCCGCCCGGTGTCTACGTGGTCATGAACGGCAGGCTCTTCGAGGCCGACAACGTCCGGAAGGAAGTGGAGACCGGCACCTTCCAGCAGGTGATGGCCGACCACGACGCCTCGTTCAATGTCCCGGGAGACGACGGTCGAGGGGTCATCCTCTAGGTCGCGGGCCGGTGCGCGCGTGCGCACCGGGACACGGATCGTAGCTGCGCGGTCGGCGCGGATGGGGGATCGGTGCGAAGGGCGCGGCGGGCGCGGGCTGGCGCTCACCCGAGCACCGGCCGCGCAGGGACAGGGTCTATGGGGATACGCACCGCCCGACCCCGGCGAGGGTGGAGCAAGGTCGGACCTGGATAGGCCGTAGCCCCCCCGAGGATCGTGGCGGAACCCCCTTTTACCAGCAGGGCACCTGGTCCACCCATGGCCAAACCCCACGGGGACGAGGGCGCGCTGCCCAGGCTCCTGGTCCGGCCGAGGCGCACCTACGAGGAGCTGCGCCCCCGCACGGGCCCGTGCAGGGCGACTAGGGGAGCCGCCGCCGTCTCGAGGCCAGCGCCAGCGCGGTCGTCGTGGCGCACGCGGCCGCGAGGGCCGTGAACCCTGGGGTGCTTTCCTCGGGCTTGTCCTCCCTGACCACCTCGAACGTGACGACCGTGGTGTTGTTGGCGACGCCGTCAGACACGGTCAGCCACACCTCGTAATCGCCCCTCTTGTCGAACGTGTACCTCGCCGTTGCCTCCTCGGAGAACGGGACGAACGCGCCGCCCGCGGCCCGGAACTCCCACGCGAAGGTGAGCGTGTCGCCCTCCGGGTCGGACGAGCCCGTCGAGGTGAACTCGGCCTCCTCGCCCCTCGTGAGCGTCGCGCCCCCGGCGGGAGCGGAGATGCGGGCGCTGGGGGGTAGGTTGAGGACGATGACCGTCACCTGCGCCGACATGTTGTGGCCATAGCCGTCGTCGACCCACAGCGTGATCCTGTGCTCGCCCCTCGAGAGCCGCACCACGACGAATGGCGTGTCGCCCAATATGCCCTCGATATCGCTCACCCAGAGGTACGTGACGGCGTCCTCGGGGTCGCCGCTGAGGCTGCCGTTGAGCTCCACGACCTGGTCGGACGCGAACCGCGCCCCGTCCTCGGGCGACGATATGACGGCGGTGGGCGGTCTGTTCTCTATGACGGAGACGGCCACCTGCTCCGTGACGTCGTAGTGGCCGTCGGTGACCGCGAGCGTGATGGTGTGCTGGCCCACGCTCAGGTTGGCCAGGAACGAGGGTTGCACGGAGAGCAGCCCGTCGATGTTCGAGGTCCATTGGTACGCCAGCGGGTCCGAGTCCGGGTCCATCGTGCCCTCGCTCCCGAAGCGCACGGAGCTCGTCGCGACGTGCTGGCTGTCCGGGGCGGGCGCCGAGATGACCACCTCTGGCGGGTGGGTGGGCACCACCGTGATGGTGACGCTCTTGGACGCGATGACCCACCCGTCGCTCACCGAGACCGTGATGACGTGCTCGCCCGGGGGGAGCTGGCTCGAGAGGGTGGCGCCCTTGCCGATGAGGTCAGAGACGTTGGACATCCAGCTGAAGGTGAGCTCATGACCCTCGGGGTCCGAGGTCTCGGACGCGTCGAAATCGACGGTCTCGTAGGCGAGGTACCGTGAACCATCGGACGGCGTGGTGATGCGGACCTCGGGTGCGAGGTTGTGCCTGACCGAGAGGTTGACCTCCAGGTACGTGCCGGGCCCGTTGCCGTCCATGAGACGGAGCGTGACGTGGTGGTCGCCGGGGGGCAGCACGCGCTCGAAGGCCGGCTCGGTGGACATGACGCCCGTCGCGTTGTCCGTCCACTTGTAGCCCACGACGTCTTCGTCGAGGTCGACCACGCTCCCGACGCTGAAGCCGATGACCGCCTGGAATGCGAACTGTTCGCCCTCGTGCGGCGACGTGATGACGCCCGTGGGGTCCCGGTTGATGTGGACGTGTATGCGCGCGAGGTTGTCCGACGTACAGAACTCGTGTCCGGCCTCGCAGCTGATCCTCACGTAGACCTCGTGGGGGCCCGGCACCTCCGGACGGACCTCGAGGGCGACGCAGGCGCTCCCTAGGGCTGGCACGTCCACCATGACCTCGTCCATGAGCTTGCCCAGGGAGGGCTCGCCGTCGTAGGCGCGCACGGTCGCGGCCCTCGCGGTTGCGAGCCCCTGGTTGTTGACGGTCGCGTTGACGGTGAAGCCCACCACCCGCGGGGGCTCGCCCTCCTGGATGGGGTCGGCGCGGAGCATCGTGTCGTTGATCTGCAGGTTGAGGTTGCGCAGCCCCTCGTAGACCGCGAGCGCGGCCCACTCGGTGGAGTATAGCGTGCTTCCCCAAGGCGGGTGGTCTGGGAGGTACGGCCAGGAGCCGTCAGCCTTCTGCTCGTCCATGAGCCAGCCGATGGCCCTGGCGCCCGCGTCCACCTCCCCGTAGGGCAGCAGGCCCAGCGTGGCCCACGAGGTGTCACCGTAGTCGTCCATGTCATGGGGGCACTCGAACGAGCCGTTGGCGGCCTGCTGGCCCAGCACCCACGAGGCCAGGTCGTCGGCGCGCGCGGACTCGCCCAGCTCCCGCAAGGCGGCGATCATGACGGCATGTTGCGTCTCGCTGGTGTCGGTCTGGCCCGCGTAGGTCGTCCTGTCGTCGTAGGAGCCGTCCCCCTTTGCGACGGACGCGATGTAGTCGAGCAGGCCGCTGCGGTCCTCCCAGAGGAGCGGCAGGTCCTCCCCGGCCGCGCACAACGTCCAGAGGAGCACCGCATGCTCCACCGTCGAGTCGACCGTCGAATTCGTCCACTCGCCTGCTGAGGAGAGCCTGACGTTGAAGAAGAGGCCGTTGGCCGGGTCGTCCCCGGATGCGAACCGCCGGTGGATCAACCTGTCGATAGTGACCGCGTCGGCGGCGTACGAGGGGTCGCCCGTCTCGTGGTACATCTCGATGAGGAAGAGCATGCCGCGGGTGCACTCCCACAGGTTGTAGGTGATGCGGCCGGTGTATCCCGCCTGGAAGGCGTCGTCCACCTTGCCCCGCTGGACGTTGACGAAGCCTCCCGCGGCCTCGCCGGGCGGCACGCCCGTCCGGTCGACGACGTAGGCCTTCCCGGCCTGGACGGTACTGTTAGCGAGGGCGGCGCAGGCCTTGGCGCGGTCGAGGTAGTCAGTGTCGCCCGTGACCTGGTACGCGCGCAGCAGGACCATCCCGTTGAGGCACATCCTCCCCGCGCTCTCCACCTCCCAGGAGGGCGAGCCGGGGGGCGGCGCGATCTGCCCGTCCGCGCCCGTGACCGTCATGGTCCAGTCCGCGGCGTCCACGAGCGCGGCCCTCATCTCGGCCTCGGTGGGCGCGTCCATCGGCATTGGCGAGGATGCGGCCTGCGGCAATGCCGTTGCGAGCGCCAGCCATCCGAGGGCGAGCGCCACCGTCATGCGTGCTGTTGGTCCTAAACTCCTCATGTCTCTACCCCGTGCCTACACAATCTCCACACCGGTGTTAAATAGGTTGGCCTGATGGACATCCTCGCTTGCATGCCGGGCCCGCGGCCTTTCGTCAACGGCCGCCTCCGACCGGGCCACCAGCCGGCGGGTCGACCCGGGCCCCTGGCCCCTGGCCGACGATGTACCCGCCGTCCCTGGCTCCCACGGCCCCGTTGCGTTCGATGCCCTCCCCCGCGGGACGGTGGGGGACCGGGGGGTCGCGGTCCATGTGTTGGTGGAGTTCGAGCAAGGGCCCAAAGCAATGGAGGCGGGACGCACCCGGGGCCAAGGCGGTGACCACCCCTCACACCTCAAAGCGACGGGGGCAACTATTACATACCGTCCATCGTCAACATGGCCGGGGAGAGTTCATGAAGGTCACAGACCTGCTGATGAGGTCCATCGAGAACGAGGGAACGAAGTACATGTTCGGCGTCCCGGGCGAGGAGATCGAGGACCTCCTCTTCTCCCTCGACGAATCCGCCGTGGAGTTCGTGCCGACACGCCACGAGCAGGGGGCCGCCTTCATGGCCAACGTATGGGGCCGCCTGACGGGCACGGCGGGGGTGTGCCTCGCGACCCTGGGACCCGGCGCCACCAACCTCCTCACCGGCGTCGCCGACGCGAGCCTGGACCACGCCCCGGTGGTGGCCATCACCGGTCAGGGCGGTATATCCAGGTCCCATCACGAGAGCCACCAGTACCTCGACGTCGTGGGCATGTTCCGGCCGGTGACCAAGTGGAACACCGCCATCGGTCACACGTCGGTGGTGCCAGAGGTGGTGCGCAAGGCCTTCAAGGTGGCCCAGATGGAGAAGCCCGGCGCGACCCACATAGAGCTCTCGGAGGACATAGCGTCCCAGGACGCCACCGGCCTCCTCGAGCCGATACCGCCCCGGAGGGTGCGGAGGCCAGGACCCGACTACAAGGCCATCGACATGACCATGGACCTCCTCCGGGAGGCCGAGCGCCCCCTGATACTGGCCGGGAACGGGGCGATACGCAAGCGGGCGAGCAAGCACCTCAACCTGCTGGTGGAGAGGACGGACATCCCCGTGGTGAGCACCTACATGGGCAAGGGCGCCATCTCCGACGCCGACCCCCGGTCGCTGATGAGCACCGGCATGGGCCCCGTGAAGGACCACGTCATGGAGGCCATGGACCAGGCCGACCTGGTCATCACCGTGGGCTACGACGTGGCCGAGCTGGCACCCAATAAGTGGAACCCCGAAGGCTCGAAACGCATCGTGCACATCGACTTCGACCTCGCCGAGGTCTACGGCCACTACGTGCCCGACGTGGAGGTGGTCGGTGACATCTCTGGAGCCCTCTGGGAGATCAACCAGCGCCTCGACGGGCAGCAGGCGCGCTTCGACACCGGGTGGTACTCGGAGGCGCGTCAGCACATCTGGGACGACATAGGCAGCTGGGACCTGGAGGAGGGCAAGGCCTTCACCGTGCCCGGTGTCCTCAACATCATCAGGGAGGTCCTGGGCGACGACGGCCTCCTCATCAGCGACGTGGGCGCCCACAAGATCTGGATCGCCCGCAACTTCCCCACCTACCGGCCCAACGGATGCATCATCAGCAACGGGCTGGCCAGCATGGGCATATCGCTGCCCGGCGGCATCGCCGCCTCCCTCGTGGACCCAGACCGCCAGGTGGTGGCGGCCATGGGCGACGGCGGCTTCCTCATGAACTCCCAGGAGCTGGAGACGGCCAAGCGCCTGGGGGTCGGCTTCACCGCCGTGGTGTTCAACGACAACAACTACGGGCTCATCAAGTGGAACCAGGAATCCCACCGCGGCGCGTCCGTGGGGGTCGAGCTGGGCAATCCCGACATACGGGCCTACGCCGAGACCTTCGGCGTGGCCGGGTACCGCCCCGAGAGCCTGACCGAGCTGCGGGAGACGCTGCGGGAGACCCTCGGGTCGGGCGAGCTGAGCGTGGTCGAGGTGCCCGTGGACAACAGCGTCAACAACCAGCTCCGGGCCAGCCTCGAGGCCCACGGGAGGCGATCCGCATGATAAGGTCGGTCAATCCCGCCACCGGCGAGCTGATCGAGGAGTACGTGGAGATGTCCGACGGGACCGTGGACGACATCCTCCGGCGGGCCCACGGGGCCCACCTGGACTGGAGGAGGGTCCCCCTGGACGGGAGGGCGGAGCGGCTGCGCGAGGCGGCCCGTGTCCTCCGGTCCCGGACCGACGACTACGCCCGCCTGATGGCCCTGGAGATGGGCAAGCCCGTCGCGGACGGCCGCGCCGAGGTGGACAAGTGCGCCTGGACCTTCGACTTCTACGCCGACAACGGGGCCCGGTACCTAGAGCCCGAGGTCGTGGAGACCGACGCGATGAGGAGCTACGTGACCTTCCAGCCCCTGGGCGTGGTCCTGGCCGTCATGCCGTGGAACTTCCCGTTCTGGCAGGTGATGAGGTTCGTCGCCCCCGCCCTGATGGCGGGCAACGCCGGGGTCCTCAAGCACGCGTCCAACGTCCCCGGCAGCGCCCTGGCCATCGAGGAGGTTGTCCGCGACGCGGGCTTCCCCCGGGACCTGTTCCGCACGCTGCTCATCGGGAGCGGAAAGGTCGAGCGGGTCATTGCAGACCCCCACGTCAAGGCGGTCACCCTCACCGGCAGCGCGCCGGCGGGCAGGGCGGTGGCGGGCAAGGCCGGTCAGATGCTCAAGAGGACCGTCCTCGAGCTGGGCGGGTCCGACCCCTACGTCGTGCTGGAGGACGCGGACATCGAGGGGACGGTCGCCACCTGCGTCGCCAGCCGCCTCATCAATGGCGGCCAGAGCTGCATCGCCGCCAAGCGTTTCATCGTCGTGGAGCCCCTCGTCGAGAGATTCGAGGAGCTCTACGTCGAGAGGATGCGGCAGGCGGTGATGGGCGACCCCCTGGACGAGGCCACCACCATGGGGCCCATGGCCCGCCACGACCTGCGCGACGAGCTCCACGACCAGGTCACGCGGACGGTGGACCAGGGAGCTCGACTGCTCCTGGGAGGCGAGATCCCCGATGGGCCCGGAGCCTTCTACCCACCGACGGTGCTCGCCGGCGTCCGGGAGGGGATGGCCGCGTACGGGGAGGAGCTGTTCGGCCCCGTCGCCACCATCATCGCCGCCCGGGACGAGGAGGACGCGGTGCGCATCGCCAACGACACCACCTTCGGCCTCGGCTCGGCGGTCTTCACCCGCGACCTGGAGCGGGGTGAGGCGATAGCAAGGGACGGACTCGAGGCCGGGAACGCCTTCGTCAACACCTTCGTGCGGTCCGACCCGCGGCTGCCCTTCGGGGGCATCAAGGAGTCGGGCTACGGGCGCGAGCTGTCCCACTACGGCATCCGGGAGTTCATGAACGCGAAGACGGTGTTCGTGGGCGGCCAGGTGCAGAACGTGGAGAGCGCGGCGGAGTAGGCGGGAGCGGGGGGAGCCCCCAACGTGGACGGCCGCTGCGCGGTCGGCGCGCACCCACGCACCGCCCTTGCCAGGATTGGGATGTCGGGGAAGGGCCGATCTGGCTGTCTCTCTCCGAGAATCGTGCCGGAACCCTCATTACCCCACGTCACCCCATGAGTGCCCATGGCCAAGCCCTACGTGGACATCTCGGCCCTCCCCCGCCTCCTGGTGAGGCCAAGGAGGACGTTCGAGGAGCTGCGGCCCCACACCGGGCCCGTCCAGGGCGTGATGGTGGCCCTGATGCTGATAGCGTTGGCCGGGGTGGCTGACGCCATCGTCAGGTGGCTCTTCTCCACCTTCCGGTCCGGGGACATACACAACCTGGGCCTCCTGGGGAGGTTCCCAACCCTCGTCACCGTGGTCCTGGCCTTCCTCGTGTTCCTGCTGATGGTGAGCATCTCGTTCAGGCTGGTGTCGGCCCACGGAAGGGCGAGGCGGCCCGACGCCGGGCTGACCGTCGGGCTGATGGGCTACGCCATGTTCCCGATGGTCATAATGGCCATCGCGATTAACGTGGTCATGACCTACTACGGGAGCGAGGTCTCGAGGTTCGTGGACGAGACGGGGGGCGTGCTGGAGGACTGGGGCGGCTGGGGGCAGTACTGGCTCGTCTACTGGGCGCTCCTCCTCGTCATGCTCCTCTGGGGTGTGAGGATCCAGGCCAAGGCCGCGGCGGTGGCCAACGATTCCGCGGGGATGAGGACACTGGGGCTGGTGCTGGCGGCCTGGGTGCTGAGCATCCTCTTGTGGATCGTCATCCTGCAGGTCTGGTCGTTGGTCACCGAAGGTGAGTGGGCTGACATCCCATGGTCACCCCTCTTGTGAGGTGCTCCACAATCTCCCTTGTCACGTTGCAGATATGATACCAGAGTGGATGTGGGCGCCCGCCTTCAGGTCACCTCGCGGTACTCGACCTCGATCTCCGGATGGGACCAATCATCCTCGGGGGCCACCTCCCCCTCGCCCTCCCCGGGCCCGGGAGGTTCACCTCCCTCTTCGTCCACCCCGGCCTCTTCAGCCCCGGCCTCTTCAGCCCCGGCCTCTTCAGCCCCGGCCTCTTCCACCTCGGCCTCGTCGTCCTCGGTCTCGTCCCCGCCCTCCTCCTCATCGTCGGTGACCGTTTCCTCGTCCCCGGCGGGGGCGGCCCGTCCCCTCCTCATCAGAAGGACCACCAGCAGGATGACCACCACGGCCACGATCGCCAGGGCGATGGGGAGCACTGGCAGGCCAGCCTCTGTCTCCCCCTCCAGCGCGGCCTTCATGGGCGCGTGGTCCTCGCCCTGGCCCATGATGTTGACGGCGGCCACGCTGTAGAAGTAGGTCTTGCCGGGCTTCACGTCCTCGTCGATGTAGAAGAGGACGAGACCCGGCCTCGCGATCACCTCCAGGTCGTCCCTGGACGTGCCCCGGAGGATGACGTAGCCCGTGATGGCGCTGCCGCCGTCGATGGTGGGCACGAGCCAGCTCAGCTCCACCCGGTCGCCCTTCACCTCCGCCACCAGGGACAGGACCTTTCCGGGGACGGTCGGGGGGGCCCGGGTCATTGCGTCCACCGCGTCGGTGGGGTCGCCCTCGCCCATGACGTTGATGGCGATCACGGCGTACCAGTACGTCTCGTCGTTGGTCACCAGCGTGTCGGTGAAGGACGTCACGGCCTCCAGGGTGGCCAGCCTGGTGAGGCTCTCCGACGAGAACCCCCGCATGACCACGTACCCGGTGACGGGCGTGCCGCCGATGTAATCGGGAACGGACCAGGTGAGGACCACCTGCCCGTCGCCACCCTCGGCCACCAGGTCCAGCGGAGCCCCGGGGAAGTCGATGGGTACCCCGGATACGGTGGGGCTCCGGGCTCCCTCGCCGCCGTCGGTCACCGCCGCCACGGCGTAGTGGTAGGTGGTGCCCACGGTAACGTCCTCGTCGGTGAAGCTGAGGACGTCGCTCCACACCTGCTCGAGGTGGCCCAGGTCCTCCGGTTCCTCGCCCCGGTAGATCACGTAACCAGTTATCGGCCCGCCCCCCGTCTCGAGGGGCGCCAACCAGGTGATGCTCAGGCTCTCGAGGCCAGCCTCCAGGACCAGGTCACCCGGGGGGTCGGGGAGACCCATGGGTACCACGTACAATTCCTCGGTGGCGGGGCCCTCCCCCAGGGCGTTCAGGGCGGCCAAGACGTAGCCGTAGGTCTCGCCGTTGGTCACCCCGGTGTCCGTGAAGGTCATCCCCGTCACGTCGCTGAGGGGTTCCATAGGGCCGTCCCCGAGGGACCTGTAGACGAAGTACGAGAGGATGGGCATCCCGCCGTCGAGGACCGGCGGCTCCCAAGTGAGGGTAACGCTGCCGTCCCCGCTCTCGCCCACCAGGTTCACCGGCGCCCCTGGCAGGCCCGCCGGGGTGGCGCTGAGCATGTTGCTGAGGGAACTGTCCCCCAGGTCGTTGAAGGCGAGGATGGCGTAGTAGTAGGTCTGGCCATTGACCAGACCCTCGTTGGAGTAGGTGGTGGCCAGGGCGTCCAGCGTGACCAGCTGCTCCAGCGCGTCCTCGGAGGTCCCCCGGTGCAGCCAGTAGCCCACGATGGGCAGGTCTCCCGTGTCCTCGGGCGCCTTCCAGGTGAGGTCCACCTTGGAGTCCCCGAAGCTGGCCTCGAGCAGCACCGGCGGTCCCGATAGGTTCGGAAGCACCTCCAGGGTGTCCTCCAGGATCAACTCTCCCGAGGACATGCGGTCGGAATCCTCCACCAAGACGCGGAAGACGTACTCGCCCAGGGCGGCGTACCTGTCGGGCGCCACCTCCACCCGCCAGAGGCCGTCCTCGTACACCGGAGTACCCCTCATGGAGGTGCTCCAGTCCGTCGTGCCCACCAGCTGGTGCGTGACAAAGACCTTCAGGGTGTGGGTCGGGTCGTACTCGTCGAAGACATCGACCAGCACCTGGACCGTCTGGGTGCGGTAGCACGTGGTGTTCGTGAGGTAGGCCTCGACGACCTCCGGCGGCGTGAGGGTCCGCTTGGTCCAGTTCAACCTCAGGTCGTCGATGGCGAACCCGGTCTCCCCGTCCAGCCCCTCCACGGTGATCATGATGCGCACGGAGGGATGGACCTGGTAGTGGAACGCCCTGCGCATGTCGATCGCCTGGGGTCCGGACAGGACCGGGGTCTCGAGCAGCGTCTCCCCCGTCTTGGCATCCAACACGTGGAGGGTGGCGGAGTGGGATGCGCCCAGGGTCGCGTCGTAGGACAGGGTGTGGAAGGCGCCGATGTCGTCCCTCTCGTCGGGGGTGATGGCCTCGCTGATGTACCCGCCTGTGTCGGGGTCGCTGAGGAGCATGGCCATGGAGTCCATGGCCCCCACCGTCGGCAGGAGGATGTCCGGGGCGGCCGACCAGCCGCCGGCGCCCCCCAGGTAGACCACCGAGGGGATCCGGAAGGTGGTGCCGTTGTTGGAGCACGCGAAGACCAGGTCCATGTGGCCCGTCCCGTCCAGGTCGGCGACCTCGACGGCGGTGGCCCCCTCGGTAGGGAGGTTGACGCTGGGCAAGGGTCCGAACCCTCCCGAGCCGTCGTTCAGGTACACGTAGGCCTCGGACAGGTAGCCGGATGTGGCATTGCGGTTGTTGGCGAACACGATGTCCAGGTGACCGTCGCCATCCAGGTCGGCCACCTCGACGTCCATCGCCCCCAGGGTGGGCAGCTCCGTGGGGACGGGGCCGAAGCCGCCCCCGGCCTGGCCCCAGTACACGCGGCTGTCCACCGCGTAGGACTCCCCGTCGTGGTGGCACGCGAAGACCAGGTCGAGGTTGCCGTCGTCGTCCAGATCGCCCGGGGCGACGGCCCGCGCGCCGACGGTCTCCAGGTAGTGGTCGGGCTCGGTGCCGCAGAAGCCCGCCGAGTCTTGCAGGAACACCAGGCTGTCCGTCGTCATGTCGGCGTCCCGGTAGCAGGCGAACACCAGGTCGAGCAGCCCGTCGTCGTCCACGTCGACCGCCTCCACGCCCGAGGCGCCCGAGGTGGCGAACTCCACGTCGGGGGAGGCGTTCCAGCCATCCTCGGCCCCCCAGAACAGGATGCTCTCGACGCCGTACCCGCTCCGGTCCTGCTCCTGGGCGAAGACCACGTCGGCGTGGCCGTCGCCGTTGAGGTCGTCCATCACCACGTCCATGGCAGCCGAGGTCCTGAAGGTATGCAGTGGGACCTCGTACCATCCCGTGGGCGAGCCCAGGAACAGGTGGCTGTCCCCTACCGGGTTGCCCTGGTTCCTGCCGTAGGATGCGAAGACCAGGTCCTGGATGCCGTCGTCGTTCACGTCGTGGCCGTCCACCGCCCTGGCTCCGACGGTCCTCATGCGCACCGGCCCGATGGAGGCGTAGTCCAGGCCCCCCGCGTCGACGAAGCCGAGGCTGTCGGTGCCGTAACCGGCGTCGTTCCTCATGTCCGCGAAGACCAGGTCCGAGGTGCCCCGCCCATCGGAGGAGCCCTGGAGCTGGTCGTCGATGACTTCCAGGCCGAGGGAGCTGGCGAACTTCACCGTGCCGTAGAACTGGTCCCGCCAGGTGAACTCGTCCATCCAGTTGACCATCAGCTGGTCGAGGGAGGGGGTGGTCTGGTTGGACTCGCTCCAGATGTGCACCTTCACGAATATGGACCGCCAGTTCTCGATCACCGAAAGGTCCAGGTCGGGTCCCGGTTGCTCCTCCAGCCCGGGGATCGGACGCTTGCTGGTGTCGAGGACGGTGATCATCATGTCGGTGTTCTCCGGCAGGTCCGCGTCGACGCGCAGGATGTCCCACACCTTGCCGACGGGGATGGGGATGGCCCTGGTGAGGAACGAGCCCACCAGCCCATAGGAGGCACCCTTTGGGACGGCGACCTCGATGTCCGTCGGGATCCAGACGCCGGTCTTCGAGACGGAGAAGGTGGTCGGCCACGAGGAATCCCCGGAGTAGACCTTGAGGTTCTCCGAATCCACCGTGACTATGTCATCGAACCCGTCCTTGTCGATGTCGACCACCCTCAGGTGGGTGACCTGGTTCTTGACATCGATCTTGTGGACGTTGCTCTTGGTCCAGAGGTTGGAGGCTCCCTTCCAGATATGGATCTGGGAGCCCGAGGTCCCGCCAGAGTTGGAGACCACCAGGTCCGGGTACCCGTCCAGGTTGATGTCCCCGACGTCGAAGGTGTAGGGATAGTTGTCGAAGTTCAGCTCGAGGTCCGCGGTGTCGTCTATCCCCGAGGAGCTCCCCAGGTAGACGGGGACCACGGAGGGGTTCCCGTACTTGACGTTGAAGGAGACGTCCAGGTAGCCGTCGGCGTCGAAGTCGTCCAGCAGGACGGTGCGGACCCCCGCCATCGAGGCGCTGCTGTACTCGTCCAGGTAGGTCTCGTCGGCCGTCGTGTCGGGACCGCTGGGACCCCCGTAGTAGAGGTTGGCCCTGAAGGTGTTCTCCCAGAGCATCAGGTCGTCGTAGCCGTCGTTGTCGACGTCGCCGGTGGCGAGGGCAATGGGGTACAGGGTCTGGAACACTATGTCCGGCTTGTCGGGAAACTCGCCCAGGCCCTGGTTCAGGAATATCATGGTGCCCGTCCCGCGTCCCGGGCCGATGCCCCGGTTCACCAGGACGATGTCCACGTCGCCGTCGCCGTTGAGGTCGCCGGTGTCCACAAGGTTCCCCGGGGTGTCGATGGTGTAAGAATCCGTCATGGACCACTTGCCCGAGGCCCCGCCCCACATGATCTTGCAGTCCGCGGTGGTGATGTCCCCCCCCATGGCGCACACCACGTCCAGGTAGCCGTCGCTGTTCAGCTCGTCGATGGCGATGTTCTGGGTGTAGTCGGCGTTGGTGATCTCCTCGATGTCGTCGTACCCAGTGTTGTCCACGGTGGGGTAGAAGACTTCGAGCCATTCATTGTTGTTGGCCAGCACCACCGGCGGGTACTTGTCGTACCAGGAGGTGCCGCCTCCCCGGGACAGGTTCAGCTCCGCCCTCCCCCCGGTTATGTTGAGGCCCTTCATGTCGGACATCTTGCCCGTTCCAAGGAAGTCGTCCCTCCATTCGTCGAGGTTGATGAAGCGGAGGCTCCACGACAGGAGGCGGGGGCGGTCGGTGCCGCTGGCGACGAGGTTGACCTGGATGCGCACCTGGGGGTACATGACCCGCCCCACGCGGTACACCGAGGCGTCGGTGCCGGTGATGTTGACGAAACCCGACACGGTCGCGTTCGCGAAGCCCGTGTTCGTGGACGCCTTGGTCGCGTTGAGGATGGTTATGTTCACGTAGCTGGCCCCCGGCAGGTCCGCCTCCAGCAGCACCAGGTCGTACCGGAAGCCGTCGGGGCAGCTGATGACCGATGAGGCTATCCAGCCCTCGTCGTGGCCGGGCAGCAGGCGGGCCTCGCCATCGGCCACCTCCACCCCCACCAGGCCTCCCGACGGCACGTAGACGTGGCTCGTGTCGTCGAGGGCGTCGTACCATTCAGGGTCGGAATCGAAGGGCGTGATGGACCGGGACAGGCCATCATCCACCGTCCCGAAGGTGGGACCCAGGGGTCCCAGGCACATCAATGAAATCACGAAAATAGCGAGCAGTCGCTTCCCCACGGTCACCCCTCCCAGGGCGACTAAGTAGCTGTAGCTATGGGTACATAAACTTTGCCGTCCCGGCGTCGATAGCGTCGGTTGTGCTCCCATGGACGGGGTACGGGAACGTGGGGTGAGGACCGGTACCAACGGCAGCTGCCATAAGGTTTATCGCCGTTGGACACCGTTGGAATCATGAAGCCCCGTCCCCAATCATCGGAGGAGGAGCATTTGAACAGGGGCCGGGACCGAACTTGCGGAATCCACGGGGTGACAACATGGCAGAGAAAGTCGACCAGACCTTGGTGAACGACCTGATGAAATGTGCGATCTCGATGAGCGCGTTCGATACCGAGCATGACCTGAACATGAAGCTCTCCCACCTGCAACAGATCAACAAGTTGTACAACTCGATGGTCAACAAGCTGGGGTCCGAGAGCATCTCCATCGGTGACCTGGAGATGGCAGAATCCGTGGCCAAGGAGGGTCTCGGCGAGGAGGTCCAGCGGCGGGGCGACCTGCAGCTGGACGAGGCGGGAAGGGAGCAGCTGGTCCAGTCGTCCAAGGGCAAGGTGGGCCAGATCTTGAACTTCCTCCGCCAGGACAGGACCCTGGAGATCGGTATCAACCTCGAATTCCGTAGGCCGGAGCCGGAGGAAGCGGAGGAATAGCGTACCGACGAGAGCTGTGAGGTGAGAACGGACTTGTCCCTCGGCCTTCCTGAGATATTGTTCCTCGTCGGTCTGGTGATCCCTGGTCTTCCTCAGAGAGCTCATCGAGTCGGGGAAGATGAGATCGGCCATTGACAGGCGCTATCCGTTGGAAGAGACGGCCGAGGCCCACAGGTACGTCGAGAAAGGCCACAAGAAGGGGAACGTGGTCATCACCGTGGAACATTAGAATAAAACCCAATAACGCGATGCACCTATCGCTAAGAAGCGCGACGGTATAGCGGCAGGTGAGCGCGATCGTCAAGAGTGAACGCATGAAAGCGGTCGTATGGACAAGGTACGGCCCTCCGGATGTTCTTCAGCTCAAAGAGGTAGCCAAACCCATCCCCAAGGACAATGAAGTGTTGGTAAAGGTCCATGCAGCAGACGTATTCGCAGGTGACTGTGAACTTCGCAGTCTCAAGGTCCCCATCTTGTTACGGATCTTCTTGCGAATGTACATTGGTCTCACAAGGCCAAAAAGGGTGACGGTCCTGGGGCAAGAGCTGGCCGGGGAGATCGAATCGGTAGGCAAAGATGTAAAACGATTCAAGAGAGGTGACCAGATCTTTACATCCACCGGTTTTAGTTTCGGTGCCTATGCCGAGTACAAATGTCTGCCTGAAGACGCGATGATGGCATTGAAACCGACCAATATGACCTATGAGGAAGCCGCTGTCGTTCCTGTTGGAGGAACCAATGCATTGCATTTTCTGAGGTTAGGACATATCCAGAGCGGACAAAAGATCCTGATCAATGGTGCGGGTGGAGGTATAGGCACCATGGCGATACAGCTCGCCAAATCATTCGGGGCTGAAGTGATCGCCGTGGACAGCGGAAGGAAGTTGGACATGCTGAGCTCCATTGGTGCCGACAAAGTAATAGATTACACCAAGGAGGATTTCACCAAGAGCGGTGAGACCTATGATGTCATCTTTGACGTGGTAGGCAAGAGTCCGTTCTTCCGGAGCATCAGGTCGTTGAACGAACATGGGACCTTGCTCCAGGCAAACAATGGGCTCGTTGTTCCGAAGTTTCAAGGGCTATGGACCTCAATGACGAGCAGCAAGAAAGTGATAAGTAAGATGGCAGGGGAGAAAAAAGAGGATCTCGTCTTCCTCAAGGATCTCATCGAGGCGGGAAAGATCAGATCGGTCATCGACAGGCGCTATCCATTGGAAGAGACGGCCGAGGCTCACAGGTATGTCGACAAAGGACACAAGAAGGGGAACGTGGTCATCACTGTTGTAGAATGATATGAATAGTGTGTATATGGACGTGGTGTTGCCAATGAGATCTCTAGTTATCGTATACTCATATCATCACATGAACACCGAGAAGGTCGCCAAGGTCTTCGCAAGGGTCCTTGATGCAGAGCTCGGAACACCACAGCAGATCGATCCCGAAGGGCTTCAGGGGTATGACCTGATAGGCTTCGGCTCGGGGATATATGGTGCAAAGCACGACAAATGTCTGCTAGACCTTGCCGATGAGCTGCCACAGGTTACTGAAAGACAAGCATTCATCTTCTCGACCAGTGCCATCATGGGAATGCACAAGGTCGCCGCAGATCACTCGGAGCTCAGGGAAAAGCTGCAAGCAAAGGGATATTTCATCGTTGATGAGTTCGCGTGCAAGGGTTTCAACACCAATAGTTTCTTGAGATACTTTGGTGGTATGAACAAAGGGAGACCCAATGAAAAGGACCTCAAGAACGCAGAGGACTTCGCAAAGAAGTTGTTGAACACCCAAAAGACCTGACAAGGCGATACCCATGAAAGCCAGTGTATGGACACGATACGGACCACCGGAGGTCCTGGAGCTCCAGGAGGTGGAGAGACCCACTCCCAAGGACGATGAGGTGCTGGTAAAGGTCCATGCCGCGTCCATCAATTCATGGGACTGGGAGCTCATGAACGGCGTGGGCCACATCACACTGGGGGGGCGCGCATCACCCCCACACAAGATACTCGGTTGTGACATAGCGGGAACGGTCGAAGGGGTAGGTAGGAACGTCGAACAATTCCAGCCAGGTGACGAGGTGTTCGGGGACATCTCCGGGAGCGGTTGGGGCGGTTTTGCCGAGTATGTGTGTGCCAAAGAGAAGGTGTTGGCGTTAAGGTCGGCCAGCATGTCCTTCGAGGAGGCAGCGGCAACACCTCAGGCAGCGGTCCTCGCCCTGCAGGGCCTTCGCAAGGGACGGATCAAGGAAGGACAGAAGGTCCTGATAAACGGTGCGGGGGGCGGTGTGGGCACCTTCGCGATCCAGATCGCCAAGTCCTTCGGGACGGAGGTGACCGGTGTGGACAGCGGAGAGAAGCTGGACACCATGCTATCCATCGGTGCGGACCACGTCATCGACTACACCAAGGAGGATTTCACGAAGAAGGGGCAGGTCTACGACCTCATCCTCGACGTCACGTCGGATCGCTCGGTCTTCGATTACAAGCGGGCATTGGGACCAAAGGGTGTCTGCGTCATACTCGGAGGAAAAGGGAGGTCGGCCATACAGGCTCTGCTCCTGGGCTCGTGGATCCTGGGGAGCAGGAAGGCACGTCTATTGCTGCTCAGACCGAACCCCCGCGACCTGGTCGAGATGAACGAGCTCTTCGAGGCCGGCAAGGTCAAGCCGGTCATAGACAGACGCTACCCCTTGAGCGAGGTTGCCGAGGCCTTCCGATATTTCGCAGAAGGGCACGTCAAGGGAAAGATCGTGATCACCATCCAAGGATGATATCTCGCCCCATCTGCGCTATTCGGAATAGCCGGCCATGATCTCGGCGAGGATCCGCCTCTCCGCCTTCCTCAGGTGCTCCAGCAGCGTGGGCTTGCTGATGTCGACCCTCTCCGACAATCGCTCGCTGCTTATCCTCTTGGGAAGGTCATAGTATCCATGCCCGTAGGCAGCGACCATGACCTCCCTCTGCTTGTCGGTCAGGACCGAGAGCAGGTCCTTCCTCTGGTACGCTGCCCTCTTGAAGGTCATGTTGGTGATCTTACCGATCTGTCCATCCTTCATAAGGTCCACGAACCTCATCAGGTTCTTCTGTGCACCTATGAAACTTATGATTATCCTGTCCTCCGACTGGAAACTGGGTGTGGTGTAGATGAGGTCCAGGTCGAGCTCCCTGTAGTTCTCCTTGGTCTCGTCCTCTTCATGGCCCTTCACCAGGCAGGTATGCCTGTTCCCCTCCGACTTGATGACGCTGAGGATCTCCATGTTGCCGATGGTCTGGAGGTCGTGGATCGATACATCCTCCTTCGTGACACACTCGATCAAGTCGACGAACAGCGCTTCCTCATAGTCCATCTTCAGGACCTCCAGGACCTCGTAGGAGTATACGTGCTCGAACGTCAGCCTTCGGGCCTCCTTCGCCATCTCGCCGAGCTCTATCTCGATGGTCACCTGCCTCATGATCCTCCGAAATGCATCAATAGCATATAAACTACAAGATATATCTGGCCCAAATTTTCAGTATTTTAACGTCGTTACATGATTCAAGGTATATGTTTAGCATGACATCGAGTCACACTGAACTTGGGGGCTCGCTGTCCC